>JAFGIW010000053.1 GCA_016929415.1 Chitinispirillaceae bacterium | reverse complement strand
TTTCGCAGTGGCGTATTTACCGGCATCTGCAGCAGCAGCGCAAAGAAGTCTGCAAAGCAGCGTCTTAATCGCTCAATTTAGGTTATACTTTCAAAATCAACTTTTACCTGATTTGTCGATTATTGATATTCAAATATAGAGGACTCCACCGTACGATACGCCGATCCTATTTTTTGTACTGAAAACCAGTACAATTTACCATAACTATTCCGCGGTTGATATGCGGCTTCCGTGTAAGACTTTATCCCGTCTTGTTGTGACTTATTCCGGTGTTATGTGCCTCCTCCCGGAAACCCGGGAACGATATAACGGATCCGGGTGCCGTTTCGTGTACCGGCGAAGCCATGTTGTACTGAAAATTATGCAATAAATATTGAAATACACCTAAAATATATATATTTAAACATATTCTGTACTAATAAATTGTTAAATTACTGATTATCAGCTATATTTTCATGTATGGAACGCATTGAAACCTACACCGATTTCCGTCTTTTTCTCAGGGATTATTATAAAGACCGTAAAAAACGGTTCCCTTTTTTCTCGTACCGTTATTTCTGCCTCAAGGCCGGGCTCAAATCCCCCACCATTTTCAAGGAAGTTGTTGACGGAAAACGGAACCTCACCTCGAAGATGTTGCCTCTGTTTAATAAAGGGTTGGATTTAAGTCCCATGGATGCGAACTATTTTATAGCGCTGGTGCATTTCAATCAGAGCAAAAGTATGGAGGAGAAGACGCGGTATCTGGAGCAGATGCAGGCTTTGAAACGTAAAATTCCACAGGAGATCGTACCAATCGATCAATACGCTCTGTATTCAAAATGGTACCTTCTTATTCTGCGGGAACTTGCCTGTATTATCCCCTGGAAGGGGGATTACGGTATACTTGCCAAAGGGGTCAATCCTCCGATAAAAAAGTCGGAGGCACAGGAGGGTATGCGGTTCCTTATACAGAAAGGATTTCTGAAGCTTCGGGAGGATGGCACCTACATGCAGACCAGCCAGGCGATCACTTCCGGATCGGAAGTTACTTCAATCGGAATCCGCAACTTCAATGAAAAAATGACCCGACGCGGGGCGGATGCCGTTCATGAATTTCCGCAGTCAATGCGTGATATCAGAACAATGGTGATTGGCATATCGCCTGAAAGTTATCCTATGATAAAACATGAGATTCGCGAATTCATGGACCGGGTCGCACTGATCGTCGACAATGACCGTTCATCCGACCGCGTTTACAATATTGGAGTCCAACTGTTTCCCGTGAGCAATTTCAACGAAAAGGCGGCGCCGGATGAACATCAGGACTAGTATACATCGCATCGTGCTGGTGACGATGTGTAGCTATTCCATCATGTTAAACTGCATGACGGGCGGTTCCGCCGAGCAGGGGAACGCAAGGATATCCGGGGCCTTAAATGGTGGGGAGGGGAGTGACTCCGTCTTGTACGTTCAACTTGTCGCGGAGGGATTCAATCCCTTTGACAACGGCAGCGGCATAGTCTGTTCGACAACAACCGACAGCGCGGGAAATTATGAATTTATAGGGGTACCGTCCGGGGCGTACTACCTTTACGCATTCGACGGCGGGCATGCCTGTGCGCTCCTTGACGGTCCCTATACGGTTGCGGGCGACGAATCGGACCTGTTCGCCACCACGCTGCGCAAAACGTCGGTCGTTACCATTATCGACAGCGGTCCGACGGGTGATTCTTCCGCCCGTTTTTACATCAAAGGTACCTCGGCGGCGAATGCGCTCGGTGGTGCCATAGCGAACCTTGTGAAACTCATCGGCGTTCCCGCCGGTCTACACGACGTGATGAAACACGATTCCCTGTTAAAACAGACGCTGGTCTATACCCGGAATCTTGAAATCATTCCCGGCGATTCGATAACTATTAGTCAAGGTAACCGGCCTCCCCGGATAGACGATGTTTCCGTGCAGTTGCCGGAAACCGTCTATGTCGATACCGCCTATTCGCTCCTTATTCATGCATCGGATCCCGACTCGGACCGGGTGGTCTACAGTGTGATAACGGCCCTGCAATCGTGTGCGATCGACAGTATGAGCGGTGCCTTCTCATGGACGCCCGCACCGTCGGAAGCCTGGTTGTCCGGAATACTGATCCAGGTGGCCGACCCGTATGGCGCCTATTCGGTGTTCAAATGGAACCTTACGGTAGGCGGAAGCCGTGTAACCCCGCTTCCGTCGCTTACGAATGTCGCTGATACCATTTATGGATACGACACCATCCTCATCGAATCCGGCGAACGGATTCTTGAAACGATCTACGATACCATCACTATAGAAGTCATACCGCTTTCCTGCGATTCAGCCCCGCTGTATCGATTTTTCTTCAATGGTGAAACGATAACCGGCTGGACATCGGAAACGGAGATCCGATACGTCCCGGACAGTGCCGGGACATATGAGTTCAGGGTCGAGGCGTGGTGCGATACGGCGGCGGCATTGCCTTCCGACAAATCGGAACCGTATACCGTCATCGTGATCCCTGCCCTCACGCCCCCGGAAATTACCGGAGATACACTTTACGATGTGGGGGCAACCGCCACGCTGATGTTTCAAATCACCAGCGCGACCGCGATTTACGGAGTACCGGTTTTACACCGTATAAGGATATACAACAGATCGTTGGCCGGTACGTACGACAGTACCTCCAGTATCGGTATCATGTCGATCACCGATACCTGTGCCGATACGGATTCATGCACGGATACCGCCACGCTGTATTTCGATACCTTTACGTCCTGGCTTGCGGGGAAAACACTGTCCATAACGTTATTCAGGCCGGCAGAGGTTTACACTTTGTATATCCAGGCACGTACCGTCGGAGGGAAGATGTCGGATGAAACAGCCGTATCTAGTTACCCGAGGTGACCCCGAAGCCTTTGAGGAACTGCAGCATGATGTTTTTACACGAGTTATCGTACGCCGTATAACGCTCAAACCCGGTGCTGATCGACCGGCGTCAGGCTAGTGCTTGAAAATTGAAGCATGAGCTGATAAAAAACGGTAAAATTACATTGATATAATGATGCCATATCCCCCGGGAGAGACTTCGATGCCTGTCATAAAATTACTGCTGATCATCAGTCTCGGTTTCCTGTCTGCCGGCTCTCAGACCTATAACCTGACCGTAACCGCCGGCCCCCACGGAACCACCTTGCCGTCAGGAACCGTTAGCGCCAAGCAAGGCCTCAGGGGAAATGGCGCCGATGCCGGTAACATAATAGCCGCATACCCGGACAGTGGTTACATTTTTGACCGATGGGAGATAATAAACGGAGAGCCGGTAGTAGAGCAGATACCTTGTACGCAAGTAATCCTCTATAGCGGCGATGCATCTGTTAAGGCGCATTTTACTGAAAGAGGAAAGTTGTACGAGATAACCCCTGACGGTCAACAATACAATTTCGCCACACATTACACCAGTAAACAGAACGGCAATCTGTCCGGGATACTGTTTCGTTTCACCACACCTGCCGCAGGGGTTTACAGAGTCGTTGTGGAAGAAATGGATGCAATTTTCCATTACAGACTCCATTACTTCGGGAAAGATCCGACTCTGACGGTTTTTGGCGGAGGCAGTTCCAACATTGAAGAGGGAACGTTATCGTGCTTTGTTTCAGCGGTTACGGCAGGAGAGGAACACTATTTCTCCGTTTCCGCCGATACCGCCTACCTACACTCAGCCGATGATTTCACCATATGGTACGAACCCGCGGCAGTCCTCACTCTTGAAAGAAAAGGCGGTTACAGCGGTACTGTGTTTACTACACCGATAGTTGATGTACCGCATACGGTACTCAGGGGTAAAGCAGTAACCGTAAACGTAAGCAATAATTATTATATATCTATCTCGCCTTTCAGCCACTGGGAAGTGGTAAGCGGAGATGTGACAATTACCGATCCAGCTTCCACAACCTCATCGGTCATCATCAACAGTGACAGTGCGGTGGTACGGGCGGTACTCACCACGGCACCCGCGGATACCCTGATCGTTCAGACCGATGGCCACGGAAATATCAACCGTTATGATACGATATTTTCGCCTCCCGGAAAAGAAACGCTGGTGTTTACCGCCATACCCGATGACTCTTACCGCTTTGCTTCATGGTCGGTTATTGAGGGTAATGTTACTCTCAACTACCCGTATCCGGCCGAAGGCCGGACCATGGCAAAGGCACTGGTAACAGGAGGGAAAGCTACTATACGTGCCAACTTCAGTTATACCGGTACGGAACTCAAACCTGAAGTCACCATAACGGATGTTGACATATCAGGACATCCGGATATATGTGTCAGTGTATCAGTCACCGACAGTGCCGGAAGAGGTGTTACCGGCCTCGATTCCTCCAGCTTTACCCTGCATGAAGACGGAAACGCACCGCCGTTCAGTTGCACCTCTGTAGCGGAAGCCGGTGGCATGTCGGTCTGCCTGGTAATTGACAAAAGCAAATACATGGCGAGAGACAAGGATTTGAGCGAGACGATTATGGCGGCAAAAACATTTATTGCCTCAATGACTCCAAATGATCGTTGTGCGGTTGTCGCTTATGATCATACGGGACATCTGGTTCAGGAAATGACCGGCGACACCGTGGCACTGAACAGAGCCGTGGACGGCCTGGTTCAAACCGGGATGAACAATCCCAACAGCGGCGTCAATCTCGGAGTAAGTCAACTGCTTCATGAGATGGAACCGCGTATTATCCTGATGTACGCCAGCGGCTTTCTCTATAACACCAGCGACGGATGGCAGACTGTTGACAGCGCCGTCAACAATAACGTGATAATATATCATGTCGAGGTCGGTTATTACTCGTTCGACAACAAGATATTGTCTAATGGAGCAGGAGGGTATATTCTGGACGGGATCAGTCCCGAAAAACTTGCGAAACTAAACCAGGAGGTCAGAAACAGTTTCGGATCGCGGTATATCCTCAGCTACAGGACTTCCGACACCATATTCAACGGCGATACCCACACCGTGATCGTATCAGTAAATTATAACAACCGCACCGCACGCGATACCGCATACTGGGATGAATCGAACCAGCCGCCGGTAATCATCCTGACCGATGCGACACAGGCGCTTCTCGACACCCGGCAGCCCGCGGACACGTCGTTAACCATCACCGCAGATATTACCGATGACGGCACTCTTGCCGATGTCAGAATATATTACCGGACCACCGGCGGTAATGGTGTGTATACTGAAATCCCCATGTCCCTCACTTCGGGCACCACCTACCATGTTGTACTCCCGGCGGATGTCGTGCACTCACCCGGAGTTGACTTTTACATTGTCGCCACCGACGAGTTCGACCTTTCCGGTAAATCACCGAAGGTCTTCAGTCCCAGAACCGATCCGTGGGTCATCTTCGTCGGCAGGGATGAAAACCAGCCACCGATGATAACACTTACCCCGTCAACCTGGGCACTGATCAATACACAACAGCCGGAAAACAGCCCGCTTACCATCACTGCTGTTGTAAACGACGACGGCGCGGTAGCAAACGTCAAACTGTTCTACAGGACCAGCGACGGTACGGGCGAGTATTCCAAAACAGCTATGACGCTGCAATCGGGTAATATCTACGAAGGAGTGATACCGCAGGATGTCGTGCTTTCACCGGGAGTCGATTTCTATCTGCTGGCAATGGACGACCAGGAAATCAGCACCAAATCACCCAATATTCCCGAAAATGGTCCGTGGGTCATTATCGTTAAAAAGGGACAGTTTTCTGCAATACCGGCAATCAGAGAGGCTTTCTGCCTTGCCGATAACGGCGACGGCAGTGTCACCAGGATCGAAATCTTATATTATGATACTCTTTATTCGACCAAGATTCCCGACTCGATACGGGTATGTTGGCCCGACAGCAGTGATTGGCGGATGATACGAAAGAATGATTATACTGTCGACCCGTCGGATTCCGCTCATCTGACAATAACCCTGCCCGTCCCGTTTCCCGAAGGAATCACCCGGTATACCGGATGGAACGGCAGCCTCGGGCTGGCCTACGGCAAAGACCCTTCGTCACCCGATGAACGTACCGTCAAATCTCCCTTTGCGCTGGCCGACAGCGTGGGGCCGCTTATCGCGAATGCGCTGCTGATCGAACGGCTGAAGGCGGGAAACGATACGCTGGTTTTGGATTTCACGGAACCGGTCGATTACAGTATCGTCAAAGACCAGTGTCTAACCCTTCTGAAGGGCAATGGCAATGGAGAATTCACCGAGGTGCCGCTTATGGTCATCGCGGCATTTCCGCATGCCAACGGCCGCTCGATCATCACGGTTGTTCCGTTCACCACGGAGAGTTCGTCCCCGAAAGAAGGCGACAGCCTGAGAATCACCCCGAGCGGCCCGATTGTAGACGGCTTCGGCAACAGGGCGCATCCGCTCAACCGTCCGGCGGTACTGAGCATAAAGAAAATTCCTCCGGATATCGTCAAGGCGGTCTATGAGGACCGTGACGCCGACGGTATGGTCGATAGGGTACGCATCATTTTTAATAAACCCGTACTTCTTGACTCCATGGAGATGGGTATCGTATGGAACGGGGCCACGGGAAGCGCGACGCCGGCACAATACACAAGGATTGGAACGGGGGCGGGAGGTGATACGGTTGACGTGAATGTCGCAGTACCGCTGTTTCCCGTCAGTGTGTTGAAGGACAGGACATCGGGACCGATGCATCTAATGGTACGGTTCAAGGATTATGAGACCGCCAATACCCGGCAAGCCATTGTCGAGGAAGGAGCTGCGCCGGTGCTTGTCGCAATGAGATATTACTTCGGCGAATATCTGGATGATACCAGATCAGCTCCCGATACCGTCTACGCTAAATTTTCCGAGCCGCTTGGGCATCTTCCCATGGCCGGCCGGCCGTTCCTTTTTCAAAACGCCGGCGGTCAACGCTACATCGTGTCCGTTCGAAATCCGGCAATCGTTTCTCTCGACACCGCCGGAAACGGTAAGCGGGAAAACTACTACCGGTTTATCGTAACGGAAGTCACGGCCGACCCCGCACCGGCGGCTGGTGACTCATCCTGGATCGATGCGACGATTAGCGACAATATCGTTGACGGCAACAATAACGTTCAGGGCAACGGGAGGAACAAACGGGTGGCG
Source organism: Chitinispirillaceae bacterium (assembly GCA_016929415.1). Lineage (GTDB taxonomy): Bacteria > Fibrobacterota > Chitinivibrionia > Chitinivibrionales > Chitinispirillaceae > JAFGNB01. The sequence goes on along the minus strand of JAFGIW010000053.1, from coordinate 20,520 downwards.
CTATTTATTAGAAGGCCTCCCCTGCATCTGAATATACGGGTCGGCCCCAATCCGTTCAGTCCGATCAACGATGATGGCGTCACTATCCGCATCACCACAAAAACAAAGGTCGCCATGACCACGGAATACAAGGTGTGCGCCACCTTTTACGACAAGGTCGGCAATGTGATAAAGCGGTTCCCCGAAGATATGCGGAACACTCCGATGTTTCAATCATATTTCAACCGGGTCAACGGAAAAGTTATTAAAGACGGATCGACGTGGTACCTCATCACCACTGATTCCTCCGGAATATGGTGGGATGGGACAACCCGGAACAGCCGTATCGTGGGAGACGGTACCTATCTGGTAATTCCCAGGATCTTTTATACGATTGCGGGGCTTTCAGCTGAGGAATACCCTCCAAAAAGCATATTAATTGGCGTCAAACGAGCGAAATGACTCGTGGATCCCGTTTTCTTTCTTTTTCTGAAGTGATTGAAATTCATGAAAAAGAAATTTTTAATGCCGGCGGTTTAGCAGGGATTCGTGATTCAAATGCTTTGGGATCCCGGAACGAATGACGGGTAAAACCTAGCGAGGGACGGGTGAAACCTCACGAGGGACGGGGAAAATAGGGCGAGGGGAGGGGCATGCGAAGCTGCTTGAGGCATGTCGGCCGCCTGTCTCCCGGCATGTCGAGTTGACTGAAGCACAGCAGCGTTTGCAGGCATGAGGCATGTTGGTGTTCTCGGGCTGGGGGTACTGCCGGCATATCGCGGCCGGGGAATAGGGAAAACGCTGCTTTCAATGATCATGGCGCATGCGCGACAACATAATGCCATCGAAAAAGTGTAACTGGAAGTGTTCATGAGCAACACAACGGCAATACGGCTCTATGAAAAAATGGGATTTGCGAAAGAGGGGGAATTCATCCGACACCGGAAAATAGATGGAACGTACGACAATGCGCTGATGATGGCCAGGTTTTTGATCGATTGACTTTATTTGAAAGTGATTTACGCAGGATTGTATCCAGTGCTGCGCACTGATTCTATTATGCCGCTATCAGAAAGCCACCAGCTGCGCTGGTGGACGCTTACTCCTTTTCCTCCTTCCTCCTTCTCACTCATTGCCCCTTACTCCTGCCGGATTTATATTATTTCCAGCCCCTATTCCACCATCTGAAATGGCGGGAGCATTGTGCAGGAAATTCACCAGCTTTTGCTTCCCTATGAACAAGAACCGGATATTTTTCATGATAATAAAAGCAATCCGGAGACATTTATGAAAACCTTTTTCATTTCGTTATTTATTATTTCATTTTTGGGTTGTGATCGATTAAATGAAAAAACTGCGGCAGAATTAGCATCGGCAATCGCCAACAAAGAATGCCTGAAGCTTTATACAAAAGAGCTTTTTTCGCCTGATAGTTATAAGGCTGTATTTGCTGAAGGTAAATGGTCGTGGGGAAAAATTGATCCGGCAGGGATTAACGGATATTCAGCAGATGTCAGTTTCGATATGAATGGCAACAACCAGAAAGTTACAATCTGTTTTAGTACGGACATAAATAATACGGACATGAATAGCAAACCTGAAATAGAAAGAATGCAAAAAGAACTAGATCAACACTAAACCGCCTCTAAAGAAGAAAGAGACAGCCAGAACATGCCACCAGCATCAGCGGGTATGGGGGTTTCGCTTCGCTGCGCCAAAATTGCCCTTTACTACGGGCCACTTCGCGATGCAGCATTTCGATCATACGAAGAGCGTGCCGGGAGGGATTCGGCAGCTCTCGCTGAAACTCCCGAGCTGCGGCGGCGTGAGCATCGATATTGAAAGTGGAAGCGGCATTGTGAAAAAAACCGATCTGCCGGTGCTCCAACAAACCAAAGAGCTCATTCTCCGCTCCAGGCCGGCCCCGGATGCGGTTTGGTGGGACTGTGAGGGAGTCGAGGTGAAGCTGTTAAAGGGGGCGATGCGGGATAAGCGCCTTAATGCTCCGGGGCAGGGAGTGAAGAAATTTTTAAAGCCTGAAGCCTAATCCCCCTCCTCCCACGTGCCTCCTTTTCCAGCCCGATGTATGGTCTTTCCATCCTATAATCCTCCATCTGAAATGGAGGCTTGCAAGAAGCTTATCATTACGATAAAATTAAAATTCTCTATCGATGCATTGCGCCGTTTCTCAAGCGTGGAGACGTGCCGGAACCGGTAACTTCTCATATATAGTGCGTTTAAAAGCATTATTTCCGTAGTACAAACCGCATGTGCGCCTAATCATGTTTGATTTAAGAAAATATTTGTTAACCGTCTTCAGTTTCTTTTGCATGACGGTTGGAAGCCATGGAAAGGACCGTCCGTATGCGTTTGACGGCATGCTTGACTTGGCACAATTTTCAATAGAAAAAAAATGGACATTCGATCTTGACGGAGAATGGGATTTCTATTGGAAAAAACTTCTGAAGCCGCATGATTTTTTAGATGAACGCAAACCGACAAAGACCGGCTGTTTCAGGGTTCCCGGATTCTGGAATGGCGTCGTCTCAGGCGACTCGGTTCTAGGCGGTAACGGGTATGCGACGTTTCGACTGCGGATCATGCTGCCCTCCAACCATGATACGGTTTCGTTACGCATCATAGAACAAAACACCGCTTACCGGTTGTGGATCAACGGCAGGGAGGTCTTGTCCAACGGATTGGCAGGTACCAATCGTAATGCCTCACGGCCCCAGGCGTTATGCCGGACGGCGTCGATCGAGCCCGACACGAACGTTCTGGATGCGGTGCTGCAGATTTCGAATTTTCACCGCGCTCGCGGCGGCCCGGGCTTCAGGATCACGATGTCTTCGGGTCCGCTGACGACAACACAACGCATGATGATGCATCTGCTTGATCTGGTGCTCATCGCAATACTTATGGCGTCCGCGTTCTACCATTTCGGACTGCATGCCATGCGTCCCGGGGAACGGTCGTTTCTCTGTTTTGCCTGCGTGTGTTTATTGTGGGGGATACGGTTTTTCATTGAAGGCACAAACGGGCGCTTAGTGACCTTGCTTTGGCACGATGTCCCTTATGACCTGATGACAAAAGCGGAGTATCTGCCCTTTGCGCTCGGAGTGCCGGCTACGTTTCTTTTCCTCTGCAGTCTTTACCCCGATACGCGCATGCGATGGATCAAGCGAATCTCTGCAGGATTGGGAACGCTGTTCGCCCTGATGATCGTATGTGCCCCGGTGCGGTTCTCGGGGCGGTTTCTTCCGGCATATGAAGCCATCGCATGTTGTACTTTCATTCCGGGAACCATGGTCGTGGTTCGGGGCCTGTTGCGCAAACAGGAAGGAGCCTGGATGGTCCTTGGCGGTTTCGTGCTTTTCATGATCGCGGCGACAAACGATATCCTCTACGACCGGCGTATCATTCACACAATGAATCTCGTCGATGTGGGTCTGCTGTCCATGATCGTTTCGCAGGCATTTGTCCTGATGAGACGCTATTCGAACGCATTCATTTCCGCCGAACTGCTCTCGGCGCAACTCCAGGAGAAAAATGTCAGTCTCACCCGGTTGGATATACTGAAAGATGAGTTCCTGGCAAATACTTCCCATGAGCTTCGCACACCGCTCAACGGCATGGTAGGGCTTGCCGAATCGATTCTTGAGCGGGAGCGCGCCGCACTGCCTGATAAGGCTGCCGCGGAACTGGGAATGATCGTCGATTCCGGCAGGCGTCTGTCCGACCTGGTAAGCGAAATTCAGGATTTCTCAAAGCTTCGGCACCACGACGTGGTCCTCGATGTCGCCGGTGTTGACCTGCATGGATTGACGGACACGGTGTTGGCCATGAGCGCCCCGCTGGCCGAGAAAAAAAGTATATCTCTGGTAAACTCGATCACTCCGGAAATGCCGCAAATCCGGGGAGACGAAAACCGGCTGCAGCAGGTGTTATATAATCTTGTCGGCAATGCGATCAAGTTTACCGACCGGGGAGCGGTTACGGTTGAAGCGGCGCTTCGAGACGGCATGGCCGTCGTAAGTGTGAGCGATACCGGCATCGGCATTCCCGCGGACAAGTTCGAGGGGATCTTCGAGCCGTTCGAGCAGGCTGTGCAGGGCAGCGCCTGGCGCGGCAGCGGCACGGGGCTTGGTTTGGCGATCAGTAAACATCTGGTGGAACTCCACGGCGGAGCGATAAGCGTGGAATCAACGCCGGGACGGGGATCGATATTCACCTTCACGGTGCCCATTGACAAAGGCGCTTCGGCTGAAGGATCGCGGATGCCGGGGGCATCCGATCCACTTCCGATACCATCCGCGAAGCAACGGCCCGATGTCGTTGCGCCGGCTCTTGAGTCCGTGTCCGTCGTGCGGCAACCAGTCGATGCCCTCCAGTCCGCTCAGGTGCTCGTTGTGGATGACGATCCGGTGAGTCTACAGGTGATGACCAATCATCTCACCGCATCGGGTTTTACGGTCTGTTCCGCAACGGGGGGCGTTGAGGCGCTCGAGCGAATCACGAATGGTTTCCGACCGGAGATCGTGTTACTGGACGTCGTGATGCCGGAAATCTCCGGCTATGACGTATGTCGTCGTCTACGCAGGCAATACTCGCCTAACGAGCTTCCGGTTATCATGGTGACCGCACGAGATTCATTACCGGACCAGCTCGCGGGTTTTTCCGCCGGAGCCAACGATTACATCCGCAAACCGGTCGTCAAGGAGGAACTCCTGGCGCGCGTCGGGCTGCATATCAAACTTGAAAAAGGTTACCGGGCGATCGAAGATAACCGCCGGCTGCAGGAGGAGCTCTACCGTCGCGAACAGGTACTCGTTCATCTCCAGACTGCTCATCACCGGTTGAAAGGTATTCTGGATACGGTTGACGAACCGGTGTTTGCGGTCAACGAAAACTGGGACATCACGTTCTGCAATGCCGCCTTCCAGACGTTGGTCGGGAGTAGTGAAGAGAGCCTTCTGGGACACTCGCACACCGTCGTGGTCGATTCGCCGGACTGCGGACCCGCGACAATGCCTCCGCCCTCGGAGCAGCAGCTTGCATGTGCCGCCACCGTGCGCATCAGCGGGGTGAATCTGCGTAAAAGCGACGGCACGATCATCTGTCGTGACCTGGTTATTATTCCTGCTGACCTTGAGGAAGAACGCCTCTGCGTTGCGGTGGTATACCATCCAGCCCCGGTTGAGCCGGAACCAGACCGTCCGCTCCCGGCATCAGTGGTGTTGTCGATCGTCGAACAGTTGAACAGGAATCGCGCCCGGATTCGCGCGCTGGATGATACGCTGGCGGTGACAACCGGCAACAAGCCTGATGTCGCATCGGAGTTCTCCGAGCAGATCCGGTCTATCGACAAAGCGCTTGAATCGGTTTATCAGATTCTCGATGAACAAAGAGACCATGCGGACTTGCGGGGCCTGGCTGTGGAAGTCATGAACAGGGCGGTTGAGTACTGGATCGAAGCAGGCGGAAAGGACAAGTTCGAACTTGCCCGCAGATCACGCCTGTGGCAGGTATATACGAATCTGGATGGATGGCAACGAACGCAAACACTCGATAAATATCTGCGGGTGGATTCGCTGCCGCACAGGCCCCGATGGTCGCAGATTGTCGACACGGCGGAGTTCGTTCTCCGGACCTGCACTACTCCCTCTCAGCTCCGCGACATGCTGGAGAGGGCTGCCGCAAGGCTGAAAGAGGTATTGAAAGCCTGATCGGGCGTTCTTCAGTTAAACCGCTTCAACTATACGGGATACGTTCGCCCGAAGGAGCATGTCGCATCGGATGGCTGCATAACCGCCCCGATGCCGGTGCTTCTCACCATTCCGGCGGATTCCAAATATCGATACCGGAAAGTATGGCCAATTTAATTTGTATTAAATATCAGCTACTTGCTCGTAATTTAACAATTTTTAACTGGCGGTATTCTTGACATATATAATAATTAGAGTATTTTTTAATTGCAGCACAAAATGGTCTGTTCAATGATAACCCCAAAAAAGTGAGGCGCTATGCATTTCCTGTTGAAATTGTACGCACCCTTAAGAGGGTGTATGAAGCGATTCTTCCTCCTTGCCTCATTACTCCTCTTCGCGGCTGAAGTGAATGCGGAAATTATGGTCCTCTACCTTTCCGACGGAACGCAGAAACGGATTTCGACTTCTGAGGTGAAGAAAATCTCTTTCAGCACCGCGGAGGCACACGTCAGGATGCAACGGCACCACCCTGTATTGGTTACCGACATGGCGGTCAATTCCGGAGGCCGGTACCTGACCCTGATGCTTGATAGGAAAAGCTCTGCGCGAGTCGAGATATACAATGCTTACGGTCGTATTGTCAGGAGCATTAGCCTCTCCGAAAAAACGCCCGGTATGTACAGAATCAACCTGAATTCTAGTGGATCGGGAAAATCCCTTCCAGGTGGATTTTATTTCGCGAAAGCCGTTATCGGCGACAAAGTTATCGTCAGAAATTTTATCACGCTGAGGTAATCTCATATCGGGAGGTGGATAATGAAAAACACAATTTTAATATATTCGTCTATTTGTTGTCTTTTTTCGGGGGTGCTCCATGCAGGATGGGGGCAGAAACTGTGTGTTGAGGCGAACGGCGCCACAACCGAGTTCACGCTCGGCACTATAGACAGTCTGGTTTTCACCGGCAAGGGCGATTCGCTCAAACTGGTGTGCGATTCAATTACAAAGAACTGGTTTCTCCATGCAATCGGGAAAATCGGATTTGAAGAGGATTCGGCCGAAACCTACAAGTCCGTTATCATAGAACTCGACTCGGGATCGATTTCCTATAATCTAAAAGATATAACCGGTATCGCATTCGAACCGGAGATTCTCGATTCGGGAGACTGGGACGGCGACAAGCTGCTTAATGACGATGAGATCAAGAAGTACGGGACCGACCCCCGATCCAAGGATACGGACGGTGACGGCTTCGATGACTATGAGGAGGCGCACAAAGGCAGCGGAAGGGAGTGGCACCCGTTAATCGCCGACCTCCCGAGAATCGCCTTGGAGATGAAGGGGTATCCGGATATCGATTTTATCGAAGAGCGGGGAAAAACCTCCTCCCGCACCAAGACCGTGGAAAAGGGTGAAGAGATAGAGAACAGTTCTACACAGAGCGAATCGTACGGCAGCAGTTTTACCATGGAGCACGGTTGGAAGGTGGAAGCTGAGGTAGGATACGGGATTACGCCAGATAAATGGAGCGGTAAGGTCACAGTGGGAGTTCATGGAAGTTACACCCAGGGCACCACCACAGAATATGGCTCTTCCCGAACCTCCGGCTATGAACAATCCTTCAATCAGGCCCTTTCGGAGATGGAGGACAGCTCCTGGAATGCAACGGGCGGCGTTATCGCGGTTCCTTTTGCCGTAAAGAATACCGGATCGATCGGATACACGGTGGAGAATCTCATCATATCCTGCTATACAATCGATTATTCAAGCAGGGAAGGATTCGTCGGCACGGGCTGCGCGCTTTATCCCGATACACGGTTTGCTGTTTTCCAGCCGTTCACCCTTCCTCCCGGCGACCGCAAGGAGCCGCAATGGTTTCTCAACGACAACCTTACCCTTGAGCTTACCAGGGAGCTGGCGTGCCAGGGTGAAGCGCTTGTGTGCGAGATAACGGGATGCCTGCTCAGCTATACCGATGAGGAGGGAAAGAAAACGGACTTCACGAGCGTCATGACCAACGTGCCGGCCCGCACCGCCGACATCCTGGTCGACTTCGGGCCGGGAAAGGGGAAAGATCCCCTGCGATACAGAGTGGCGACGCTTTACAAATACAATCCGGAGCATAAAAGCCTTACCGATATTTATCATGCGGCAACACTCCAGGATATATTGCAGACGCTCGACCTGGATTACGAAATGGGAACCTCAAACGGAAAATCGGGGATTGTATCGCTCGATGGGGTTGCGCAGGAGACGGATCTCAATGGATGCTGGTTTATCGCACACAGGAAACGCGACAGCAAGTCATACGCTTTCTACTCCATGCAGCAGGACGGTTATAAACCGGAAGAGATCAACATAAGAGTCAATGACCGGGTCGAAATAATCTACAGCGTCGATCGGGACTACGATGGAATATCGCTTCGAACGGAAAAACTAATCGGTACGGACGATACAAAGACCGACACGGATGGCGACGGCCTGACCGACTTCGAAGAAATCACCGGCTGGGTGAGAAGCGGCGACACATTGAGGTCGGATCCGAAAAGGGTCGATTCGGACGGCGACGGTATTCCCGATCCTGACGATCCGAAGCCGCTTGAGCGCCGACTGGGATCCAGCGCAACGGTCACAAAAGTGAGCATTGTTGGAAGTGACGGGAGTATGTTCGAGAGGGACAGCCTCGAGCCGGGGTTCCTGAACGATGCCGCCGTTGTCCATTCGTCAACAGCTGCCATAACCGTCGAGACCAAAGACTACTTGGTCTGCACGGTAACCCGCAGCGATTCGCGAAGGGACTCGCTGAAACTTGTTAGTAATGGTCCCCCAACGTATTCCGCCGATGTAGTGCTTCTTTTTCCCAGGGATTCCCTTGTGGTAAGAACCGTTTCGGAAGACGGTACCGACAGCGCCAGGTATGTGATCCCGGTTAATACGGGACTTGCGGACATCGACCCGGGCAAGATCAGTGTCACAAGGCCACTCGACGTCACGAAAAGCAACACTGAATGCCGGGCGGTCGTCAATTTGAGCGAACCCAGAGATAAGCGTGCGGAGGGAATGGTGGTTCTGCTTGGCACAGACAAGGCAAAGATGCAGGCGCCACTGGCGCCGCAAGATAACCTGGGCAACCTGAAGACAATAGACTCACTTGACTATATCCACAACTATTTCACTGTCCCCTTTGAAACTGGAACTGCCGATATCACGGGGCTCGAGGCCAGCACGACTTACTACCTGAAATTCTGCATCTACCGGCAACACTCAGACGGCAAGTACTACTTCAGCCCTGGTAATGAGCTGAAACAGTACACGACGAAAGTTATCGGGCACAAGATCAGTGTAACAGTCACGCACATCAAAATCTATATCCAGGAGACCTGGGATGAAGAAGACGACGGCGGTGGCCTCGAGATGGAGGCCGGTTCTGATCTGGAGAAACCTGGTGAGACGACATTTGAACGTTTGAGTATTCTCGATGCCAGTGGGTCCCATAACGGTATGGGCTGGGCCTACGAGTTTTCCGCCGAAACCAAAGTAACCTTCACCCTGGCTCCGGACCAGCACTTCCGTCTGAAGATAATTCTCAAGGACGATGACGGCGGCGGCGATGATTGGTTCTGCACCGAAGCAACGGACACATGGACTTTTCACTACTATGACCCGGAAGGCCACGATCCCGCCGAATGGAATGATGTACCAACAGATAAAAATCTGACATCTCCGGAACATACAGGCTTCAATCTACTGTCTCCCGACAACAATCCGGATTTATTAACCTTTGATCGTTTACGTCAATTGCCCAGCAATTTTGAGGACCAAAGTATTGTGGGTTCGACATTCACGATCACGTATGAACCCGCACCGTAGGTCCGGGTATGCAGGATCGGACACAACTCACTTCAGGGTGCGACATTTGGGGGCACGGCAGCGGTGTCCCCAGCGCACCACCCCAGGCTCTTCCCGCACCACCGGCCAGGTGTGAGGGCTCTGAGTGGACGGAGGCCCAGCGCCCACAGTACCGTCTGCGGATTGCCCCGGTTGTACCGCCAAAAGCACAGCCGAGATCGCCACAGTCCGCATTCGTTCATTTCGGGATACAACGGTTTGCCTACAATATGGGCCATTTCTCTTTCCGAAAACATCTGCAATCCGTGGACTTTTTCGTATTAAAAGGAGCAACGCATGCTATCTGCTAACGCCACACGCGGAACCTCTTTTGTTCTTTCGGTTCTCTGCATCACCGCGTTTTCCGCGTCGTCCCAACAGCCCGTATTCCGGAACTGGCTTACCGAGGCACAGAAGAATATCACCGCATCGGAGTATTTCATCAGCCGGCCTTCTGCGGATGGCCGCCGGCAGAGCCCCAACCGGGCACAGAACCTGCGCATCCGCTACGACGCCGACGGCTTCAGTCTTGAGCCGCGCACGGTATATGGTGAGAAGTGGAACGCGGCATTAAAAATCACCTCGATCGGCAAGGGCGCCGCATCCCTTCCCGTGGCATCGGTTCTCGATGAGTCCCGTTTTGTCGCGGCCGGGGAGAAGCTGATAGTTACTCACGACGGTTTCGACGTTGAGTATGTCAACACCGAACAGGGCATGCGGCAGAACTTTATTGTCCGCAGCAAACCGGAGGGAAACGGTCCGCTGCGCATACGGCTGAGTATTTCCGGTACCCTGCGGGCAATAGACAAAGGGGATCGTGACGCGGTGCTCTCCGAGTGGAACGATCACCTGGGCGCGTATCGGAACCGGGTCTGGTACAAAGACCTCAAGGCCTGGGACGCCAACGGAAAATCCCTGCCTGCCGCCATGGAGGTGCGTGACGGCGGCCGCACTATCGAGCTTGCGGTCAACGACAGCCGGGCCGTGTATCCGGTGACGGTTGACCCGATTTCCACGACCGCTGCAACGACACTGGAGTGCGATCAGGACTCCGCGTACTTCGGCCGGAGCGTGAGCGGGGCTGGCGATGTGAACGGTGACGGCTACGGCGATGTCATTGTGGGTGCATATCTCTATGACAACGGAGAGTCCAATGAGGGCGCGGCATTTGTCTTTCACGGCAGCGCATCGGGTCTTTCCACCACTCCTGCCGTCATCCTCCAAGCTGATCAGGATTCCGCCAGGTTCGGCCGGAGCGTGAGCGGGGCGGGTGATATTAACGGCGACGGCTACGGCGATGTTATCGTGGGGGCGGCTTATTACGACCACGGAGAGTCCGATGAGGGCGCGGCATTTGTGTTTTACGGCAGCGCATCAGGCATTGACACCGGTTCCGTCGACACGTTGGAGGCGAATCAGGCCGGAGCCGAATTCGGCACCGGTGTGAGCGGGGCGGGCGATGTAAACGGCGATGGTTTCAGCGATGTGATTGTCGGAGCATATCTCTACGACAACGGCGAGTCCGATGAAGGCGCGGCCTTTGTGTACTATGGCAGCGCATCAGGTATTGATAACGATCCCGGCGACACTCTCGAAGCAGATCAGGACTCCGCCAGGTTCGGATATATCGTGAGCGGGGCGGGCGATGTGAACGGCGACGGCTACAGCGATGTCATCGCAGGAGCGCGCTACTACGACAGCAGCGAGACCGATGAAGGCGCGGCCTTTGTATTTCATGGAAGCGCATCGGGTCTGTCGGACAAGCCTGCCGCAAGGCTTATATCCTTGACACCGCAGGCCGACGCCCAGTTCGGCGCCTGTGTGAGCGGGGCGGGCGACGTGAACGGCGACGGATACAGTGATGTTGTTGTGGGGGCATATACCTTCGACAACAACGCGGGCGCAGCCTTTGTGTTCCATGGAAGCGCTTCAGGAGTGTCGGCGGGAATACAGCTCATGTCCGACCAGGACAGTGCCTATTTTGGCTCCGGCGTGAGCGGGGCTGGCGATGTGAACGGCGACGGCTACAGCGATGTTGTCGTGGGGGCACATTACTACGACCACGGCCAGGCCAATGAGGGCGCGGTATTTGTGTTTCATGGCAGCACATCCGGTCTCGATACTAATTCCGTAGACACGCTTGAATCCGATCAGGACGGGGCTAACTTCGGCCTCTACTTAAGCGGGGCCGGTGATGTGAACGGAGATGGCTACAGCGACATCATCGTGGGAGCACATAATTACGACAACGACGGAACCGATGAAGGCGCGGCCTTTGTGTTTCATGGCGGCGCATCCGGCGTTTCTGCCAGCCCCGGCGCAACGCTCGAGTCCGATCAGGCGTCCGCCCATTTCGGGATGGCGGTGAGCGGTGCAGGGGACGTAAACGGCGATGGGTACGGCGATGTCATCGTGGGAGCGCCTAATTACGACCATGGCGAAAGCGATGAAGGCGCGGCTTTTGTGTATCATGGTGATGCAGAAGGCCTTTCCTCCACAGCATCGACGACACTCGAATCCAATCAGGCTTCGTCCCATTTCGGCATAGCGGTAAGTGGAGCGGGTGATGTAAACGGCGACGGCTACGACGATGTCATCATAGGGGCGAATTGGTACGACAACGGAGAAACCGATGAGGGTGCGGCCTTTGTGTATCATGGCGACGCAGCAGGCCTTGACACTATCCCCGGTGCTCTGTTGGAATCCGATCAGCGGGCGGGCCATTTGGGTACATCGGTGAGTGGCGCGGGAGACGTGAACGGCGACGGTTACGGCGATGTTATCGCGGGGGCGGGCGACTATGACAATGGAGAGACCGACGAAGGCGCGGCCTTTGTATACCTTGGCAGCGCCGCAGGTGTTTCCACCGCCCCTCATGCAGCACTTGAATCCGATCAGGCTTCGGCGCATTTCGGTACAAGTGTGAGCGGGGCGGGTGATGTAAACGGCGATGGTTACAGCGATGTCATCGTGGGAGCACGGGATTACGACCATGGCGAGGATGATGAAGGCGCGGCCTTCGTGTATCATGGCGGGACAACCGGTCTTGACACCAATTCCGCCGACATACTCGAAGCCGATCAGGAAGGCGCCGCGTTCGGAATCAGCGTGAGCGGTGCGGGCGATGTGAACGGCGATGGATTCAGCGATGTAATAGCAGGGGCATATTGGTACGACAACGGCCAGACCGACGAAGGCGCGGCTTTCGTGTTCCATGGCGGCGCGTCAGGTCTTTCCGCCTCGCCCTCCGCGACGCTCGAATGTGATCAGGCCTCGGCTTTGTTCGGCATCAGCGTAAGCGGGGTGGGAGATGTGAACGGCGACGGCTACGGTGATGTCATTGTGGGAGCATATACTTACAGCCACGACGAGGCCACTGAAGGAGCGACTTTTGTGTATCATGGCGGCGCATCAGGCCTTTCCGCCTCGCCCTCCGCGATACTTGAAGCCGATCAGGCCGCAGCCCATTGCGGCTATAGCGTAAGCGGAGCGGGAGATGTAAACGGCGATGGATACGGCGACATCATCACAGGGGCACGGGACTACGACAACGGCGAAACCGATGCAGGCGCGGCCTTCGTGTATTACGGCAACAACGGCGCGGGACGGCAGGCCATTACGCGCCAGTATCGTACCGATCTGTCAACGCCTCTGGCAGCGGGAGGCGTGTCCGACATTGACGGCCAGGTTGGTTTGAGCCTGTTCGCGAAATCGTTTGCCGGACGGGCAAAAGGACGGTTGGTGTACGAGTACGTGCAAAACGGCGAACCATTTTCCGGTGATTCGATCGACAAGAGCGTCGCGTACACCGGTCGCGACTTCTCGTTTTCGGATCTGGGAATCGCGGGAAAGGAGCTTAAAAGACTCGTCACCGGCATTACCAATCTGAAGGCCTACCGGTGGCGTTCGCGCATCCAGTACGACCCGGCAACCGCCTACAAGGGCCAGGTGTACGGGCCATGGAGATACATGCCCGGGTATGGTACGAGCAGTGAAGGCTTTCGCTCGGGGGACATGTCGACGCCATCGAGGGTCGCGCCCCGTGAATACCGGATTGCCGCACCTGCAACCATGGCGGTAAAAGGCCGCACCATCAAATACGTTTTGCAAAAGCAATCGACCGTAAACATTCTGATTTACACCATGCAAGGCAGGACGGCTTTTTCAAGGGAATATCGTGAACAACAACCGGGAGACTACAGCATCAAGCTCAATGGGTTACCGCTCGCTCAAGCGTTCTATATTCTTGCGTTCAAGGCGGGTGATTACTCCATGACAAAATTAATACCGCTTGTCGAGTAGTCACCGCGGGTAATATGCCGGTATGAATGAAGAGGTCGTCCCATGACCGCTGACATCTACTACTTCACCTCAACCGGCAATTCGCTTGAAGTTGCGCGGCATATTGCGGAGCGATTAAACGGCAGGCTGATCCCGATTGCTTCGTTGATGGAGGAAAAGATAATTGCGGCGCAGGCCGACGTGATCGGTATCGTCTTCCCGGTTTACTATGTAGATTTGCCGGCATTGGTGAGGAAATTCGCCGAGAAGCTGGTGAATATAGATAATAACTACCTCTTTGCGGTATGCACCTATGGGGGAGGTGTGGGCGGTTCGTTGACGAGCCTGAACCGGATCGTTCTTCCCCGAGTAGGCCGGCTTTCCGCGATGTTCGGTGTACACATGCCGCAGAATGCGTTTTCCAAGCCTTTCGAAAATCAACCGAAGATTTTGAGAAGGTCCGAAAAGAAGATCGATGCCATCTGCAGGAGTGTCAACAGCAGGAAAAACGGCATGCCTTTTTCCGACAGGGCGGTCTGGGCGATGCTCTTTCCGTTTCAGCTGCTCGCCAAAGCCGCATTCAGGAGCTATCTGGTGAAATGCACCGGGACACCGGATCAATCGAACGAAGATATGATCCGCCTGCTGGACAAAGGCTTCGGCACGAACGCGAAATGCACCGGATGCGGCACCTGTTCGCGGGTGTGTCCCGTGGACAATATCCGGATCGAGGACAACAAGCCCGTATGGCTGCACCATTGCGAGACGTGCCTCGCCTGTTATCACTGGTGCCCCGAAAACGCCATTTACGGAGGCGTCGCGCCGAAAAACGGGTACCGGTATCGCCACCCGGAGGTTTCCGTTGCGGATGTCATGAGGCAGAAGATTCACGAATCCCCGCATACTTTCTGAACCTCTCCCTCCGCGGCCGGCGCTGATGCGGTGGAAGAAAACGTAATGTCGTTTTCACATTTTCAGGATTAAATGTTATCCGTAAACAGATGTTACGGCAGTAACGTGAGATAGGAGGCCTCTTCAGCCGCCATTAGCGGAGCCCGCTTCGGATGCCGGATCAGAGCCGCTGCTGTCCGAGGCCTGGAGCTTTGGCCGGGCCGAGTTCAGCGGCTCCCGGCAGGAGAAGCGATGGGCGCAGCGTAAGGCGGCAAAAAACATTTTGCCTACTTTGTTGCTTCGGACAAAGCGATACGATGGAAACGGTGCGGAGCACCGAATTCCACACGCTTAAGGAATGGACATGACAAAGTAGGCCGCCTGCCGGGGCGGGACCCGGCATGAAGAAATGTTGTTATACGTTTCCATTTGCTCCGGATTCCAATTTTCCATCAGACAATATCGAATTATAAGAAGCGGGAGCGCCGCTCCCGCACCCTCACATCCCCGACAAAACGCGGCGGACGAAGATCGTGCTGCCATCCATCGTAAGCCTGCACAGCAGCACGGCGCCCGCGATACTTCGTAACGAAGCTCCGTCGACCGCAACGGAAACGGCCTTTTCACGGCCGTCCGACATCGCGGCGGTAAATCCCAGCAGCCGCTTTCCGTTCAGCAGGAAGAGTGCGCCGGAGAGCCGTCGCGGGGCATTAGAAGCAAAAGCTATCGTCAGGACTCTGTTCCTCAGGTACAGCGTGATCGCGGGAACTTTCCTGTGACAAGCAGCGGACGGGTCCGCGCTTTCAGCGGCGACCTGCTGCGTGGCGAACGGGTCATCCTTCTCGTCCCAGGT
Source organism: Chitinispirillaceae bacterium (assembly GCA_016929415.1). GTDB lineage: Bacteria > Fibrobacterota > Chitinivibrionia > Chitinivibrionales > Chitinispirillaceae > JAFGNB01. The sequence goes on along the minus strand of JAFGIW010000053.1, from coordinate 4,920 downwards.
GCCTCCGTTTGAAAGCACCGTATACAGCGCGTAGTGGGACATGGTTTCGAAAATGGTGAACTCCGCCGTGCAGATGGAGGCCATATCGTCGCCGAATTTGCGCTCCGTAGGAAGCGCAGTGATTGCGGGAAAGGTCTCCAGATCGGCGCTGCCGTAACTGGAAACAATCCCGGGACCAAAGACGGTGATGCCGGGCTTGGGCCCCCAGCCTTTACCGGCGGTATACGCGCTCTCCCGGTCGTGCGGGTTGTGGACCTGGTGAAACCCGAGCCCGGTAACAAAACATATTCCCAGGGGATTGAGCCCAAGCTGATAATTCATCATATCGCAGGCGCCGTCGAAATACTTCTGTACGTCGGTAAACCGCCAGTGGAGGAGCGGCGCGCAGGCATAGAGCGGCTGCATCACGTTGTGGCCCCAGGAGGTGCCGACGGGATTGTTGCCGACCGGATAGGCGTATTTCGGGAGCTCCGCCATGTTGACGTCCGCGGCGGCTTTGAGCGCCGCCTTGAAATAGTCGGCGACCGCCGCGTCGGTCGGCCGTTTTTTCTCGACGAGGTACGAGAGAAAATAGCCGGGGTTGTCGAATTTGTCGTTGTTGATGGAATACCCGTTGCAGCCGAAGAGGTTTTCCTTGTAATTATCAACGGCATTTTTAAGCGATTTCACTTTTTCGTGTGCGGCCTCATCGCCGTCGAAGAGATACTTCTGTATGTTATAGTAAAGGTCTTCCGGTTTTTTGATCCTGCTGCCGATGAACGCGTATGATTTCTGCGCCCGGCCGGCGAGTTTGTCGGAACGGGTGGTATCGTAGGGCCTGATGATCCGCGCAAGGTGCATGAAAAGCCCCGCGCCGATGGCGGCTGCCTTGTCGTCGGGTTTCAATGTCCCGTATTTTTTATTATCCTGGTCGAGCGGCGCGTCGAACGGCTCCGGATACCCTTTTGTTTCGGTGCCGTACTGGATGCTCCCGTCATCGTTCTGGAGGTATTCCCAGACGAGCGTTCCCCACGCCGCCTCATCGATAATATCGGGGATGCCGTTTCCTTTACCGATGATGTTATACTCGTCGTCGAATTTGTCGGGAATGTTGAACTGCCCGTCGAAAAAGAGATCGGGAAACGCCTCATATACCATGAGATTGATCACCGGGTTGGACATGTGGAACATGCGACGGTCGGCGTCACCGGCATCGTGATAACCGCCGTAACAGGCGAAAGACGGTTCACTTCCGCTTACGGAAAGATTCGCCTCTCCGGGCGTTCCGTTGACCTGATAGACCGTCGTATGGCACGGTTTTCCGCGTATGTCGAGACCGTACGGGGCCTGTATCGGGCATCCGCACCGCTGGTAATACTGACCGCGGAAGATGGTATATGCCAGGCGGCGTGAAAACGGCCCGCCGATGCCGAAGGGATGGGAACATCCGTATCCCTTGACGGCGATTTTGTAGGGACCGCCTTCGGGGACCTCTGAAAGGTCGATTCGGTAGACGAAATCGCCCGAGGTGGTATTGCCGCCGACCTCCTTGAGCGTGCCGTCGGCAACGACCTTGCCGGTATACTGCTCGAAAACCTCATAGGCCGGCAGGGTTCCTTCGATTTTTTTCTGGCCGCCGTCCCCGAGCCAGATCGCTAAATTCGCGAAATTGGTTTTACAGAGCGCGCTGTAGGCGACCTGATTGGTCTTTATCGATTCGCAGAAAATGGTATGGTCGCTGAATTGAACGGTCGTATCGCCATAGGGCGTTTTGATGACATACGATATACCCTCCTCCAGTGCGGCGGTCGTGAGGTAGACATGATGATCGCATTGATCGGCCACCATTGCATAACGGTTGATGGCAAGCGGCGCCTCATCGTTGATGCTCCATGAGGAGGCGGTGGCGCTCACTTCGTTCACGTTGAGGATGCTGCTTTTAAGGACAACGATGAGGACATTGTTCGAAGCAGTGCGGATTTCCTGGATGGTAAGGGCGGCATTGAGAGAGAGGGAGAGTCCGGAAAGAAGAAGCGGGCTGATGAATCGTTTCATTGTAACTCCGTTTGAGAGATGTTCGGTGACGTGCGGCCGGCAGCCGGGATCACCCGTTAATATAACGAATTAGTAGGAAAATAACTATTCGAAGTTTCGTTCTTTTTCATTTGAAGAAATCCATGCGCCTCACGTGACGCCGGGCAATAAAACCCGGTCCGGAATTGTAACTGCAATAAAGTATATTTCTAATAACGCCGGAGCATCAAATATCCTCTTCCCCGAAGGTGTTTGTTGCGGAGGAGTGAAGGCGATTTCTCCGCGGCTGCATATGTGTAATATGGATTTTTCAAAATAGATCCTTCCATGGACGAACTCCCGTACCTCGACACCTTCCTTTCCTACCTCCGTCTCGAAAAGACGCTCAGCGAAAACACGGTGGTATCGTACCGCTACGACCTGCAGCGCCTCTTTACCTTTCTTGTCCAGCACCGCATCGAAAAACTTGCCGATGTGCAGCACGGCCTCCTGTCGCAATATATCCGGGTGCTTTTCGACATCGGGTTCGCCCCGACCTCCATCCAGCGGACACTGGCGTCGATGCGCAGCTATTTCGCCTTTGTCGCCGCCGAAGGGGAGATCGTCAAGGACCCGACCGAACTGCTTGAAAGCCCGCGCGGCACCCGGTATCTGCCGTCGGTACTTACGGTCGAAGAGGTTGTGAAAATCCTGGACTCGATCGATGTGAACAGGCGCGGCGGCGTGCGCGACCGGGCGATGCTCGAAACCCTTTATGCGACGGGCATGCGGGTGTCGGAGCTGGCTTCGTTTGCCTATGAGCAGATCATCTTTGATGACGAAATCGTCCGTGTCTTCGGCAAGGGTTCCAAGGAACGGCTGGTTCCCATCGGAAAGGTGGCGCTGCACTGGATTGACGAATATTATAAAACCGACCGGCCCGGTCTGGCGAGGCCTTTTACCGACAGTACGGTATTTCTCAATTTCCGGGGCGGGGGAATTTCGCGGATGGGCATCTGGAAAATCATTCAGGGGCATGTGAAGAAGGCGGGGATAAAAAAACCGGTCTCGCCCCATACCTTCCGGCACTCGTTCGCCACGCATCTTCTCGAAGGCGGGGCGGATCTGCGCACCGTTCAGGAGATGCTCGGCCATGCCAATATCGTCACGACCGAGATTTACACCCATGTTGACCGGGAGTATCTCAAGGAAGTACACCGTTCGTTTCATCCACGCTCACAGGGCGCCCGGTGAAGGAACGCTTTCCGGCATCCCTGGTGCAGATCCATTATCACGACCGGCCCGGCGGCGTGCGGAGGGTCATGGACGATTACTCGGCGGCATTCAGCCGTATCGCGGGTCACGACGCGCCGAATTTCCGGGTATGTTGTCGGAGCGGCGACCGGCGCTATCTCCACAGTTCCGGGATCGATCTTCCGGCGGCTGATTATCACGTTTTTCGCACACGGCAATCATATCAGCGCAGTGTTGAAACACTGACCGGCCGACTGATGCGAATTTTCATGTCGCTGCCGCTGCGTTTCCCGGCGGCAATAATCGGCCATAATCTCAATCTGGGAAAGAACCCCGCGCTCTCCGCAGCGTTTGCCGGGTGCGCACGCATACTGGGAGGCGGGGACAACCGGTATCGTTTCTTTTCAATGATGCATGATTTCGCGGAGGCGGGACGCATCGATCTACTCCGGAGGCTGCGGCGATTGACTGAACAGGGGATCGATAGTTACCATGAACTCTATGCCGCGGGTGCACCGGTGCATTTCATTGTCCCGAACCAATTCAGCGCGCAGCTTTCGGGGCTTAAGGAAAAGGAGATTACCGTGCTGCCGCATCCGGCAGGAAATACGGTGCACACGATCGACCCCCTTTCTTCCGGGGAAATCCGCGCCGAACTGCGACTTCTGGCTCGACGCGACGGCCTGCGGTTCGATCCCGGCCGCAAGCTCTATTTCTTTCCGTCACGCATGATCTACCGGAAAAATATTCTTGAGGCGCTCCTGGTTGCGGCGGTTCTGCTGGATGGATCGCTGGTCACCGGCGCCTGCGGCCGCACCGCGGCGGACCGGCGCCGGATGTCCGCAGCCATGCGGATTGCACGTCAGTACGGGTTGTCACTTGCAATCGATCCTTCCCGTCTGCCGTACTTTCGGAAAGAAAATTCAGGGGCGAAAGAGAGGAATCCGTTTTCCCCCCTCTACCCGGGTGTCGACTGCATTCTTACCACATCACTTGCCGAAGGGTTCGGATATTCTCTCGTTGAACCGTGGGCGTACGGCAGACCGGTCATCGGACGGCGTCCCGCAGGAATATCGTTGCCGCCGGGTATGGAATCAGCCCCCCTTTACGACCGTTTCCCGGTTCCCTGTTCATGGGTGGATGTGGAGGAGTGCTACCGACGGTTTGTCGCGGGGTATTATCAGGCATTCGGCAAACGATACGTACCGCTGCAATCGTTCCGTGCCGTAGTTGTCAGGGAAGAAACAATCGATTTCGGGATGCTCGACGATCGCCGGCAGGCGGACATTCTCACGCGCATTCTTCGTTGCGATGCCGATCGAGGCATACTGGAAGCGCTTGCGAACAAACCGGCGCCCGGATGGCCGGGAATGGCGCAGTTCAATCGGCCCGACGCTCGGTTGATCAACAGGATGCAGAATACCGTCAGGGGGTGGAGCGACGACCGTTTCGACGATGCTTTTGTCAAATGCCTGACGCGGCGAACGCTCCCTGCGGTCTCCCGGGTGTGGTATCGTCGTATTGCCGCTTTTTACCGGCGGACCCGGAATTTCAGATTGATCAGTCCGGTGCACCTGTCCAATCTATAGGGGACCTCTAAAAATTCATTTTCTATTGCGGCCGGCTGCGAAAACCGCATACCGCGTTGCATTCGGCGGCCATATTTTCAATAAT
>JAFGIW010000052.1 GCA_016929415.1 Chitinispirillaceae bacterium | reverse complement strand
TTTCGCAGTGGCGTATTTACCGGCATCTGCAGCAGCAGCGCAAAGAAGTCTGCAAAGCAGCGTCTTAATCGCTCAATTTAGGTTATAGTAACAGTATGCGGAGGGATGTCGCCGAAAGTCCGATGGTGGACTCTGCTGAGGATACACTGTAAGGAGCGCCGGCAATGCCGCCGAACTATTCGTATCGCGTTATCCGTCTTTTTCTTCCGATAATATTCATAACCGCAGCGGCTGTCGTTTCCGGAACTCCGGGCACCGGTTTACTCCCTGCCGGTGTTTTTGATAAAAGCAGCGGTACTCCAATTTCCAGAGCCACCGTCTGTTTGGAGGATATTTCGCTCTGTTTGGCTTCGGACACGGCAGGGCGCCTTCATTTTGTCGATATTCCCGTGGGGCGTTATAACATATCCGCATCGGCGAACGGTTTTTCCTCTGTTCGGATTCCGGATGTGATCATTAATCCCGGGGAAAACACCTTCCTGCGCATCGATATGACGACAGCGGCGGAAATCACCTCTCTTGACACGCTGACCGTCAGTATGCAACGGATCACTGCGAAAAAAGCCGAGCAGACCGCATCCATCACCCGACTGGATGCCTTTAGTATTCAGCATACGGCCGGGAGCGCGAATGATGTCTGCCATGTACTGCAGACGGTCCCGTCGGTCATCAGCGCCGCCGCGGATAATCAGACCGCACTGTTCGTGCGGGGGGGGCATTCCCGGGAAAACTGCTTTATTGTTGACGGAATAGAGATCGGCAACATCAGTCATTTCTCGGACAGGACATCGTCCGGAGGAGCCGGATCCGCCGGTTTTATCGATGGAACGTATATCAAGTCGCTTGATTTCTACACCGGAAGTTTTCCCGCCACGCTGCCCTCGAAAATGTCGGCAATTGCCGATATTCAGATCCGGGAGGGTTCGCGAACCGATCGTAAATATAAAATCGAGGTTGCGGAAATCGGGGCGGGGCTTACTGCGGAAGGACCGTTATTCCGGCAGCGGGCATCCTATCTGGCAACCGGACGGTATCTGGACATCCGACCCTTGAAATCGGTTTTAAAACTCAAGGAACTCGGGCGTTTCGGAGACGGGCTGATCAAACTCAACATGCCACTGAACCCGCGTCACTCATTGAATCTTACTGCCGTCGGGGCGTATGATTTCACCGAGCCGGTAGAGGCTGATCCCCTGTGGAACTTCAGCGTCCGTTATCTCGCATCGGGACTGCAATGGAAATACTCTACGGAAAAGGTCACCAATCGTCTCCATATATCGGGAGTTGAACGGAAAGAGTGGCTGGATGTTGCCGGCGGGAAAGAATTCTGCGTTTCGCAGGAGGTTGGGACGGATGGCGGTGGTGATGAAGACGAAACCGGCTCCGGACTTTCCACCGGTTGCCTTCCCGCCAGAGAACGCTGGAATTACAAAAGAGCTATCAGCGACGCTGTTTTAAAGCTCAAGGACGATGCGGTCCGGTATCTGCGTGACAATGATCAGTTCGGAATCGGCATCTACGTCATGCAGGCACGGTTCAATTTTTCCGATAACTACTGGAAACGGATCACCGCGGAATCAGCCGCCGATTCTGCCGATTCAACAGGCGACAGTCTCATTTCATCATCGACCGGTTTTTCTGGCTATGATACCATTGTCGGCGGATACCTCAATTACGTATTCCGTGAAGGGCATCTCAAGGTCGTGGCCGGTTGCCGGGCGGATCATTACCGTAATTCACGGCAATGCGGTATATCACCCCGGTGCGCTCTCAGCTGGGAATTGCCGCGTGCCGGAACGGTGGCGCTGAGTGCCGGTCTTTACTATCAGGGGCAGGCCGGAATGACCGATCTCTTTAACGCCGTGGGAAAGTTGCGTGAAGGAAAGGCCGATGTGCTGCCGGGAATAAACGGCAAAGATATCGAACTGCAGCGAAGTCGGCAGGGGGTGCTTTCATGGGAGAAGCAGTTTGCTCCTTCACATAGTGTTATTGTCGAGGCGTATTATAAATGGTACGATCGCGAATACACTCTTGTCAATCCGACGACCTACCTGTTTGAAGAGGAATACCTCGATGCGGCGGCGAATAACCGCCCCTGGCGCCTCTCACCGCCCCGCGGCAATAAAAAGGCATACGGCGTGGAACTGGCGTTTCTGAAAAAACAGCTGAGCGGTCTCTATTATTCGGTGGGGTACAGCCTGTTTTCGGTGCAGAACAGGTATGCCGACGGTAGGTGGCGCAACGATTCCAACAATGTACGCAATAACCTTGTACTGACGGCAGGATATCAATTTTTCAGGCATCACGGGATATCCCTGCGTGTGAATTTTCATGAAGGCAGGCCGTACTGCACTGTTATCGGATTTGATTCGGAAAAACCGGTCTATGACACGAAGGTCGGATATTATACAGAACGGTATGAACCCTTTCTGATGGTCTCGGCGCGGTACAATTTCACGCTCTTCCCGAAATTCGGAACCGTCACCGGGTATGTTGACCTATGGAATATTCTCAACAAGAAGCACCTCTACTGGAAGACTCCCGAGGGCGAAGAGGTCAGAGGAAACGGTATTCTGCCGGTTATAGGAATTACCGTTGAATTTTAGATGTATGCCGATCTGTTGGAGAAAAATACCTCCACAGGGCGCCACTATATAATGTTCAATGCCGGACACCCGAAATTCAACTATGACAGCAGGGAGAGATCTCTGTTTTTGAATTGTGGAAGATATGCATGGGTGGCTGGTATATTATAGGGCAAAATAAAGTTCTGAGATATTCCATATGCCGCATTCGGGACAAGGGTACTACCGCGCGTATCATCAGGCGACAACAGGCGCCCGGCGGAAAGAAAATACTGCCTGCGCGTGCCGCAAAGGAGGTGACGGCGAAGTAACTCCCGCGTATCGCGGCGAAGGGCGACTGATAGATATTTTAATTTTTAACCCCTTTTCCAGTCAATTCCGGAAATTTATTTGACACACTATCGGATATACGTAGTGTCTACAGATTCTAACGCCTGGTTGAGCGAGGAACAGGACAAATGAGCGGGGCGCTTTTACTTAAATGCCGCCCCGCCACTACTCCGCATCTTAATCCCGATAGTTTATTTCCAAAACGGAAGACCCGTTCCGTCTGATGAGTACGGCATTGGGGACAATGTTCAAGTTATTGAAGGAAGATACCGGGAGATTCCGGCCTGAAAGGGTGAAGCCGGTTATCGATGATTGATCCATAGGCAATAAGCCGGCGTCTGCGATATGAAAATTATTTTCCATCAGCTGTTCCACTTCCACCACACCGAACTGCGGACCGGCCCCTTTCATGACGATATCTTTGACTTCACTTCCCTTGTCGAGTTTATCTTTGTAGGTATACGACGGCGTGAAGCAGGTTCCCTGCCCTTCGTCCTTATCGCCGCTGCAGCCGGGATATTGGTTGTCATCGTTGATTTTTATGGTCGCGGTGGTGTTGTTGTCATAAAAAAAATGCGGCCTGTTAACATTGTCGAAATAGTTGCTCTCGACCAGCACCTGCGCCTTCTTGCCGGCACCGATGCAGTAGTTGTTGCCTTTCGACGAGAAGTAGTTGTTGAACGAGTGAACCTGACAGAACCGCATGCGCGGCATCCGCTCGGTGACGTTCTCCGCCCACCAGTTGTGATGGAGGGTGATTTTCAATTTCCCGAGGTCCTCGGCCTCGTTGTCATCGCTGTGGCTGATCAGCATGCAGAACCGGTGAGACGCGGAGCTGCTGCTGTACGAGAATTTCGTCCACGAAATGGTGACGTAATTGACTGCATGCGTCATGTCGCACAGGCCGTCGAGTGAAGAACGCTTGTCGGAAATGTCGCAGTGATCGATCCAGACGTTCTGTGTTTTCTGCATCTGAACGACATCCTCGAACGATCCGGTCGATTTTGAAATGACAAGGTTGCGGATGATGATGTTCTTGACCGCACCCATCTTCAGGCTCCCGTCGATCGTCGCCCCCTTTTCCGCGCCCTCGATCGTTTTGTTCGAGGCGACATCAACGCGATCGACGGTGATCTTGCCGCTCACCCTGATGATCATCGCTCCGCCGCTCTTCGCGTTGCTCGTAAGATCGGCGGCGCTCTTCACCGTTACCGTCTTGCCGCCCGCGCCTCCTGTGGTCCCGCCGTTTTCTGATGCCCAGCCGATCGGCTGCTGCGCTGACGCGCTCATGACGGCAATTGCTGATAGTAAACAAAGAAAGTTCTTCATACCACTACCCTCTTGAAAATGGAAAAATGGTTAATTCATAATTTAATAATTTCATCATTATCGCACCCGCTCCAGCGACACCACCCGCCGGCCTTCCCGCTGCGTTTCGTAGCAAAGCCGGATCCACTTTTGGGAGAGTGCTCCGCGGTGGATGCGCATCTCGTCGATGATCCCTTCAAACCACCCCGATCCTCCGGGGAGGGCGCCGATGAAGAGCGAATCGCCGCTCAGGTCCGCGGCGGACGGGGAACCCCCGGCGGGGCAGCTGTCGGCGATTGCCCCATTGACATACAGATAGTTCCACGAACCGCGTCGCACGCCGGTGAGTTGGGTCCATTGTCCGATGGAGGCCGGCGCGAATGCGGAATCGGCGTCGTACCCGGCTTCCGCTCCGTAAAACACCCACCTTCCGCTGCCGTCAAGCAGGATTCCGAAGGGGCTGCCTGCAACGACGCTCCACCTGCCGGCGGCGGCCTTCGCGGCCTTCACCCAGGCGGAAACGGTAAAACCTTCGTCCTCCGCGGCGCCGGAGCCGTTGGTTGACGCGTCGCCGACGACCACGCACTGCGGATCACCTTCGAACTCCTGCGACCTCCCGATCAGCCCGGGGACGTCGTTCGCCCCGTCCATGCCGCGGGGGACGCCGTCACGGGCATTGATTGTTGCGTCAAGCTGCATCGTTCCGCCCGATTCGTTGAGATGCCATACGCCCCGGTAGCCGAAGGCGGTGTCGAAGACCGCGGACGGCTGCGAAACCGTTGATGCGCGGCCGTTCCCCCAGTAAACATTCAGGGTCTGCCGGGCCCGGTTGCCGTACAGCGTGTCGATCAGCAGCCAGATGACGGCAGTCGCGTTGGCGCTGTCCCACCAGTCCGTATTGATGGGGACGGCGGAACCGTCACTCTTCGTCACGCGGAGGTCTCCCCCCTTTTTCTTTGCGGTCGTAAAATCGAAGTTGTCGCGGTCAAGCTGCAGCAGAAGGGGAAAATTCCTTATGGTATCGTCTATAGAAATGCCCGATGCGGCGATATCGACGGTAAGCTCCCCCTGGTGGGCCCATCCGGCGAACGGATCGACAGCGACCGTATCGCCGGGGGAAAGACGTATCGAATCGTAGTCGACCGGCGTAAACGCGGTATCCTCGGCGATCAACCTGACCGTGTAGGTGTCGGGCGGAAGTGACGTAACGAGGAATCTTCCCGTCCGCGGATCGACCGGCGCGTAGCGCTCCAGCCCGTACACCTGAACGCCGAACGCCGCCCCCGCCGCAAGAAGCATCGGATCGACCATGCCCCCGATCGCACCCACCGGTTTGACGGTCCGGACTCCGAAATCGACCTGGGGCCCGGCGGTGATTTCGCTGCGGATAAGGGCTCCCTCGCCCGCAGCCGCATCGTTTATCTCAATAGCATAGCGCCCCGGCAGCAGCCCGCCCACGGATACCAGCCCATCGGACCCGGTAACCGTATCGAGAACCGACCGTTCCGTCGACGAAATCCCCGGCAGCGTTCCCGTCGCGCAATAATCATTCGGCCGGACCCGCACGACGGCGCCGGCCACCGCTTCCCCGCGTCCGTTGCGGATCGCTGCGGTAAAGCCGTTGGTGGTTGTCGAACCGGAACCTCCGGCGATATGATCGCCGCGCGTGCAGCCGATGACGATAAGGGCTGAAAACAGGAGCGGCAGTTTCAGCCCCGCGGCGGATAAACGTTCGATCATCGCTCTTCCTCCCGTTCCACAGTCACCTTTTTCGATACCGGAAACAGCTGCAGGTTCATCTGATACGCCCGGTCGACCGTTTGACAGGAGGCGGCGATTTCAACCATCTCGCGCCGGAGACGTGCAAACGATTCCTTCATGCGTGCATACCCCTCTTCATTGAGCGATACGGTAACCGTCGAGATATCCCGTTCTTCCTTCGGCACCGCATCGATTGCCTGCGCCGCAAGCGAGCACGCCTCCTTCTGAAACGAACGGACGGCTATCGATTGCCAATCATCGCCGGTGGTGACGAACTGTTCCGACAACCGGTAATATTCCTTTGCGTCACGCCGGATCATTCCGAGGCGGTCGAGCAGCTTCACCGCTTTTTTTGCCTCGGAAAGCGTAATAGCCGGATGCACGGTATCCGCAAGCCACTGGTAGTCGTCCCTGAAAGGTTTTATGTTGAGAATTTCCCGCACTGCCGTGTAATACCACCGTTTATAAAACTCGTACTGTCCGGCATCTACCTTTTTCTCGTCGATTTCACTGAATGCAAGGAGTTTCTCGAAATAGTGCCTGCTCTCCTCGTTGTTTTTCGCCTTGCCGAAAGCGACCAGGAACTTGAAATACACTGTCTGACGGTCGCTCAGGCCTAAAAAAGCGGCAAACGCCTCCACCTTTCTGCTGCTGATATGCCGGTCACCCTGCATTATTTTTACGACAAGCGCATGGTCTATTCCGACCTTCCCTGCGATATACCGGAATGAATAAATGGGATTCTGCGATTTCTTCTCAAGGTAGAAATCGCTTATATAGCGGCGGTAATCATAATAGGTATAAATCGATTTCATGCGCGCCTGTTGACCTTGCCCATAACTCCAATATACCTCACTCAGGGTGAAAAAGCATCTGATGTTTTCCATAAAAAATAAATATTGGTGACTTTTTTGTCACCAGCCGACAAACGATGAGGCAGTGTGAGCCAGTGGTGAAGTGCCTCTCAGGATGAGCTGAAACGCTGTTTCACCTGCCTGAAGAGGTAGATATTTTACATATATCGTTATATTTTTGTCACCACATTATGAGATTCATCCACCTGAGTGATTCGGTGCAATAAAGGGTGTTTACTCTACGTCCAACGCCTGCTATGAAAGGTGTCAATAGTTACGGCAAAAAAGTTTGTAAGGGCTGCCTTCATTTTTGCAATACGTTTTCGTTAGGTCATTTCATTCTCGCATTTCGCGAATGCCGCTTCTCTTCGCTACGATTCAGCACAAGCGGCGCAAGGCCGACGGCGCCTGAAAGCGCCAGCGGCCGCAGTCGCCGCTCCCTCATCACTGCGAAAAACTTACGATAAACCGATAGCTGCGTTAAGATTGTTAATGAACTATTTCAACCTGCTATTCGCGCTTTTGGCGCATTATACTGTCCGGAACAACGGAACAGGTACCAACATTCTCACCCACGTAGGGGTAGTTAACCTGTTACAGGCGATAGTGCGTCGTATACCTTACGTTCCGAAACTGCTTTGAAACAGGTTCATTAATTTCCACCGCGACTATGTTCAATGTACCAATACTCACTGCACCTCGCATCCTGTTGCAACAAGCCCGACTTCATATAATTGATCGGTTGCAGCACATCGCAATATTCTTCCGGTCAATTTCCGTGCAGTCGCAACAATCGCCTTCTTCTTACTTCCGGTATTTCTGACAACCCTATTGAACTTATCACGCATTACCGGATCTTTTCTGATGGTTGTCCAGGTGCACTCGATCAGCCAGGAGCGGCTTCGTTTGTGTCCGAGTCCCGTAAGAGACCCTCGCTTAACGGTATCTCCCGTCGAATACTCACATCCGGTCAGACCGACAAAACTTGCCAGTTTCTCTTTACTGGCAAAACCGGGAAAGATCTTCACCCCACTCAAGCACCAGGCGAATTGCCGTGAACCAGCCGAAACCCGGTACGCTATGAATAATCTCAAAGGTCCTTTTATAACGTTCTTTTTTTGTCATCGCCCGTAACTGAGCTCGTAACTGCAGTTGTTGCCCCCATAAATATTCCAGATGTCCAAGATAGGTTTTAAAGGATGCCGCAATCATTTCCGGAACAGATAATTCGCTTAATTTCCGAATATCATTCTTCGATGGTACGCGATGGCCTAAAGGCACCTCGATACCATGGAAATCAAACATCTTCCATATCTGATTGCGTGTCCGTACGATGTTGTTTTGAACATCTTCAAGCGTTCTACTGATCTGACGGTCTTCACGGCGTTCGGCATCAGGGACAAAACACGACTTGTAATCCCCGTTCTCAAGATTTTGGGCCAACCGTCGAGCATCTCGCCGATCGGTCTTTATCCGACTCGTTTTCTCTTCTGTCACCGTATGCGGCGGTACGACGATGCATGTTATACCTTCTTTCTTCAAGAAATCATGCAGCCAGAAGCCATGAAATCCTGCTTCGTAAATGAGTGATATTCTGCAGCCGGGATAATTGTTCCGTAGATACTTTAAAAGGTTTTGTCGATCCATAGGCATTATAGTTTGGTGAACAAGCATCTTTTCGCTCCGTACGGCGACTTTCCATGTTGTCTTGGAATCTTCAAGTCCGATAAAAATCTCATTGTCTTTGACGATGAAATCTTGCATTTTGTGCATAGGGTTACCTTCCTTTCAAAATGTGGCGCCACACAGCGACCACGGTTAAGAGTTTGGCTTGAAGCCGTTACTACTCTGGAAGGTAGCCTTTTTTTTTGAAACAATGCAAAGATTCTTTAACATAGTATCTCACCCCAACTCCCCGGCCCCCGCCGAAGCGGCTCCGCACAGGCCGGCGGCTCTCCGTAGTATTAAATGTAAACTTTTTCCGCATATTCCGTTACCGGGGAGTAACCATTTCTTATTTCCGCAGTTGAAATCCCTGCCTATTGATCCTATTTTAATACCAGAAAGGCGATGCTTCATCATGACCGACCTGTTCAACTACATCGATTTCAAGGATTACCTTCATCATTATTATGAGGAAAAGAAGAAAACCAATTACCATTTCTCCTACGAGCTGCTCGCCCGGAAGGCGGGATTCAACAACAAGGGCTTCATTTTCAATATTATCAAGGGGACCAGGAAGCTGACGAAGTCGCACTGCTATAAGCTCTCCCGTGCGCTTGGCCACTCGAAAAAAGAGGCTGAATACTTTGAATGCATCGTTGCCTATGCGCAGGCGAGGAATGAGGAGGAGCGGTCTCATTTTCTCAAACAGGCGCTTCAGATCGCCGGCAGCGTCAATCCCGGCACCCGAATGCTCGGGAAAGACCAGTACGAATACTATTCGACATGGTACCACAGCGCGATCCGTTCGCTCATCAACATCTATCCCGTAAAGGATAACTACGAGCAACTCTGCCGCAGGCTCTCGCCGCCACTCACCGTGGGCCAGGTGAAAAAATCGATACAGCTTCTCGAGCGGCTCGGGTTGATTGCCAGAGGGAAGGACGGCGTCTATCGCCTCACGGAAAAGAGCATCAGGACAAGCAGGGAAATTTCCCAGACCGCCAGGAATCAATTCCATGTTGAGTGCGCCGAACTGGCGAAAAAATCGATCATGAAAGACCCGCCCGATTCCCGTCACGCGGTTTCGATCACCATGGGAATATCCAAAAAGGCATATGACGATATAGTCAATGAGACGCAGTCGTTCATCAACGCCCTCATCAATCGTGTAAAAAATGACGACAATAAACCTGAACGCGTGTATCAATACGAGCTTCTCCTGTTTCCCCTGTCCACTACCGAAAGGACGGAAAAATAGCATGAAAACGATGAACTGTACGGCACTACGCCGATGTCTCGTTGTATTCGCCGTCACGGCCCTGACCACCCTGCAATGCGTTCCGGTCGTTCACCCCCATGAGGCGGACGGCGGCGACATTTCGGTGGTTGACAATAAGGTATGTGGCGTCATTTACGATTCGTGCGGCCGGCCCGCCGACGGCGTTTCCGTCGTGATGCGATCAAACGATTATCTTCCGGAAATCGGCCGACTGGGCAAACGCAGGGCTGATGACGGCTTCTTCGTGTGTTCAACCCGCACCGACCGCGGCGGACAATACCGCTTCACGACCGCGGATTCCATTCCGAGAGGATACTTCACCATCGAGGCGCGCGACAGCAGCAACAACTGTGTGCTCATCGGGAACGTGGAGATCGACTCGTTCCTCTATTTCAGCAACATCGACAGCAGCCTCGCCACCGAATTCACCAGCACCCTCAGGCCGCCGGGTACGATACAGGGAACAATTCAGCCGATCGGGGATTCCATATCCGGCCTGGTGCTCGTTTACGGCCTGGAAAATTACACGGAAATCAGCCAAGACGGCAGCTTCATACTTGAAAATGTGCCGCCGGGAAATCTCCGGCTGCAGATTATTGCGACATACAACGGGAACAGGCAGAACGTCGATGTGAGGGTTGCAACCCATGCCGGAGATACCGCTACAATTGACACACTTCACGCGATCATCCCCAGCGGCAACGGAAACACCGGCGGAACCCCGCCCGCCGGCAACCAGTGGTATACCGCCGGCGATACCGTCGTGGTTCCCGGAAACAGCGGCAACCTGATAAAGACAGGCTATGCCTTTACCGGATGGAATACTGCCGCGGACGGGAGCGGCGTGACGTACTACCCGGGGGATACGCTGATTGTGGACGACGCTGCGATAGTGCTCCATGCGCAGTGGGCTGGGACAGGACCGTACCGGTTGACCATTATTGACAGCGGGAACGGGAAGACGAGCGGGTCGGATTCGGTGGAGCACGGCATAGCCCATTCCATTTTCGCGACTCCTGATGGGGGATTCCGGTTCGTCGTGTGGAGGGTGGTTGACGGCAGCGCGACCATCGCCGATTCCACGGCCAAATCCACCACTGTTATTCTTGAAAACGGTGACGCTGTGGTGGAGGGGGTTTTCAGGATGATTACTTTTCAGAAAACGTTCGGGGGGAGCGGTCAAGATGAAGGTTCTTCGGTGCTGCAGACCCCTGATGGGGGGTTTGTTATTGCCGGGTCAACTTCATCTTTCAGTTCAGGAGGAAGTGACGTTTATCTCATAAAAGCCACTGCCGACGGTGATATTCAATGGACAAGAACATTCGGGGGGGACAGTGGTGACGGCGGTTGCTCCATGCAGCAAACAAGTGACGGGGGATATATTATTGCCGGATATACTTTGTCTTCCGGTGCAGGAGAATCCGATGTCTACCTGATCAAAACAGATGCGGACGGGAATGCGGTCTGGACCAAAACGTTCGGGGGAGCCTCCGGGGGGATCTACGATGATTACGGGAATTCCGTGCAGCAGATCTTTGATGGGGGGTTTGTTATTGCCGGGCTTACTTCTTTTCTCAGGCACGGGCCCTCAGGGCCGGATTTCTTCCTGATCAAAACGGATACAGATGGGAATGCAGTCTGGACCAGGACGGTCGGGGTAGGAGGGTGTTCCGTACTGCAGACCTCTGATGCGGGATTTGTTAGTGTCGGGTATTCTGAAGTTACCTCAGCCTGGCCGTCTGATGTCCACCTGATCAAAACTGATGCAGACGGGAATGTGGTCTGGACTAAAACGTTCTGGGGGGATTATAATAGTGAGGAGGGGAGATCTGTGTGGCAGACCACTGATGGGGGACTTGTCATTACCGGGTCTGCTGGTTCCGAGTTCGGATTAAGCGATGTCCTCCTCATCAAAACGGATGCGGATGGGAATGAAATATGGGCCCAAACGTTCGGGGAAGCCAATTGGGATTATGGGTTCTCAGTGCAGCAGACCTCTGATGGGGGATTTATTATTGCCGGGCTTACTTATTCTTCCGACGCCGGATCAGGTGATGTCCTCCTCATCAAAACGGATGCAGATGGGAATGAGGTCTGGACCAAAACGTTCGGAGGGACTGGTGATGATCAAGGGAATTCAGTACAGCAGACCTCTGACGGGGGATTTGTTATTACCGGAAAAACTGATTCTTTCGGGGCGGGAAATTACGACATCCTCCTCATCAAAACCGATGAGAACGGGAATGTTTACTGACCTGAATATGACTCCGTCCCCAGGGCGCCGGTCCACGGGGCGTGCGGCAATTCGCTCTTTCCGCTTTCCCCAACGAATGCAGGCCGGCTTCAGGAAACGTAAGCTGCCGGCAGCCGGTAAGTGAAAGACTGGGCGCCCGACAGTGCTCCGCCTTTTTTACTGCCGGATTGAAAGGTCGCTTATGTCATCCCGTCTGCCGGGCACCGGGAAATAATCGATTACCGCGCCGCGACAACAATCTTCCTGCATGCCCTCGTCCTCCCGCCCGTGATTGCCACTACGCCGACGCCGTTTGCGGGCAGCAGCCGTTGCAGGCGGATATTCGCCGGACGATCGCAGCTTTGACGATAGAGAATTCTGCCTGCCAGAGAGTATGCGGTGATGGTGAGCTTCTCACCCGCCGGCGGCGCCACGCAAAGCGCCCCCCGTTCGATCCGCCACCATGCCGGACCGGGTGCCGGTGCTGAAGCCGGCCTCCCTTTCGTCCCCACCATCGACGACGGCAGGCGGCAGGCGATTCCGCGGCCGGCGGTGCTCATATAGACAACGCCGAAGATATTCATGTCGCCCGCCACGAATTCCCCGTTGGCGAGTCCGCCGTACTCATGGGACTCGTCATTAATCCGGACCCAGGTTACACCTTCGTCAATCGACTGGAACACGCCCGTCGCCCCGGCGACGGCGCCGAACAGATACACCGCGGGGAATGTCTTCCCCTCCGCGGCCCTGCCGAACCCGACTGCTTCGCAATAAGGAATATTTGTTATGGTGGAGAATGTCGCCGCGCCGTCGGTTGAACGGGCAAGTCCGCCCTTGCCGAGCGGCACCCAGATATCGCCTGTTGCACCCGGCACCAGCCGGAACTTGCGGTAATCGCTGACGCCGGATGAACCTGCCTTTGTAAATGAAATGCCCTTGTCGTCGCTCTTGCAAAAGGCGCCCTCGCTCTTCCTGAACGCGTAAAACACGTCGGCATTTTCAGGATCGCCCGCAACGTAGGCGCCGTCGATGCCGGCAACTTCAGTCCAGGCGCTGTTGGCGTAACGCTGGACCGGGTAGTCGCCGGCGACATCATTGCCGTTTACGGTTTTATGCGAGGGGACCCAGAGCGTCACACTGCCGTCGGTTGAAATCGCCACGCATTCACCCCGTTGATACCGGGCAGGGACACTCTCGTAGGCCGCAACGGTCCAGGTCGTTCCCGAATCAGCACTGAACTGGAGAGGCGAAATCGGCACCTCGCTGTTCCCGGTAGGATTCACGCTGCGGACATCCGATGCCTTGACAAGCCGCTTCGCTTTGGGCGCCCACGCGAGCGCCCGCGTCGTGCCGAGACATACCGGCGTCCCATTGACATTGGTCATATGACGTGTTGACGGATATTCAGTAACGTCGTCGTGGCGGAACCCGTCATAGTCGCCGATGACCGAAATGAGCGGTCCGCCCGGTATGCTCACGATCTCCATAGGCACTACCTCCTCGATGCCATGCGACAGAACCTTCCAGACGGTGCTTTGCAGGAGCGCCGGGGATTTCGTTGAATCTACGGTAAATGCGGTAATATCGTCGGTCGCGAACACCCCGTTTCCCGAGGTGACAAGCACGTGCTTTGCGTTGAAGGGGTCCATGACAATGCTGCCCGACCAGTGGATGGAGCTGCCCCACATCCAGCCGATCCCGTTTTCATTCATCTGTTTTGTGGCGGGATAGATGCCGCCGTCACCCCAGTAATACTGAAATGACGGCGTCCAATGGGCTCCGCCGTCGCTGGTGTAATAGATGTTGCTGCCCCACTGGTCTTTCCACGTCCCCGTTGATTCACTATACCAGAACTGCGGACTGCGGTAGCCGATCGACGAGGCGACCATTTCGAGCGGATTCCGGATCGGCGGCGATGGCTTCCACGCCGAGCAGACCGCGCTCCGACGCATCAACCCAATCCATCATCGAAATCCATTTTCTTGACGAAGCATCCCAGCGGTACGCTCCGCCCACATCGGTTCGGGCATAAAAAAGATTCTGTTCGACGGCTGAAGGGATGATCGCAGACACGAATCCTCCCCCTCCTATGGCGACGGTTGTCCATGAGAAGGAGCCTGATGCCGCGGCGGCAGGCTGGAACAACAACGGTAGTATCGCGGAAATCAGGACCTTGCCGTTCATTGCTTACCCTTTTTAATAAATGCCTTTATCAGACATGTCAGCATCGAGGATTTTATTCTTCATTATCGGAACGCTCTTTCATCAGCTTATTACCGCCCAGCATGAACCCCGCTCCGAGTGTCAACCCGCAACTTCCCTGCGGTGTATTGCTCAGGAACTCACCAAACGGGTCTTTTTCCGTTCGCATTTTTTCAACGCGGCAGTAAAAGCTTCCATGAAAATAAACATACTTATTCAGAAAGTGTCTGCCGCGTATCCTGATCTCAACGCCATACCCGGTAAATGAAACAGGTTCATGTATCTCCTGTAACAGGGCAAAGCTTTCGGCATCTGCAATGTCTTTATATAGTGTTAATGACAAGGGAAGCCGGGTCAGACTTCCAAAAATAAAGAATGGCACACCGATTATATCGATCACATCGAGATTTTTAAGACATACCGAATATATAAGCTGCCCTCGAATCCGGTGCGACGAGCAGAGGCGGCGACCTCCCGGATTATCTTTGATCCTGCGATGGGTTTTCATGAATTGCTCCACCCATCCGTAACTGTATCCCGCTCCAACAGCCATCCATGGAAACACGTAAACCGCAATATCCGCCGCAGGACCAAATTCCGGGTGAAAATACTCCAAACCCCCGCTATCAATATACCGCCCCGCAGAATCTATGATTATTCCAAAGCCAAACAGTTTGGAGAGTTGTTTCTCCTGAAGAGCAAAGCCGTCCCATACAATTGCAGCGCCGAATTCTCCGTTGAAAACCACTGATCCCGGTTTGGGCTGCGCCGTTATCGTCGAACCGCAGACCAGCAGAAGAAACAGAGTTGAAAAACAGGATCCGCCACTGTTTATGGAGTAGTTACCCGTACAGGTGTTCTTTTCGATTGAAATTATTATGCCCATTCACCGTATATTCAAACAATCGTTCCCGTTTATGTCAACGTTCGGCGCTGTCGCTCATCCACGAATGCCACCGTCAAGAAGATTCTACGATAATTCTACCAGGTTTGCCACTACATCCTGTGGCGCTTAATGCGGGCGGACTGCCGGCCATAGCCATCGCATGAAACAGAGAGTATTTCAATTCTAACAAAGTAGAATTATGAAATGATTTTTCCCCTTGCCCGGCAGCAACCGCCTCGATCATAGTGTTGATCTGTTTTCATGATAAATCTAATATAATTTAATGATTTTCATAATAAGCATTGATAATAAAGGAGTTTATCAGATACCGTTGAACATTCCTTCAACATTTTTTACATATCGGCATCATTTCCAGCATACAATTGGAGTATATTATCAATTGATGAAACAGCTTTTCGAATACTTCGATTACCAGGAATTCCTGCGTGACTTCTATGAAGAGAAGAAGCGGGACAATCAGTATATTTCCTACCGGTACCTCGGCAACCATATGCATATCGATCCGGGATTTCTGCTCAAGGTGCTGCAGGGCAGGCATCATCTGGCCGAACGGTCGATTGGGCCGGTCTGCGCTTTTTTCAAATTCTCGGAGCGGGAGTCACGTTATTTTGAGATTCTCGTCAGGTATAATAAAGCCAAAACCGCTTCAGATATTAAACTTTATTTTGAAAAATTAATGACGCTGCGGGAATCCCGGGCACGGCCTGTCGAGGAATCGCAGTATGCCTTTTATCAGAAGTGGTATCACAGCGCCATTCATGCCCTCCTGTCGATCTACGAATTCAATGGGGAATATAAAAAGCTCGCCTCGCTGCTGAGTCCCCCCATCACGGCGAAGCAGGCGCAGGAATCCATACGCCTTCTGACACGGATCGGAATGATTAAACGCGGCGAAGACGGCATCTACCGGCCTGCAGAAGCCTTCGTGACCAGCGGTGAAAAATGGCGCTCGGCGGCTATACGTAATTTCCAGAAGTTGACGATCGACCTCTCGGCGCGGGCGCTCGACCTTCATGCGAAGGAACTGCGCGACATCTCGACCGTCACCGTCGCGCTCGCCGCAAAAGACCTTCCCGAGATCCGGGAGCGTATCCGTCAATTCCGGCAGTCGATTCTGACGCTCGACAACGATAATGAAGCCGATACGGTGTATCAGGTGAATATCCAGGTCATCCCGGTAACGCATACGCTCGGAGGCGGCCAATGAGACGGTTCACTGTCGCTTTTTCAGCACTGTCCACGCTGCTTCTCGCCTGTTCCGGCAACCATGTCGCGGGGAGCAAGGGCGGGTCAGAAACGACCAACGGCGTGACCGCCTGCATCCGCCGCGGTGACGGCACCCCGGCCGCGGGCAGCATTGTCCGCCTGCGGCGCGCCGATTATGTCAGCCGACCCGCCGCGCTCGGCAAAAGGACCCTTGACAGTATCGACGTCGTCACTGATCCGCAGGGCCGGTTCTTGATCACCAACGTCACCCCCGGGGCCTATTGCATCGAAGTAAACGATACCGCGACGGGTGCGGGGCGGGGCGGGGCAATACTGCTCACCTGTACCGTGGACACCTGCGATACGTTCGATCTGGAGACCGTATCGCTGCATCCCTATGCGGTGATAACCGGGCTTGTCGACACGGAAGGGGTCGGCGGCCGGCGATTCTACGCACAGGTGCGGGGGCTTGAGCGTCTGGCGCAGGTGGGCGCCGCCGGATCGTTCGCCTTTCACGACCTGCCCGGCGGTCGTCTGGATGTGCGGATCGTCGACAACACGGCGGCCGGGGCAGCACGGGAACTGTTGAATGTCACCGCTTCGCCGGGCGACACCGTTGCCGTGAGGGTTTCACGTACCGCCGCCTTTTCAGGTCATATTTATCTTGACACGATTGCCGCGGCAGTCCCTCTCACCGCTGCAATCACCGGCTTCCCCCTGCTTGTCCGGCTCGATTCATCGACATTCGATTTTACCCGGGCCCTCCCGCGGGGAGACGATATCCGTTTTACAAAAGCGGACGGCACGCCGCTCCCCCACGAAATCGAACAGTGGGACTCATCCGCACAAAACGCCGCCATCTGGGTCGGGATCGATACCGTCCACGGCAATAGCACCGAGCAGCATATTATTATGGAATGGGGCGACTCCAACGCGGACAGCCGGTCGAACGGCGCTGCCGTTTTCGACACCGCACAGGGATTCGCGGGCGTGTGGCACCTCAATGAAAACCCCGAATCCGGCGCCGATGCCGTAAAAGACCGGACCCCCAACGGGTTCAACGGGACGCCCCGCGGATCCATGACAAGCGGTAATGTCGTGCCGGGCATGGTCGGCGCGGCGTTCAGGTTCAACGGTAATGACGACTATATTGCAGCGGGCACGCTCAATGTGAGCGGGAGCTACACACTGAGCTGCTGGATCCATGCCGACGATCTGAACGAGGCGGCGAGGAGGTTCATCTGGAAAGAGTACTCCTATACCCTCTGGTACGACGCGATCGGGGGCGGCATACGGGTGGAGCACTTTACCGATTCCCTCGTATGGCGGGGCATCTACCAGGACAATTCACGTCTTCTGCCGCTGAACGCCGATACCTGGTACCACCTTGCCGGCACCTACGACGGGGACAAAATTATCTTATTTATCAATGGAGAGCCGGTGGATTCCACGCAGACGATCGGCGTCAATCCGCATTCGAGCCAACATCCGCTCTCGCTGGGCGGCCGCAGCGACGAATTCGTCAAAGGCATCATGGACGAGGTGCGCATCGAAAACAGGGCGCGGTCGGCGGAGTGGATCAGAATGTGTTACCGGAATCAACGGCAAAACGGCATCGTGTCTGATTTCAGGCGTTAAAAGGAGTATTCATGACAAAAGGAACATTGTCCTGCGAGACTTCGGCGGCATCCCCCCGCATTCGCTCATTAACTGCGATACTGATTTATGCGGGCACGATTGCCGCCGCCTCTCAGGGTGATCCGTATATCTGGCCACAGTATATCCCCACCATCAATTACAATTTCAAAAGTGAAAACCCGACATTAACGATGCCGACAAAGGACCTGGAGGATTGTTCCGGTGTAGTTGGAACACAATCATCGGGCTGGTGGACCTTCAAATGGGGTGCAAAAAAAAATTCTCTGGTTACCGAAGCCGCCATCACTCCCATGCTGGAACGATTAAACAAGGACTTCGCCTATTTCCGCGATACAATGGGCTGGCCGCCGGACAAACGGGTTCAGGACGGATACCGCAGTGCTGTTTATCTTTACGGTTCCGGTCTCTGTACAGATAATGCCGCCAATACAGAGAAAGGTGGTTGGCAAAGCGGCGTGGGCAGTTATCCGATTATTCTGGCATCGTATTACCCGGTTTACTGTTTTGACCCGTCCTGCAAATACGGTGACAAAGAAAATCAGATGGGTGGAATGGTCCATGAGGGTATTCACTGTATTCTGGCCGGTCTTCCCGGAGCCAAACAAGCTGCATGGTTTCAGGAGGGAGGCAACACCTGGCTCCAGCAACAGGCTGCTGCTCAGCAAACTAATGATTACCGTTCCATGGGTTTTCTCAATGGCTGCACATTTATCGCGCCATTTATGCCTGTTGAATGTTACAGCGGGTGGCTTCAGGATGGAAGTTTTGGCGGCCCCTCTGCAGAGGGCGTTAACAAGTATAATGGAAGCCAGCAGGTCTGTACCTGGCGTACCTTTCTGGGAGGAGCCCAGTATGGTAACATCTTTCCCACATTCCTTGGCGAATGGCTCGGACTTGGCAGCGTCCCCTGGATATGGAAAAACTGTCCTAAACGAGTTCTTGAAGGGATGGCTGCAGCACTTGGAGAGGAGCAAACCCGCCGGCTTATAATGGAATACCGGGCTAAACAGTCACTTATTGACATGAAAAAGTGGTCAAATGCATGTAAACAGTTACTCAATGATAATTTTGGACGATCGATCGGTCCTGAATGGGAACCCTACTGGATCAATTGTGAAACATGGAAAGCAACACCCTATGCCAAAACCACCAAAGATGCCGACGGAGTACTCACCCCGGAACAGCGTACCACCCCGGGGTGGTCGGGCGCCAACCAGATCCCGCTTACAGTAAGCGGTACTATGGCAACCGTAGATTTTCAGCCGATTGGTAAAAATATGACCTGCCAGCTCTGCTACCGCGCCGCCGACGGAACGCCGGTGTACGGCACGCCCGTTTCGAGCGGCCCGTGCAGCCTGCGCCTCGACAAGGCCCCGGGCAGGGGCGTGGTTATTGCCGTCATCTGCAATACCGATTACATTTACGAAGACAAAACAACCCGCAAAGCGCACTTCGATTACCGGCTCCGGCTGGGTGAGGGTGTCACCGGCGCCGCGGATATTTATACGAAATGGTATAATGTCGGTCTTGTCACGTCTGCCAGCCAAACGCGTGAAACGGCGTATCCGGGCGCACGATGCGCCGCCGTGCAAACATGGCTGGTTGACGGTCGCAATTCGATGATCATCGAATACGACCTGCCCGCCGCGGGAGCCGTGTCGATCGGCATGTATACCCCTTCGGGCGTAGCGGTCGGACAACTTCCTGCCGGTTATAAGCAGTCCGGTCATCATGAGGAGCGCCTGAAGTTCGGCAACGGAATTCCCGCCGGAATGTATCTTATAAAAGTCACGGCGGGCGGAAATTCTTTCTTTACGAGAGCGACAGTGATAAGATGATCGTTTGCAGGGGCGGCGGTGGGTTCTTTTACGCAAACAAGACGCCGACGACGTCTCTAGCTGTTTGCCTGAAAAGGGCGGCGAGGTCGCGCACAAGGGTATCGCCGGAATAAACCAATTATAAAAATGAGGTATTGTAAGATGAGACGATTTTTCCTTCTTAGCAGTGTCGTGGGAATCGTTTGCCCGGCATTCATTGCACCGGTAAACGCGCAGACGGACTCCGCTCTGGCGGGCCGGATGATGGAAACATTACGAAAAACCATTGATCCCGCGGAACAGATGTGGCGTCTAGAACAGCACAGGCTCTACCGGCAGAACAATCCGCCGGAAGCGTTTCAAAGAAGTCCCGAATTTCGGTTATTTGAAGGCCGCTCAGCGCACCCCCTCTACGGCAGCCCTGCAGCACCGGTGCAAAGCGCATCGGCGGTTAAAAAAATTCTGGTGC
Source organism: Chitinispirillaceae bacterium (assembly GCA_016929415.1). Classification (GTDB taxonomy): domain Bacteria; phylum Fibrobacterota; class Chitinivibrionia; order Chitinivibrionales; family Chitinispirillaceae; genus JAFGNB01. The sequence goes on along the minus strand of JAFGIW010000052.1, from coordinate 2,128 downwards.
TCGCCAATAAAACACTTTACGCCGATGCGATTGCAAAGGAAAAAATCGACCGGTATATCGATGACGTCCGCAACGGGCATGGTTGTACGGTTGTGCTTGAAACGCTCGAAGGCGGGAAACCGGCGGACATCAAGGCGGTGATAAAGGAGCATTACGACAACGGCGGCCTCGACGGCGCGGTTCAGATCGGCAAACTGCCGGCGCCCTGGTACGAATCGGACAACGATCCCACCACCGGCGCCTATGACGATTACACCTGCGACCTTTATTTCATGGACCTTGACGGTCAATGGGGCGACGCAAATAATAACGGCGAATTCGACTCCCATATTGCCGGCACCGGTACGCTTGGCATCGAGATTTTTTACGGTCGCGTCGATTGTACGACCATGGGTTCCTACGGCACCGAAATCGACCTGTTAAGCGAATATATGGATAAACTGCACAATTACTACCTTGGTAACGTGCCGTTGAACCCTGCCGCACTGGGGTATCTGGATTATGACTGGCGCACGTCCGACAATCATCTCAAGGAAATTTATCCTGCCTCCGGCTCAAACGAGCTGATCCGCTGGACCGCAACGAACCCGCCGGTAAATAAAAGCGATTACCTGAACAACCGTCTCCAGAAGAATTATTCGGCTCTCCAGATGTGGTGTCATGCGGGTTATAACGCCCACTCACACCATACCGGTGGGAATTCCAGCATGGGTGAGGTCTATAAGGCAAACCCGAAACCCATCGCCTATTTCCACGACGGCTGCCATGTTTCCGATTTTGCCGCCGGCAGGGGAAAGTCGTTTTTAGGCGGCTGCTATGTATTTAATAAAAGCCCGACTGCGCTCATGTGCCTGAGCGGCAGCAGAAGCGGTCAGTGGCTCGGACTCATGGCGAAAGTCATGTTTCAGGAACTCGCGAAAAACGCCTCCGTGGGCCAAGCGTTTAAAACATGGTTCGCGCCCTACCAAAATAAAAGCGAACCGCGTGACAAGCAGAACTTCATCGGCTGGAATTACGGCTACAACATTTTCGGCGATCCCATGATCACCCTCGTCAGCAGAAACGGGGTCACCGCCGTTCGAGAAACGGCCCCGCCCCGCAACCTTGACATCCACTACGCACGACATGGTGGCGCCGTGACCTTCTTCTACACGCTTCCGGGAAAGGCCTGCGTTGATCTCGATCTGCTGAGCCTCACCGGGAAACAAGTTCAATCGCTGACAAGCGGCATGCAGGATCCCGGGCCGCATTCCGTGACGGCCACTTCATCCGCAGTCGCGAACGGGGCCTATATCATTTCATTGAAAACGGGTTCAATGCATGGTTCGCAACGGCTCAATATCGTCAAGTGAGGCGAAATTTGTCAGAAGGTAATTAATGCGGCCGATAAAAAAACGCGGTCATCGTACATAACCGCAAGCCTCTTGTGCTGGCTGTTTCCGCTCCAGGCCGCATGGAATAAGCCGGATAACGGCAATCCTCTTCTGCCCGGCTATACCGCCGATCCGTCAATACTGTACGATTCGGCATGGGGTGTTTTTTATATTTATTCAACCACCGACGGCGTATGGATCAACTACGGTTCCGACCCGCAGGTCGCCTGCTCCTCGGATTTCGTCCATTGGAAATTCAGGCCGCTCACCCTGCCCTCCTTCTGGCCTTCCGCGAAGTTGGGGGTGCCGTCGGCAATGCGGCATCCGACAAACGGCAAATCGGCATGCGGAAATGTCACAAGCCGGTACATGTTTCGGGGTAGATTACTTGCTGCAAACAGCGCGCTGTCGCTTTTCCTTACATTTCACGGGTTGAGCGCAAAGCAGTAAAATCCGCCGTACCCGCCCCCGGCACCGATAATGCCTTTGGGCCAGCCGCTCATCGCGGAAGTGATATGAATGCCGGCCACGCACCCCTCGGCATTAAAACCGGAAATCCAGTGTGCGGCACTGCCGCCGCCGCCGCCACCGCCCCTTGGCCATGAAAATCCGCAACGCGGGCCACTGCCCGTCAACGAAGTCCAGTCATTGCAGGTTGCGCTCGCTTTATAGAGCTTGCCGTCGGTTCCCGAACCGGTGACGAAATGGTGGTTATCGACGGTCGTCCCCTCAGGCCGGTGGTTCGGGACCCCGTC
>JAFGIW010000051.1 GCA_016929415.1 Chitinispirillaceae bacterium | reverse complement strand
GCCAACCAATACCTTCTTATCGAGGAGCCGCTGGCCAAGGTTTACAAAGATCTCGATCCCAAGGCACCAATCATCAAGCAGGTGAAAAAAGGCGAGTATCTGGATCTGGTCTACGACGGCACCTCATGGCATAAGGTCATCGTCGAAACTCCGGAAGGGGCGCAGGAAGGGTGGATTGAACGGCGTGCCGGCAAGATTGTGGATAAAGCGGGTAAAGTACCGGTATTGCAGATCATCTTGTTGATTCTGGTTGTGGGTGGAACATTGGGAGGAGTGCTCTATTATATACAGAAAAACCGCACTCCGTCGATGGTGGAGGTGGATGAATTTTAATCCTCCTGCTCCTGCTCCACAATTCCGGGCAATAATTTTCAGTCTTAATCTCTTCCTGATCCTTTTTTCGGTAGCCTCCGCCGCGCGGAAAGAGGTTGAGATTACCAGTTTCTATGCAAAAGTATATGTTGCGCCCAGTACCAATGCGAATTTCATAGGGCTGACTCAAAAGGGGGAACGGTACCCTATTCTGGGAATCCGCGATTCCTGGTATTATATCCGTTTTAAAAATGCAAACGGGTGGGTGGAGTCTTCCCAACTTACGGTTATCGATCCGAATGCCCCTGTTGTGCAGGCGACGACGGAGCCGGTTACCGCGGAGGATGCGCCCGGCACTGCCGAAGAATCAGCGAAGTCGTTAACTTCTGCCCCGGTAGCTGCCGGTCCGGAGGAAAAAACATCGTCACCAATCATTCCGATTCCATATCAGGACAGCGAACGGGTGACCCCTGCCGTATCCGCCCCGGCAACGACCGCCTACCGCAGCCCCTCTCAAAGCCGCACTTCCCAGCCGCGGCGAACAACGCCCCGCGAGCCGAAGAGTACCGAAAAGAAAGAATCTCGGCTGCGTTCGTGGTTCACTCAGCAGAACCTTCCGGATCTCCCGCCGACCATTGTACCCGATGAAGAACAGGCCGCGACAATGCGCTATTTCCAGGTACGGTATCCGGCGCGGGTACTCGCGTTCCTGAATCCGGAAGCCCCTATTCTGGGAATGGCTAAAAGAGGACAGTTGCTGCCGTTGATAAGCGAAGGTGATTCATGGTGTCGTGTGGCGTTCGGCGATACCGCCGGTTGGATAGAGATCAGGCAGGGCAGAATCATTGATCCCGATACTTCGTTGTCCATTGATTATGTTAAAATCGGTTTTATATTCGGCGTCATTGCCCTCATTGCCGTTATGCTGGTTCTTCTGTTTATGCTCATCAAGAAACGAAAAAAAAGTGGGGTCAGCGAGAATACCGTCAACAGGCATGTACTGATCATCGCCGCTTCTTCGAAAGTTATCCAGTACACGCTTACCAATGGGACAACCACTCTGGAACGGTGCTTCAGCGAGGTCGGTTTTTCCATCACCCACCTTCACGATCTTGGCGCCGTAAAGGATTATCTGCAGCAGCAGATAAAACCGGATGTCATCCTCATTGATTATCGTTTCGATAAAGAGATCGTCGCTTCAATGGAACGGATATGTGCGCCCCTTGGATTCGCCGGCACTATTCTGTTTATCGTCTATAATGTTACCGATCCTTCCGTTATGCACGCGGGAACCGTACTTCCGAAAATGGCGTTTCTCGGGCTTACTTTTTCGGACAGGGATGTTTTCAAGCTGGTGACGCCGATGCTGCGGTCAACCGATGGTGATTCTATTCAGAAAAGCATTCAATCATCGGCACTGGCCGGGAACATCGCCGACGGCAACCTGCTCGAGGTGCTTCAATTCATCGAGATCGGCAGTAAAACCGGCTGCCTTCTGATTGAGACGGGGCAGCCTTTTGCAATCATCTGCTTTAAAAACGGAAGAATCATTTTCGCCGCCACCGCGGACATGATCACCGGGCGTGACGCCATCTTTAAAGTTTTAGATCTCAAAATCGGCAAATTCCGCTTTGTACTCGACAAGAAACCCAAAGAGAGCAATGTCAATCTTTCGACGCTCGAAGTTCTCATGGAATGGGCGAAGGCGGTTGATGAAGCTCATAGGCATTGATTACGGCCGGCGGCGCATCGGTCTGTCGGTAGGCGGTGAAGAGGGTGTTCCGGTTCGCGGTCTTCCCACCATCGATCGGAAAAACAATCCCGGTTTTTTCACGATGCTTCTCGAAATCATCGACCGTGAAAAACCCGATTCGCTGGTTTTCGGCCTTCCCCTTGACAGTAATGATGCCGAAACGGTAATGTCTAATGAGGTTCGCACCTTCGCGGCGAAAACGGCCCGGCGATCGGGGGTGCCGGTTTCCTTTATCGATGAAAGTCTTTCGTCGCTGCGGGCGGCGAAGTTGTTGCGTTATCGGAAAAAAAATGAGCGCCGTGACAAAGGTTCGGTCGACAGGCTCGCGGCCTGTATTATTCTTGACCAGTATATCAGGGAAAACGGATGTGCGTGAAATACGGATTCGTCGCGGGAACACTACTTTCTGTTAATTTGCTGAGCTGTTTGGCCGTTGACCCGCCCTTGCCGCAGAAACTGGAGAAACCGGTGCTGAACTTCAGCGGGATGGCCGCCGTGGGCGATCCGATTGAAGGGTATCATGAAGCGGTCCACCTGAGCTGGATGTTCACGCGGACGGAAAACACGCCGGTTCACTCGTATAGTCTTCTCCGGAAATTTCCGGCGGACTCCTTTTTCGACGTTTTCCTCGGATCGCAGCAGATACCCGCCGATACGACGCACTTTTACGATAAACTCGCACGGCACCCTTTTCCGGTAAAAGGTTTCGATTCGATCTCCTACCGGCTGTGCGCCGTCGATACCTTCGGGCGCACCGGCGACACATCGGACGAATGCACCGTTGTTCTTGCGCCGCAACCACAATTTGTCAATTATACTACGGCAAACGGCTGTCTTCAGTGGGAATCATGGATCAGGGGCGGAATTTTTTCATGGTGTACGGTATGGCACGAAACCGGCAGGCGGGAGTGGACGAGTCAACGGCAGGACGCGTTTCCCCAGACCGATCAACCGGGCCGTTTTTCCGCCTGTTTTCCCGATTCGCTGCAGCCGCCTTTTCCGGGACGGTGGTATTATGCATTGTTCGTCAGGGCAAACGACACGTACTCCCTGAAAATCGGAACGATTGATGTGGAGTAGGGTACTGTCGACGATCGCGCTGCTTTTTGCAACCGGCGCCGCTTCCCCGGGCGGCGCGCGTTTCCTTCTTGCGTCACTTTCCGGAAACGAAGCGCGGATTACGGTGGAGCTGTCGCCGGGGAGCCGCCGCAGGTCCGCTCCGTGGCTGATCGCTTTTTCCTCACTGCCGGGGCATGATTTTTCCGCGACCATCGCCTACGGCAACGGGACATCCTTTCCGCTTGCGCGCCATGCCGCGGGGTGGGCCGGCGCCGATTACCTCCAGTGGTGCAGTTTCGCACCCGATCATGATTCCGGCGCCGATACGACGCTGCACGCCGTCATCACCATCCGTTTTTCCGAGCCTCTGTTCGGGGGAGTTTCCCCGCAGCGTGTTTCGTTTGACAACAGGATTCTCCGGGTCCCGCTCGCGCGGCCGCTCCGTAAAACCGCGGCCGGATTATCGCAGCTCCCCTTCACCAGCGGTTTGCGGATGGAAGTGGACCGGGACGGCATCTATGAACTTGCCGTCCCCGTGCTCAGGGAGCACGGCGTGCCGGTTGAACGCATTTCATCGCGTACCTACCGCCTTTTCGAAGGAGACCGGGAGCTGCCGCTCCTTATTCCCAACGAACACCACCGGATACTTACCGACGACGACCGTCTCGTGTTTTACGGGCAACAGCTCAGGGCATCGCCTGGGAAGCCGGAGCAGTACTCGGCCTCGAATGTCTACTGGCTTACCTGGGGAGCGTCGGTCGGCGCACGCGTCGCCGTCGTGCCGGGCGGACGGCGTGTCGATCCGACCGTGTATGCGGTTTCCCGCAGCGTCAATGCGCGCGATTATTACGATACGCTCCATATCGAACAGGACAATACCATCATGTGGCTGGGCAACGTCGCCGATCGCCCCCCCGAAGAACTCACCGGCCCGCCGGGAGCCGCCGAAGCCGATTTTGACAACTGGTATTGGGGAATCGTCGGGGCGACGGCGCTGACGACGTTTACTTTTACCATTCCGTCACCGGTGGTCAGGGGGGAGGCGCGGATGCGGGTGGGGCTGATGGGGCTGAGCAGTCTCGACAGCGTCGCCGAAGACCATCACCTCGACCTTTTTATCAATGATAAACCGGTAAGCGGGCGCAACAGCGCCCGCTGGGACGGGCAGCGGTTCTTCGTGTTTGAAAGCGACACATTCTCAACCGACAACCTCATCCACGGGGAAAACCGCCTGACGCTGCAGACCTCCCGGTCTTTTGCCGACCGCAGCGCACTCAACTGGATCGATATCGCCTATGAGCGCGGCTACGAATCGATCGACGATCAGGTGCGCTTCAAGAACGATGCGAGGAGCGCGGGAACAACGGTCGAGTATGCCCTTTCCGGTTTCAGCACCGATCGTCTGGAGCTGTGGGACGTCATCCATCACCGTTTTTTTACCGGCACGCTTATTGAAAAGGGAAGCGGAAGGGAACGCAACACCCGCACCCTCATCTTCCAGGACAGCGTCGGCTCCCCCGTCACCTATTTCGCACAGGCCATTGATAAACGTCTGGTGCCGCACACCATGTCGCTTGATACGGTCCGCAGCGACTGGGATACGCTTGCACGGGTCGATTATATCGCCGTCGGCGCCGACTCGTTTAAAACCGATCTCGAACCGCTGCTGCGGGTGCACCGGAAAAACGGGCTGCGGACGGCATTCGTGGGAATCGACGATATTTACAATAGATTTTCAGGCGGCGTCCGTAATCCTGAAAGCATCCGCAGGTTTCTGCAGTATCTTTTCAGCCGCCTTACCGGCCATCCGCCCCGCTACCTTCTTCTCGGCGGCGATACGACGCACGATCTGGACAAGAACAACAGGTCGCGCAATATCGTTCCCACGCACCTCTCGCGCATCCCCGGCTGGGGGCCCGGCGCCGATGACGGTTATTTTGCGACAGTAAATGACGGCGACCAGTTTCCCGACCTTTCGGTGGGACGGTTCCCCGCGCGCAGCCGAGCCGAAATGCGGCTTCTTGTCGACAAGACCGTGCGCTACATCAGCCGGCCGAGCCGCGGGTACTGGCGCGACAACCTGCTCATGCTGGGGGGCGGGGAGCCTGCCTTTACGCAGTTCAATGACGAAGCGGCGGTCGAGTCGGTCGGCGCACGGATGAACATCGTGCGCATGGATGCCGATCCGGCGTCGCGGTTTTACAAAGACGGGTTTGTCGCGCCGCAGCTTATCGCCGGACAACTGAATGCCGGCGTCTTTATGGTCAATTTCAACGGTCACGGCGGCGGGAATATATGGTCCGATAACAACTTTTTCGGGTATAATGAACTTTCCCTGCTCCATAACGGTCAGTGGGGGGGCGGAGGGCGGCTGCCGGTCATTTTCAGTTTTACCTGCCTTACCGGGTTTTTCGAAAGCAGCGAATACCGGTCGCTCGGGGAGGAATTCCTGCGCACGGACAACAACGGCGCCATCGCCTTCTACGGCGCATCGGCCTACACGTCGCGCGGCGGCAATTTGATCATGAACAAGCTTCTGCTCGAGGAGGCGCTCGGCGGAGCCCCGCGGCGGCTCGGCGATCTGATTGATTATTGCGAAATGAGCATGCTTGTGCGCTACACGAGCCAGTACCTCGCTCTGGTTCGCCAGTACAACCTTCTCGGCGATCCGGCGCTTCCCTGGGCGCTCACTCCCGATACCCTCGCCTTCACGGAGTCGCTCATCGACTCGAATGCCGTGCTTACCCTTAACGGGAACTGCATGCCGGTGAGCACAGGCGAGGTGAAACTGTCGCTTGTCGCAGCCGACAACGCATGGAACCAGACGATCGTCGCGGCAAACGACGGCACCTTCGGCGGTTCGTTCAGGCTCAAGGAACAGATGCAATCGACCCTGGCGACAGTGCGCGCCTACGCCTGGAACGACAGCGCGGAGGTGCGTGGGTGGATGCCTTTTGTTAAAGATACCCTGCTCGTCCACGATGTCCGGATCGACCCCGCACGTCCTTTTTTTGACGACAGCATCACGGTTTCATGCGAACTGGCGACCATGTTTCCGGAAGCGCAGGGGCAGCTCTACTGCCTGCATGCGCAGGCGGCAGGCAACGATCCGCATGTCGCCTTTACGGGGATGAGCATGGTTGCCGGTCCGGACGGCAGGTGGTCCACCACGGGGAAAATAGCGCTGCCGTATACCGGATCAATCAACGACCGTCTTCAGCTTTATTTCAGGGTACTTGCCCCCGAAAGAACGCTGCAGAGTCCGATCATTTCGTTTTCCATCGGCGGACGGCCGGATCTGACGTTTATTGATAAGACGCTTCGCATTGTCTGGCGCGACGATTCACTGCGGATCGCCGTCGAGGTGCTCAATACCGGCAACGCGGCTTCGCCGCCGTCTGCCGTTGCGTTCCTGTGGACGCGCGACGCCATGCCGCCCGATACTTTTGCCGTGGCGGACAGCCCCGACTCGCTCTCTCCGGGAGCGCGGCGAACGTTTACCGTCGCTCTTTCCGACACTCAGGGCGATCTTTCATTCTCCGCCCTCATCAATCCCGCGGTCGCCTTCTCGGAAATTGAGTGCGACAACAACCGCCTCGACGGACAAACGAGCGTTTTTTACCGGGATGTTCAATCGACAAACGACACGCTTTCGATCGACAGCGGACGCCTCCGCCTCTCTCCCGCGCGGCAGTTCGAACGTCAGCACCGTTTATTTATTTTCGAAGACACGGTGGCCGCACCGCAGCCGCTCATAACCCCCTCGCAATGGATCGCCCTGCGCGCCGCGCTGCCGGTGCAGTGGCATCTGACAAGCAGGCCGCCCCTGTCGGCAGGCGATTCGCTCCTCTGGATCTGGAACCGGTCCCGGGCCGGCGGATTGTTCCCGGCAGATTCGATTTTCAAAAAATCGGGATTCATGCTTTTTGATACAATCATCCGACAGTGGCGCTTTTATACCGGCATCACACAGCCCCCGCCGGAGCGCCCCGGTGCGGTTTCGATGACCACCGTCCTGCGGGGATCCTTTACCCTTGCCTCGGTCGCCGATGCGGCGCCGGCGGAGATGATGGTCTCCGTGTACGGAAAGTCGCTTTCGCAACAGGAATATACGGCGAAAGACCGGCCCTTCACCATTTTCTTCTCCGATCCGTCGGGCATACTGCCCCCGTCGGTCGAACTCTTTCTCAATAATCAGCGGCTTTCCCCCTCTTCGCACGCCGCAGTTCCCACCACCGGCGACCTGCGCAGCATCAGCATCTCCGCCTATCCGGAGGCGCAGCGGCGGGTGGACTCTTTACGCGTGCAGTGCAGCGACCTCGCGGGGAACCTCGCGAAACGCACCTTTACCTATCTGCCGGGCAGCGACCTGACGATACGATCGTTCTCATGCCACCCTAATCCCTTTACCGGCCGCAGAAACGGCAATGGTACAATTTCGAAAATCCGGTTTGCATTCCTGCTCACCGATCTCGCTCAGACGGCCACGCTGTCGATTTACACCGTCAGCGGAAAAAAAATCAGGACATGGTCCCTCAACGAATTGATCGGGTACCAGCAGGTCGAATGGGATGGCCGCGACTTTGAAGGATACCGGCTCGCCAACGGCACTTACTATGCCAAGCTCATCGCGAAGAACGACCGGAAGAAAGTCAAGAAAATAATCCGTATCGCAAAGCTCGAAGGATTCTGACAATGCCGCTTTTCATCGTTGCTACCCCTATCGGAAATTTCGCCGACATGACCTACCGTGCAGTAACCGTTCTTAAGGAGGCGGACCTCATTCTCGCGGAAGATACCCGTGTCTCCCGTAAACTGCTCGACCATTACGGCATCAACGCGCCAGTGACGGCGTACCACGATTTTAACAAGGAACGGGTGACGCCGCACCTTATCGAACGTCTGCGCAACAATGAAAAACTTGCCCTGATAAGCGACGCCGGCACGCCCGGGATCGCCGATCCTGCATTCAACCTCGTCCGTGCGGCCCTGCGAGAGAAACTGCCCGTGTTCCCGATACCCGGTCCCTCGGCCCACATCACCGCACTCATCGCAAGCGGCCTGCCCACCGACCGGTTCGTCTTCGAAAATTTCCTCCCCCGTAAAAGCGCCCAGCGGCGCAGATTGTTCGAAGCGCTCAAGGATGAACCGCGCACCGTCATTTTCTACGAGACGCCCCACCGCATCGTCAAGGTGCTCGAGGAACTCGATTCGGTGATCGGCGACATCGCCGTGGTCATCGGCCGGGAGTTGACAAAGCTGCATGAGGAGTTTCTGCGCGGTACGCCGAAAACGCTCCTCGAACGGTTTGCGCAGAGACCGCCCCGCGGGGAGATGGCGGTGATGATCAACGTGCGGGTGCGGGAGGCGTTTCCGGAGGGGGAGGAGGCGGGCGATAGTAGTCAGGAGTCAGGAGACAGGAGTCAGAAGGCAAAGAGGTAAAGAGGTAAAGAGACCCTGCCTTTGTTTCGCTTAACATGATGTCGGCGATCAGGCCGGACGGCGGAAACCGCGGTTTGGGCTATAGCCTTGAGATGACCAGTACGGCCAGTTGTTTGACCTTGTCGGGCGTTGTCAAGTTTTTTGTGGAAATCGTAAGTCGAGTGCTTCCTTTACACACCTTGAGAATGTTCACGTCCAGCGTATCGCCTGATATGTTGCTTGCCGGCTCAGTATATAGGTATGCTGCATCGCCAATTCCGGCGACGTTTATGATGGCGAAAACCAGGCTGTCGGTACCGCGCAAGGCATCGAACGTATGCCGACTTATGTTAAAATCATACACGAAGGACACCCATGAATAACCTTCACCCTGATAATAGCATTCCGTCATATCCGCGCCGGACACCGGATCATTAGCATAAAAACCGGAAATGCCCAGTGTCGAGGTGATTTCATCAATTGATACGTTTTCACATATGGCGCTTGTGTTGCCGGGAGTGCCTTCAACCGGATTGACGTCGTTGTCGTCCTTGCAGGAGGTAGTAAGAATCAGGCCGAGCGCCGCACCAATGTTCAGTATTGTGTTAAGATTGTTCATGGAATTTTCCTTTTATCAGATAGGGTAATGGTTGGGGAAATTTGAAATAAAAATAGATATATGAGGGGCGAAAGACAAGAATTATAATGCGGCAGTTGGTGTGAAATCCTTCCAGACCGCTCGTATGAAACAACGGAATTAATCCGGAGAAGAAAAGGTGTCTTCTCGAAGACTCGAAGAACCTTGACTTCTCCTCCGAAATTTCGTAGCGAGCGATTAAGCGGTCCGGAAGGATTTCACACTGCTGCCTTATGTGAAAGATATTTTGGTAAACGTAACATTGACTATAAAATCTCTGGGACGGTGACCCCTACGCACAACTGCAATGAACCGGAAACTGACGCCGGTAACGCATTAGCCCAAGTTCGACAATTCGAGACACTTTTAAAAAATATTTTGACGATTCCAAGCAACGGGAGCGGCATTTGCCTCAAAAGTTGCTGTAGTGGAAACCTACCCCCTTGAAATTGACGTATGCATATACTTGTTTATATGCATGTTCATACGGCGAAAAAACATCAGGAAAAACGGGAAGATTCATTCTTATTGGATCCTGGTAGAATCGTATCGTACCGATAAAGGTGTCCGGCAACGAACGGCCGGGTACATCGGCGACATTACCCGCAAGCAAGCAAAAGCGATGGAAATGGCGGCAGAGCGGTGCGACAGTTACCAGACCGACTTTCTGTCGCCTGAAGAGCTGCCAGACAAACTGGAGATCGAACCGAAAAAGATCAGGACCGAACGACAGCGGGAATTTGGAGGGGTGTGGCTGGGCAACAAGCTCTTCGGGAAACTGGGGCTTGACGGTTTTTTCAAGGAGCAGGGGTGCGACGAGTGGTTGACCATTTTCAAGATTTTCTTCATTACTGGCCTCCCGTAAAATTATACCACAGTACACTATTATTCGGGTAAAAATTGGAGAAAGTGGCGCAGTTCAGTCAAAATAATAGTGTTGCAGGCTGCCGGTTCCCCGCTTCACCTACTCTATCGCACGCTATTCCGGGCTGGCCCCGCTCCCGCTCACCGGCGCATATCAGCACGCATCCGCGGGAACAGAAGAACAAACGGGGTCGTTTTTATTATACAAACGATTATGAATATTACAACTTTTTTATGGGGCACGGTTGATGGCTACCGTGGCATACGGCCATAAAGTAGATGTACACACGTTAAGGGCGCCCGCGCGATGCGCCCCTGCAACGATTCGGGAATCATGCAGCTTGCCGCCTGCGGGCATCGATCCGTGCACGAGCCTGCTTACGCTTTCCGTCGAGAAGGCCCGGGACAGGTGCGCTTGTTCTGCCGCAGTTTCGTCAGCCCTTGAGATGCCGCAAGGCTGCAGCTCCCTCTCCGATCTTCATCGGCAATTGTTGATGATCGCCCGCGTCGTTTCCGTTGCCGTCGCAACCTGTACCACGAATATCTTATTCGCGAATCTGCCCGTGTCAAGGAATACCGCCTCTCCCGGATAAGCGGCGTACTCAAGATACCGGCGCCCCTGCAGATCGGACACCGTTATAGAGGCCCGCTTTCCGGGGTTGCGGAACCGGATGACGAACCGTGAGCCGGTGGCGCTGATATGCATCCGGTTCTTCGGCCCGGCGGCGGCGGCGGAGGCGTTTTTCACTTCCGGTCTCTGCGCCGACACGGGAGGAACCGCGGCTTCGGTGCCGTAGGTGAAGACCGTCATCACGCTGTTGCCGATCAGGTACGCCGTGCTGTCGGCGGGATTGAGCAGGACGGTGTTCGTGTTTGTAAAAAGTGTCTCGTTTGCGATCAGGCCGTCGATTGTTCGGGGTATACGAAACGTGGATTCCGTATAATTGCCGCACTGGGATATGACATATTCGGGCGGATCGGTAAGGCTTATTCCGTAATCGAGCATCCAAAGCTTTTCGGGCGTTAAAGCTAAAGAACGCCCGCTGTGCAGGAATACCTTGTTATTGAAAACAGACAGGGATATATCGGAACTTGAGGTGAATTTGCGCAACGAGGTGTCCACCTGCGAAAATCCTGCGCCGTTGAAAACGAGCGAGAAAATACCGTACCTCCGGTTTGACATGGTTGGAGCGTCGGGAATTGAATAGGAGTATTTGACAAAAATCACGGAATCGTTCAGCGGCACCCGCAATTCCAATGTCGTCGTATAGTTTTGAACAATGGGAATGATGATCGAATCCACGGCCGTAAACGCACCACTCCGGAAACGGAACGCCCTTATGGTGTCCCGTGAAGCTTCCAGAAGATAATCCTTCATCACGAACGCGTTCGTGAATTCCTTCGTCTGCACATAGCCTTCGAATACAGGCATGCCTCCGCCCGAAATGTTCAGCAGTGTGGGACGGGCGGAATTGCTCTCCTTCACCACGATCGAATCCCCGCTCCTGAGCGCCCAGCCGTTGGTGAAGTACACCGGAAATTCGGCTTTCTTTTCGCGCAGGTCGATCTGCTTTCTTCCCGAGTAGAAAAGAGCGGTCGCATTGAGGGTAAAGGCGATTCCGGTCTCGACGAAGATCGTATCCTGCGCATTGAACAGCCCCAGCTTGTAGCCGTACCACCGGTTCGGTTCCACGCCCGAATCGACCCAGGTCCTCGGCGCAGGGTACGGGTAGAAAGGATTATCGTGCAATATGGTACGATAGGGAACATACTCCCCGAAATCCGTTGACCGGTAAATGACAAGCCCCGTTTCATCGCACGCCGAATCGGTATAGTCGATGGCCACGGTCGAATTGACGGTGTCATACTTCATATAGCACGGACCCGACAGCAGCCTGAACGGACTCGTAGCGAGCGGTTGCTGACAATCAGGAGGAGGATCGGGAGTGAGCAGTGAATCGACATTCGAAGTATCGGATGCCTCCTCGGCCGAAAAGGCGTAGAGCGCGTAAAAATACCGGGTGGAGGGCGCAAGTCCCGCATCGGTGAATTTGCTGCCCGGATACTCCACCGTATCGATTACAGCGAAGGACGCGTCACCCTGAAGCTTCCGGAGAATCGCGATGCCCTGATATGCGGTGCTGTTGTTTCTCCAGAGCAGTTGCCCGGCCGTATCGTTCAGCGCCGTCGCGCTGATGAGGTACGGAGCGGGCAGCGCGGCGAATGCTCCGCCGGAAAGAACTGAGAGTACGAGGAGTGCGGGCGTGAATTTCATCGGAACCTCCTTCGAAACAGAGCTTTACGTACTTCCATAATGTGATGCGTAGCCTGGACTATTTCATTACTTACTGACGAGTCGAGCGTCGGTAGTCAACCCTTCCAGGGGTTAGACACAAGGAAACCACTGGCTCCGCCAGTGGAGT
>JAFGIW010000050.1 GCA_016929415.1 Chitinispirillaceae bacterium | reverse complement strand
TCCCAGAAATAACCGATTTCGAGCACGCTGAATATCTTGTCCTCTTCCTTCGGGCTTATGATGGGTTTGCCGAGCATATACCGTATGCCGTTAAGGACCACCCGCACCGGGACACGATACAGTCTCTTTCTGGCGACGGCATCCTCCTTCCCCTTGATATCGCCTGATGTCAACGCCTGCATCCGGGCCTCGAACTCGTAATTGGTCAGGTTTTCCTCGCCGAAAAGCATGCGGCGTTTTATCAATTCATACTTCGCGACAATCCCGAAGGTGTTCGACATCTCATCAACTGAGGCGATGGTTCCCAGGAGGTACTGTATCTCTTCAAAGCGTATATCGATCAGGCCGACATTGAAGAGGGCGGTCAGCGCGAAAATTAACAGGAAGACGAACAATCGTACGACCGTCTGCATAATCAGGCGCCGGTGGTGGAAGTGGGGAGACGCGGTATCATCGACGGATCGATCCGCTGCGTCGGGCTTATGGGACCGGTACGGCGGTCGATTGCGTAGCAGGACCCGTCGATGCTTTTTACGTATTTCTTCACCTCTGCGGCGACGGCGACGATCTCCGCATGCCGCCTGAAAGGCCGTGTCTTGTTCGAAACGACGGCAATCGATATGCTCATCAACGGAAAGCGCTGCCGTTCACCTTTTCGGTTGATGGATTCAATGAACCCGTTACGCGCGTCGACGCTCGTATAAAATTGATAGACGCCGCGGTCGAAGGTGCTGATGAACGATTTCGCGAATATCTCCCAGTAGTCGAAATCGATCACCACGATGAAATCGTCCCCGCCTTCGTGGCCGATAAACACGTTTGCCACATCCTTGCGTTTCGCCGTGGCGTTGAGGCAATCGCGGGTATACAGTATCGCGTCATCGCCCCGCGTGAAACCGTATTTATCGTTGTAGGATTTAAAATTGTCAAGATCACAGTAGAAGACGGCGATCAACTGGTTCGCCGTCAGACAATCATCGATATATTTTGCGATCGTGATGTTCCCCGGCAGTCCGGTGAGCGGGTTCGCCCCCTTGGCTTCGTCGCGCATCCGCTGCAGCGCCACCGCCATTTCGTTGAACGACGTGGCGAGCTGGCCGATTTCATCATCGCGGACGATCGGTACGCGGGTTTCGAGATTACCTTTTGAAATCATGTCGGTCGCCTCGTTGAGTTTTCTCAGCGGCATGAGCATCATCTTCGTAAACAGCAGCGCGAATCCGATATGCAGTATCGTGACGAGCAGGCCGATCAGCAGGCATTGCCGGTACAGATACCCCATCTGGCGGTCGATGTCCTTCATCTCGAGCCTGATCGCGGCAACCCCGAGTTTGTCGTCGCCGTAGGTAAAGGGAATGAAAAGTGAGATAACCTTGTCTTTTCGATCGACATAATGATAGAAGATCTTGTCTTCGAACCCCTGTTTTGTAATGGCCATATTGATCATTTTCAGTTCGTTGACATCGGCCGATTCCTTCTCGATCAGTTTGCTCCCGACAACATTGACGAATGCCTTTCCGCCTTCACTGAACAGCGCTATGGTAGTGATGCCGAGTTCGGAGGACTCCTTGATGATTTTATTGACATTGACGGCGGTCAGGTCATTTTCCGCCGCGATGATGTTGTCGATACGGTATTTGAGGCTCGATGCCTTGTGCTGGCTGGTGAGGATCGCGTTTTCCGCGATCAGATCGAGCTGGTTTTCGAATACCATAAGAACGAAAATGGACACATTCAAAATCGTGAGAAAAACATAAATGACCGCTGTTTTGAATACAATCGACTGCGGATTCATTACCCTCATAGTAATCCTCTCGGAGTGGTGTTTCTCCTGCCTGACAAGCGGGGAATATTCATGCGTTCCTTCCCCCGCCCCTGACGGCCTGCGTTCATGCTTTACCGGTCGATCGGTTCATCCGCCGCTGCATAACGATATAATGGTACAGCTTATAGAGTAAAAAAACAAGCCCTTACGATATTATCGATTTACTCCGGTGAGCCGTCGTCGGTGTCGCGCAGACCCGTCTCGTATTCATTCAGTTTGTTTCTGAGTGTCCTGATTGAAATGCCCAGCATCTCCGCCGCTCTGGTCCGGTTCTGCTGACACGATTCCAGTGTACGGTAAATGAGCAGTTTTTCCGCTTCTGCAACCGTCATCCCCGCCTGGATTGTTCCCGGAGACTGCCGGCCACCGGAGTATGGCCGGAAACTGAACATGCGTGGTGCGATAAGGTTGGTGCGCGTCAGAACCACGGCCCGTTCGATGGTATTTTCCAGTTCGCGCACATTTCCGGGCCATCGGTAACGGCAAAGCTGCTCCATGCCGCCATCCGCCATCCCCGTCACGCTGAATCCGTTCTCTTCATTGAAGTGGCGGATAAAAAAGGCTGCAAGTTCAGGAATATCATCGATCCGTTCGCGCAGGGGAGGAAGCTCCACGCGGATCACATTAAGCCGGTAATAAAGGTCATCGCGAAACCGTCCGGCGGCGACCTCCGCTTCCAGGGAGCGGTTGGTGGTGGCGATAACCCGCACGTCGACCTCGATCGTTTCCTCACCGCCCACTTTGTGCACTTCCCGCTCCTGAAGTACCCGCAGTAATTTCGCCTGGGCGGCAAGAGGCATTTCACTGATCTCGTCGAGCAGCAACGTTCCTCCCGATGCCGCTTCAAACATGCCCTTCCTCTGTTTTATCGCACCGGTAAACGCCCCCTTTTCATGACCGAACAGCTCCGACTCGATGAGCCCTTCGGGGAGCGCGGCGCAGTTAATCTTGACAAAAGGACCGTTGCTGCGACGGCTTTGAAAATGAATGGAGCGCGCGGCAAGTTCCTTGCCGGTGCCCGATTCCCCGGTAATCAGTACCGTCGATCGGCTTTCCGCCACCGAGGCGATCAGCGTCTTGACCGCATCCATCGCCGTTCCGCTGCCGATGAACTGCCATCGGTTGCGCAGCGCCGTTTTTAACTGCCTGTTTTCACGCACAAGACGCTGATAGCCCAACGTTCGCTCGACGGTCATCTCCAATTCACGAATCAGGCTGTCGGATTTCTGTATAAAATCGAAGGCGCCCTTTTTCATCGCCTCGACGGCGGTCTCGATAGCCCCGTATGCCGTGATGATCAGAAACGGGATGTCGGGATCGATCTTTTTGACCTGTTCGAGCAGTTCGATGCCCGACATGCCGGGCATTTTCATATCGGAAATGACCAGATCGAACTTTCCGGGGGCCATCAGCGCGCAGGCGGAAGGACCGTCGGCCGCCGCTTCAATCTCATGACCGAGCCGGCGCAGTGTTTCGACGATCGAATCCCGGAAGAGCTCATTATCATCCACCACGAGAATGCGGCCTTTTTCTTTCATAAACGCTATTCTTTCAGTTGCGGAATGAATACTTTGACGGTTGTTCCCTTCGATGGAACGCTGTCGATATCGATATAGCCGGAGTGCGATTCGACGAATTTTTTGACAATTGCCAAGCCGAGCCCCGTACCATTCTCCTTTGTCGTATAAAACGGATCGAACATTTTTCCGATATCTTCCCGCGCGATGCCGCACCCGCTGTCGGCGACCGTCAGGATCACGTATCCTTTTCCCCCGTCGGCGACGTTAACCCGCAGCGTACCGCCTTCGGGCATCGCCTGTGTCGCGTTAAGGCAGAGATTGAGGAGCACCTGGTTGATTTTTTCCGGATCGGCGAGCACATGGATCGCTTCATGCCGCATTTCATTGACAACGGTTATCTTCTGATCGAGCCGTTCGATCTCGATGCGGACGAAATCGACGATCTCCCCGACGATTTTCACCATATCGGCCTTCCTGAATTCAGGCTTGACGGGACGGGTAAAAACCAGGAGGTTGGTGACGATTTTGTTAAGACGCGAGAGTCCCTCGACGATCTTCCCGAGCGTCGAGCGCCGCGGATCATCGTCGGCAAAATCGCGTTCAAGGAGCGCCACCCACATCCCCATTGCTCCAAGCGGGTTGCGGATTTCGTGTGCGACGGT
This sequence comes from Chitinispirillaceae bacterium, assembly GCA_016929415.1. Classification (GTDB taxonomy): domain Bacteria; phylum Fibrobacterota; class Chitinivibrionia; order Chitinivibrionales; family Chitinispirillaceae; genus JAFGNB01. The sequence goes on along the minus strand of JAFGIW010000050.1, from coordinate 7,170 downwards.
CGCGGACATCTCGCCGAGCGCCGCCATGGTGCGCGTCTGCTGCATCTCCTCTTCAAGCGCCTTCAATTTTGATATATCGCTGAATACTTCAACCGCGCCGAGCTTCTCTCCCGTCCTGTCGCGCAGCAACGCATGGTGATACGATACGGGTATCGGATGCCCGTTCTGGTGCCAGATCACCCGTTCGTTCATACGCGACCCGTAGCTGCCTCCGTGGAGTACGCGTACGAGCTCCGGTTCCCTGCCGGTGTCGCCGGCAAAAAACGTCACGTACGGCCGGCGCAGCACCTCTTCCGCCGTGAAACCGGTGATTTCCTCAGCCGCCCGGTTGAAATGGGTGACGGCGCCGTCAACATCGATCCCGATGACGCCGTTTTCCATGCTCTGGAGAATGCTGTCAAGATAGGTCTGCATCTCCTCCTGGCGCGCCAGGCTTTCCTGCAGTTCGCTGTTCTTGCGGTCAAGCACAAGATTGATTTTACGGAAATCTTCCTGCATCGCCGCGTAGGCGATGCTCAATTGTTCGGCGCGAACCTGAAAATCCGCGATGATTTTCTGGAATGACGCCAGCACATCTGGGGTAAGCGCCGCCGGGAGTGCCTGTTCGCCGGTCATATCAGCCGGCCCCGGAACCGCTGTCGGCGGCACTCCTCCTCGACAGATGTACCGCGAAGGGCGGAGAGCACCCCGGACGCGTCGCGGTCAGGGTGAAGCGGACCGGACCGCAAACCGTGCCGCAACGCTCTCAAGGTATTTGCGCAGCTGTGCTTCATCGTCAAGAAACTCTTGTATCGCATCGGTGACTTCCTGTAGCACCTCGTTGAAAAGGTCCGTTTCGGCACAGCGGGTGATCCGTGCTTTACGCCGCTGCCATTCAGTCACCTGGTCGGTAACGCGGCTGCGCTCCTGTTCGATGGCTTCGAGCATTTCCTGTTTTTTGCGCAGATGTTCCTTCACCGGCGAAAAATCACCGCGGGTGAGCACGAGCCTTCCCATCAATTGACGCGTTGCATCACGCAAACCGCAATAACGAACAAGTTGACCCCGGTAAGAATCGGTCAATTCCTGAATGAGAATTGTATCATTTTCATTCACCATATGCAACCGCCGCCTTCGCGACCGGGGCCCGTCAGCGCACTACCGCCTTGTATTCGTGCTCCCAGATGGCGTCTTCCATTTTCCACTGCGCCTGCCGTGCCCAGTAATCATCGGGATATTTCCGGATCAGTTCCTTGAAGGTATCGATCGCCTGCTTATACTTTTTGATGTTTTTGTTAATGCTTCCGATTTGAAAAAGCCCCCACGGGGTTTCCTGAAATGCGGGATATTTACGCGTCACCCGGGTATAATATTCAAGCGCTTTCGCGTACTCCTTCATCCGGTAATATTCGTCGGCGATGCGATAGTAACTGTCGGGAACGCGGAGAAAAACGTTCCCCTTCTCTCCCGTTTGAATTGCGCGTTTAAAACATTCGACGGCCCTGCTTCCATTCCCCAGCTCGCAATATGTTTTTCCCTGCTTGAAGAGGACGGCGACCTTATCGGCGCTCTTGTCGCTCAGGCGCACCGCCTGGTCGTATGCATCCGCCGCCTTCCGCTGTTGTTCCATGTCAACATAGGCGTCGCCCAGTTTCTCCCAGGCGTTATTGATCCATTGATGCGTGCGATATCCCTGAATGAATTTCCGCAGCAGCTTTTCGGCAGTCCCCGATTCCGACCGTTCCAGGTAGGTAATGGCCTTGAAAAACAGGCTTTTCGGGGCCACCGGATGACTTGAATACCGGTCGAGTACCTGTTGAAACTGGTTTTCAGCCTCCTTGAACAGGCGAAGTTTCAGATAACAGATGCCCGTGTTGTAGAGGCAGTGCACGGCAACGGTCCCCGAGGGGTGCGCGGCAAGCACCTTTTTAAATTCATGGATCGCATCGTCGTATTTTCCTCCTGTAAATGCACGTATTCCGGCCAGCAGCTGCCGGCCCGCGTCCGACAGGGTATCAACCGTCATCATCGTGATCAGGGAATCGATCCTGACTTCCAGGGTGAGGTACTGTTCCCGGGGTGAAGCCGAAGAATCGCTTTTTTCGTCGGCGGACGGCCGTCCGGGCGCCATTGCGTCGAGCACCGCCGTTCCGCCGAGCGTGCGATACGATTCGATAAGCTGCTGCGCCTCCTTTTTCCCCGGTTCATAGGTGGTCGTTTCGATGTAGTTGAAAAGATGCCCCACCGCCTTTGCGTAGTTCCGCTGTTCTCCGTAGATCTTGCCGAGATAGTAATGGGCATTGTTTCCGAGTTCCTTGAAGGCAAGCCCTTTTTTCAGGTTGATGATCGCCTTGTGGTATTGTTTGTCGCGGTAGCGTATCAGACCGGCATAATAATACGCACCGGGATGGCCCGGCCGGCGTGCAATCACCTGCCTGAATTCCTGCAGCGCTTTGCCGTACTGCTCTTTATTATATAATTCCACGGCCTCCCGGAACTGCGCATCGACACCCGGCGCACCGGTCCCCGGACGGGAGGTGGCCGTCTTTACCGATTCCTGTTTACCGGACGAGGCGACCGCGATCACCTCGTCTTCTTTGGCGGATGTTGCTCCGCCGTCTGCGCGCTTCCCTCCGGGAACGCTCTTTCCGCTTACCGTAGCGATCAAACGGTCGATATGCTGCTGAAGGCTGTCGCGTTCCGCCGGATCGCAAGCCTGCTGGTACTGCTGCAATTCCAGAATGGCTTTTTCATACTGCCCGTCTTTTTCATAGGCGGCCGCCAGCATCTTCTGGGCCCTGCTCCAGCCCGGATTGTAGCTGATTGCTTTTTTGAGGTTGTAAATGACCAGCCGGGGACGCCGCTGCTCGGCGCGGATTTCCGCCATGTGAAAATAGGCGTTGTAATTATCGGGATAGGCGGCAAGCACATTGCGGAACTCATCGATTGCCCGTTCGTACTTCTTCTCGTTTTTATATTTGACGCCGAGACGGTAATGGATGTAGTCGCCTGTTCCTTCGGCTGACTGCGCGACCGCCCACAGGACGCACATCCATACAAAGACCACCCTGAACACCCCGCCGGAATGCCTTGTGCTATAACGTTTCAAACACTACCCCCGTATACTATCTCCGCGGTGCCGTCAAGAAAATATTCCGCTGTTCGTTCTTTATCAAACGCTCCTCATTACCGATCCTGATAACGGTATTCGGATAGGCGATTCCTATGGAAACGGTCGAATCTCCCTGCTGTTTTGTTTCAAGTTCGTCAATTTTTTCGATGCGTGCCTGGACCCTTTCGGCGGTTTTAATAGATTCTAACGTAGTATCTTTTAACAATTCAAGGGCCTGCAGATCATTATAAGGTAAAAAGCCCTTCTCATTCATTCCGTCACGAACCAGGGAGAACATTTTTTCATAGTGGCCGGCCCGCTGCGCCATGAGTGCGCCGAAGTGTTTGAGCAGGTTATACCGTTCACGCTTAAGCTGGTCGGTGCGGGCGACATCAAGAACGGTCCTTGTCTCCGCAGCGCTCCCGGCAATCTCAACCGCGATTGAAAACGCGCTCGTTGATCCGCCGATGATTGCCTTGGCGGTAAGTGTTCCCTCCGACACTATCGTGCAATGCAGCGCGTCCTCCTTGATAACCACATCCTTGTCCGCCGAAAAAGTAAATTGCGCCGCATGATGCACACGCAATAAACCGCTGCAGGTGATGGTCCCGCTTCCCGATCCCGTGACACCACCCTGAATGATCACCGAACCGCTGCTCTTGATTTCAGCATCTTCGACATTGCCGTTGATTTTAATATCACCGCTGGCGGACACACTGAATCCGGCACGGATCGTGCCGGTGATTTCCAGATCACCGTTGAAAAACACGTTTCCGGTTGCATAGTTAATATCGCCCTGAATCACCTTGCGGTTGTGCACTTCTATGAGCTGTCCGCTGAAAGTGACTGCGCCGTCGATCGCCGCCACAATGCATTCAGGATCGTTCACCTCATGATCTGTCCCCTTGCCGAGGGTTATCAGGACATCTTCAATCGGCGGCGGATACGCGGGCGTTCCGAAAATGGTGGTTCCCGGTTTGCCCGGTACGGGTGCGATACGGCGAACCAGCCGGTCGCCTTTACGGACGTTCAGATCGATCTGCAGATCACGGAGGTTGACGCTTCCATCTTCAAATTCGCGCGGTTTCCCCACCTTTGAAAGATCGATATACCATTCAAGGCGGCCGGGAGTTCCATGCTCCGGCGGGTTGCCGACCGCCACGGGGACCCGCCCGCTCCTTGCCCCGGCCACGATCTGTTGAAGGGCGTCCCGGTCAACACCGAAAACGACCTTTCGCTGCTTAAGTAAAGCGAGGAGTTCCTGCATGGTAACTATCCGGGTACTTCCTCCGGCAACAATGAAACAGGCACGCGATCCGTCGGCCTCACACTGCAGGGAAATATCGGACACCCGTACCTCCTGTCAAAAAAAACGAAACTCACCCCGGCATTGTATGGTGAACTTCAGGTTCAAGATACCCGTTGCACGGCAGGTAGTTCCGAACGTACTCCTCGACCGACGACTCGAGCGTACGGCATTCATGCATGCAGCCGGCTTCGCGCAGGCGTGTCAGGTCCGCCTGGGTGAAATACTGGTACTTTTCGCGAAGCGATTCCGGCATTTCGACATACTCGATGTTTGTCTTTTTGTCAACCGCTAAAAACATCGCATGCGCACTATCATTCCACGAACGGGCTCTGCCCGTACCGATATTGAAAATGCCGCCGACCTCGCTGCGATCCATGAAAAAGAGGGTCATGGCAACCGCATCTTTGACATAGATGAAATCGCGGAGCTGTTCGCCGTTTCCATACTCCGGACGATACGATTTGAAAAGAGCGATCACTCCCTCGTCACGGATGCGCGGGAAAGCCTTGTTGATGACGCTGCGCATATCGCCCTTGTGATACTCGTTCGGACCGAATACATTAAAATATTTCAACCCCACGATACGGTCGAGCCATCCTTTACGCAGCGCGAACATGTCGAACAGATGTTTCGAATAGCCGTACATGTTAAGGGGCCGCAGAAGATGCAGGCGCGTCTTGTCGTCCATGTACCCCTGCTCGCCGCCTCCGTAAGTCGCCGCGCTTGATGCATAGATAAAACGGGTTGCGGAGTGCCGTTCCCACCACCCGCCGAGACGCGCCGTATAGCGGAAATTGTTTTCCATCAAGTAACCCGCATCGGTTTCAGTGGTTGATGAGCAGGCCCCGAAATGAAACAGTACTTCGATTTCTTCGCCGAAACGGCCCTCTTCGAGTTCATTGATAAATTCCTTTTTATCCAGATAATCATCATACCGTAATGCAACACAGTTTTTCCATTTCTCGGAGGAACCGAGATGGTCGACGATAATAATGTCGTCACGGCCACGTTCATTAAGCGCATGAACGACCGCGCTCCCGATAAACCCCGCCCCGCCTGTTACGATAATCATGCTGTCTACTCTCCCTTATTTTCAACGCACTTCCCGGAAGCGATGCTCCACAAGAGATGCGTAAGTATTTAACTTACCATAACGTACCGAAATATACAACAAGGTTTTTATCCGATAATTCCATCCGGGCGGCAACTATTTTCTAGAAACAGTTTGTTTGAAAGCAAGCTGCGGACTATAATAAGAATTTCTCAAGAAAAGGACCCTTATCGATGAAATGTCCCCATTGCGGGAAGATCATTCCCTATTCCGCCGGTTTTTTCTGCAACCAATGCGGTGCGCTGCTTTCATCAGGGACTTTTGTCGCGCCGGCCGCTCCTCCGCCCGACCTTCCTGCATGGGAAACCGAAAAACGTCTGACCACGACCCTTCAAACACTGTTCCAGACAATTTTCGAAGTCATTTTCAGTCCTGACCGGTTCTTTAAAAAGGCCGTCGCCAAAAAATTCTCAGCTCTCCCCGCCTGGATCTTCGGACTTGCCGCAGGAAGTATCGGCCTTCTCGCAGCGCTGTTCTGGTCAACGATATTCCGGAAATACGGGCGATCCTTTACCTCTACCTATTTTTTACTCACCGACGAAATTCCTCTTCCCTATATGCTCATCGCCGCGCCGTTTTTTTTCAGTCTCCAGCTCTTTTTTACCGCCGCCTACATACATATCATGCTGCGTTTCAGCCGGCTGAAAAAGGCCTCCTTTTCTCAGACGTTCCGGATACTCTGCTATGCCGAGAGTCCGCTGGTGTTGCAGATCATCCCGTTGATCGGCACACTTGCCGGTTCGCTGCTCTCGCTGTATGCCCTACTCACCGGACTGCATCACCTTTATACTGCCGGCAGAGTGAAACTGCTTTTTCTGCTTCTTCTTCCTTTTATCGCACTTGCGGCATTCATCCTCATCGTCGCCATCGCCGGCGTGCTGGGTGGAATCATCGCGGGTACGGGTTTTTTGCAGGAATGGCGGCCGTTTTTTGATTGGCGGCAATAAAACCTAAATTCAGCAGCTGATTCACGGCACTCTGCACGAGATATCGACCCATCTTCCATTACAAAAATGCTCAACATGCCTCCCCGGGCATGCCTGCGCTTTTTGCAACGGAATCTGTGTCGATCTCTTGTGCATATCGCTCGCGACCAACTACTGAACTTAGGTTAAAAAAAGCGCACCGGTCATCCGGTACGCTCCACTTTGTCAAAAGCGACAATCGGCTACTTTTGGACGAGCGATTGCGAGATCCTCTTTTTCAATTCGCTGGAATACTTGAAGAGCGGAACGACTCTCCGAAGAAGGGGAACGACTTCGCCTGTTTTGGGATTCCGTGCCGGGCGCGGCTTGCGGACTTTCGTATAAAAGGTGCCGAAACCACGGATTTCAATGCACTTTCCCTCTTCAAGAATATGTCCGATCGTCTGGAGCAGCTCCTCTACAACGATCTTCGTATCAGCTTGGGTGAGTCCGGTGAATTTCGCCACTGATGCGATTATGTCATGCTTCGTTGTGTTTGACACATAACCTCCTTTTAGTCGATCGAATATAAATATTCCATGATTGCCTCGTGAAGTCAAGATAATTCAGCGACTCTGATTATAGGGGAACTCTAAATATTCAGTTCTGTCATGAGACCGAGCGAGAAAATCGCAGACAAGGCGCATGAGAAGGCCATATTATTGAAAATATGGCCGCCGAATGCAACGCGGTA
>JAFGIW010000049.1 GCA_016929415.1 Chitinispirillaceae bacterium | reverse complement strand
TGCAGTGGCATATTCGCCAGCAGCTTACATATCACCGCGAAGGAGAATCGCTCAACTTGGGTAAGAGTAAGCTCTTTCAAATAGAACCCGTTGCCGGGGGCTTCGAAGCCGTTAAATTAAAAAGCATGCCTTCTTGCCGATCAACCCACAGGGGGATTATATTGGTTATGGAGGTAAAAAAATTATCGTGAGGGCGCACTCTTCATCCATGCTGTCGTTCCCTTGCGGTATGACAACGGGAGTCGCGCTGTTTATTCTTTGCCATGGCATACATTCGGCAGACGCCGCATCCGCGCCTTCGACGCTTCCGGCGGTGCGGCAATGGACCGCCGGAAGCGGCACCTGCGTCTTCGGCGCGTCGTCCCGAATCGTGGTGAACAGCGGTGACGCAGAGGCTCTTTCGGCGGACGCGGAGACCTTTGCCGATGATGTATGCGGGCTTTTCGGCCGCGCCGTTACCGTGACGAATGCCGCGACAATGGGACCGGGCGATGTTTTCCTGAAATTAGGCGTTGCGGATGACACCATCGGCGATGAAGGATACCGGCTTTCCATCACGACCGGCTTCGAAATCAGCGCCAACACTCCCGCGGGCGTGTTTTACGGCACCCGTACCATGCTGCAGCTTCTGAAGCAGGGAACGACGATCAGCCGGGGAACGATCGTCGACCGGCCCGCAGGCCGCTGGCGCGGAGTGATGGTGGACGCGGGCAGGAAATATTACACCGTGGAGTGGCTGCAGGCACTTATCCGCGACATGGCATACGTGAAGATGAACCTGTTCCACTTCCACCTGTCCGACGGACTGAGCACAACCAATAACGGCGGATTCCGCCTGCAGAGTATTGCCCATCCGGAAATCACCTCGACGCAGCATTATTCCAGGGCTGAGATCCAATCGCTCCTCACCCTGGCCGCAAAGTATCACGTAACCATTGTTCCCGAAATCGACTTCCCCGGCCATGTCAACTGGCTTTATACCGCTCACCGTAACGTATTGCTCGGTTCGAGAGTTCTGGACAACCAGTACTGGGCTCTTGACTTAAGCAAGGATTCGGCCTATACCCTCGTGCGGGATATTCTTGACGAGTTCATCCCCCTGTTTCCCGGCCCGTTCTGGCATCTCGGCGCGGATGAATACATGTTCATCGACGAATTCGCCTCGTTTCCCCAGCTCGCCTCCTGGGCCCGGAACCGCTACGGCGTTTCGGCACATGCAAACGACTGCTACCGCCATTTCATCAACCGGGCAAATGAAATCATAAAATCGCATGGAAAAACCACCTGGGCGTGGAATGACGTGCTGCTCGGGATCGCGGGCGCCAAGGTCGGCGCATGCACGCTGGCAACCGATATCTGGATTGACCACTGGGCGGCGCTCGACTGGATCGGGTGGGGCGGCGTCTCTCCTTCAGCGGAGCGCTCCCTCGGATACAACATGATCAACTGCAGCTGGGACATTTACTATATCATCACCGCCAATGACAAAACCACCGGCGACCCGCAGTGGGTATACGACAACTGGGCGCTCAATGTCTTTGCGGGAGGAAAGGTCACTGCGGGGGACCCCCATATTAAAGGAGGAAAATTTCCGATCTGGGGTGATGTCCCGGCGGCTGAAACCGAGGCGCAGGTATGGAGAAATACGTTCATGCTCTCCCGCGCCGTGGCCCAGGAATGCTGGGGCAGCCACAAAACTCAGGCTGGTTACTCCGGTTTCAAGACGCTCGGGAATGCGATCGGGCGGGCTCCCATGCCCGTGGTGACGGTCAACAATAACGTCAGGACGTCATTCCCACGCCGGGGCCTCCAGGAAACAGTGCAGTTGTTCGATCTTCGCGGCGCGCTGGTGGCGACGGTCTCCGCTGAAGAATTTTCACGGGGAGGCGGTCCCGATGCGTTACTGCGACAGATTGCCGGAACCCGGCCGATGTGCGCAAGCCCCTGTATTTACAGGCTCAGGGGCAAGGGGATCGATGAAACGGCGTTGATTGTTCTGATACGATAGCCGCCGGTGCAATTCAATCTTTCTCTTTTCTCCCCGGTGACGCCGACGTATAATGTAGATGGTGGTTCCGACAAAGAGGAAAACCCGGTATCGAGGTGCATCGAGCGGAAGGTCATTATGCAGCGGATTCATTCTATCCTATCCAATCATATCATGCTGCAATTAAGCGTCTTTGTGATGTTTTTCCTTGCGCACCACGCCCGTGCAGCCCACCCCTCGATTTTTTTCTCCGCCGCCGACATTCCCGAAATCCGCCGGAAAGCGACTTCATCGCACGCCGCCATCATGAAACCCATCTTATCGCAGGCTTCTTCCTTGTTGTCCCTCTCCGTGCCCGCCGCACCTGTCGGGGCCGATTACAGCAAGCTGAGTCTTGCCTCACGCGACGTCACGGTGCTCGCGTTCGCTTTCGTCGCCACCGGCGATTCGCGGTACCTCGCCGCCGGAAGGAAGTATCTCGTTTCATTCGCCTCCTGGCCGTACTGGGGCGCCGACAGCAAGCTCGGCGACCGCGATCTCACGCTGGGATTCATGCTCAGGGCATGCGCCACGGCATACGACTGGATGTATGACAGCTTGTCAACGTCCGACCGCGCCGCGGTGCATGGCGCGCTGGTAAAGCATGCCCGGGAGATGTACGAGGCTGCGTCGGGGCCGTATAACAGCACCTGGGCCAACTGGTGGACCCAGTCATTCGGCCAGAATCACTGGGACAACAACAATTCAGCCCTCGGCATTGCGGCGCTCGTACTTGACGGGGAATGCGACAGCAGCGGCACATGGCTGAACCACGCGATACTCGAGATGCGCAGGGACAGCTTCAACCTCGCGAATATCGAAGACGGGACCTGGCATGAAGGGTGTCTGTATCAGAATTCCAAACTGACGGCGACAATGCCTTTCTACGTTAATCTCAAGCGGCTGAAAGGAATCGATCTTTTTCCTGAAAGCTATCTCGCGGCCTACGCGCTTTTCGCGTTGTACAACTACCTGCCTTCCAACCGCCAGATGGTTCTCACCTTTTCAAGCTATCTCCGGGACTGGGGCGGGTGGCTCAGCGCTGCGGGATACTCGCTGCTCAGTCTTGCCGCATCGGCATGCAATTCGGGATACGCCCAGTGGCTCTGGAACAAAATGGAAACCGAACTGGGCCGCAGCTCGTATCAGGCAGGAAACCATATTCCGGAATTCTTCTATTACGATCCGTCGATCACCGCAGTTCCCCCAACCGATCTGCCGTTATCAAGGACTCTTTCCGACCTGGAAGGGGTGATCTGGCGAACCGGCTGGGGAGACGACGAACTGACGTTCGGGCTCAAAACCGGCAGTTACGGCGGACGGTTTCTTTACAATCAATATCTCTCCAGGAAATATCCCTTTGATACCGACGACGCGAATCTCAATGTCGGCCACAATCATGCGGATGCGAATACCTTCTGGCTCTATCGCGGCAACGTCACCCTGATCGGCGAAAACGAAGGACGCAGCCTGTACAACGACCTCAATTCCGCATATCAATCGTCATCCCACAACACGCTGCTTGTCGACAACAAGGGCCAGTATTTTCCAACCAACCAGACGGGTGTCTATGCAGACAATGACGGCGCCCTTCTTTTTTCAAGCAGCGTACACGGGTATGATTTCGTCGCGACCGACGCGTCGAGGCGCTATCGCGCGACCAACAGCGACAAATTGATCGGCCCGCCCATGATTTCCCTGTTCGTAAGAAACGTCCTGTTCGTGCGGCCGTCCTATTTCGTGATCGTCGACAACGTGGCCGACAGTTCCGAACATGCATATGAAATGCGTTTCCATTTCGGAGACTCCGCGAAGATCGACACCGGCCTCGGCTGGATTCGCGCCTTGTACGCACAGGACAACATGGTCGGCGTGCGGACGCTCGCTCCGTTTCCCTGCGGTTTCCGAGAGGTCGATTCGATACGGCCTGCCGCCTGCGTCACCCCTCCGCAGCGGGTAAAACGCATGGATTTCGCTTTTGTCGTATACCCCTGCCTCTCATCGGAATGGACAGGGAAGCCGGAGTTTACGGCGATTCAGAACGCGTCGGCCACCTCCGTCCATGTGTCGGGGGACATTGCTTTCGACCACATCGTCAGGCACGCCGATGCCGTTGATACGGTGATCATCGGCGGCCATGTGATCGACGGAAGAACCGCGAGCGTCGGAAGAAGCGCCGACGGCCGGATTCGGGATCTTTTCCTTGCCGATGGGGCCATGATTGCCGACAGCGGCGGTGTGCGCACGCTGCTGCAATCCTCGAATAACGTCAATGCCGTCCATGTCGCGATCGCCGATACCGCCGTGACGGTGTACCTTGACCGGAAAGGAGATGCGGACCTCCGTATCTACGCTCCCGGCACAGATCCCGAGCTCGTAACGGTTCCCGGATGGAATGCCGCGGCGACGAATGAGGGCGACTATCTGCTGATTTCCGGCGCTGCACCAGTCAATGAACGCGGATTCGCCGGAAGAAACAATCGCAATGATGCGATGTTCTTTGTTAAAGGGGGCAAGGCGGTCTGTCTCCGGCCGGACCGGTCGGGAATGATGACCGTGAGCGCCTATTGTCTTGACGGAAAGTGTCTTTGGAAAAGTGCGCGGCGATTCGTCAATGACGGGTGCGTCGTCGACATTCCGTGCGATCTGCGGCGGTCAGGCAGCTCGGTGGTGGTGGTTATTGTGGATATCGACGGGGTAAAAGCCACGCAATCTCTTTTACAGCAAAGCCGCCAGTAGCTTTTGACCGGTACGATGACAGATGCCGGGTTGTCATACACAAGGAGTTTTTATTAAAAACGTGGATCAATCATGACTGCGAAGTAAACAATAAGCCACAGAAACAAAAAAAGGATACAATGTTTCTTGGGTGATACGACGATTTCGTTCCAATATAACAAAGCGATAAACCCTGCGATGTCAAAAAGGACCAAACCAATTTTTAGAAAAACGAAATAAAACGCGCCTCCTCGATGAAAATATATCCATTTCGGCATCCCGGCACTCTCCGGTGTTAATTGCCACAGCAATATTGTGCAAGTTATCGCTATTGCATAAATAATAAAGCCATATCTGAACTTCACAATATCAGTTCCTTGTGTTGCGCTTTTTTCAATTCGTTGACTGTAAGATTTCCATCTAATATTAATATATGTCAAATATGTTAAACAAAATAAACCACCGAGCGATAGTATTATTATGCTGGATAGAGTAATATGTTTTAAAAAAACAGAATATCCAACCGCGCAGAAAAAGGCGGTACTAATTATTATAAGAAATATATTTATTCTTATTCTTCTTACTCTATTATTCACAAGGATCGCCTGTCTTACCAGAATCATTTTTGTTCTTGCCTAACAAATCATCTATAATCTTTTTTTGCTCGTCAATAGCTTTATTCATAGGCTCTCCAATTTCTTCGCCGGTTTTCTTGGCCCATTCAACACTCATTACCAAGTCGGTAATAACCATTGCTGCACCGACACCAAAAGCAATTGCACCTGGACCAGTACCAATAAAGGGCGCTGAAATCCCCATCACCAATGCACCACCATATCCCAACGGAGTCATTTCCAAAACCAATCCATATGGATCGATAAATAAAACAGAACTATTTACCACATAACAGTACATGTTTGTTCCAGGTACAACAGATAATAAGTTTCTATTATCGATAAATTTATAATTTTGCATAACTTGCTCCACTAACCCTTTGTTTAAAAACATAAGAATGGGAAAATATCCTATCGGATCCTCACTCAAAAACCTCCCGATCCTTGCATCATAATACCTAGCCCGATAATAATACAGCCCTACCTCCGGTTCCCACTCCCTCGAAGTATAGGTAAACGGATTCTCCACCACATCCCCGCTCTCCTCAATAATCTCCCCGAACACCGAGTAGGCGTATTCATGCACCACGCTTCCCGCCGAGTCCGTCAGCGCCGTAACACTCCCCAGCCCATCCTTAACATAATAGAGGTTCCTTCCATCCCGATGCATCTGCAGCGGATTATCGATTCCCGGACCGAACGTGTAGTTCGCGGTAATGGAGTCTTCGGCGTTCATCTCCAGTATCAGATCCTCCCCGTCATACCGGAACTGTGTCACCCCGCCGTTGACCTCCTTACTCACCCTTCTCCCGAGGGCATCATAGACATACCGCACCACCGTCCCCGGCTTCCTCACCTCCGTCAGCTTATTCTCAATATCCCAGACAAAGTGCGTGGTATCCCCGGTAGCCTTACTCACCTTCTCCGTCATATTCCCGTCGGCATCGTAGGAGTACATGGACGAGTCATCCTCGGTCAACTGATTCAACTCATTATGCACCCTCCCTCCACCGGTCCAGTTCCCCACTGAGTCATAGTCAAACTGCTCCAGCGTCCTCTGCACTTTCGGACTTGTCGCCTCGATAATCTGATACAGCGGATCTTTTATCAGATAGTGCATTTTTGGCCTGCTTAATGTAATTCGGGGCACTTGAGCCTTTTTTTCCACAGTTTGATTAGACATATTACACCCTCAAAATACCATGACGGGCTTTCCCGGTCAACGGCTTTCATGGTCGCGGGTGATACTTGTCGAGGAGCCGCAGGAGATCGCTCGTTTCTACCCTCGTGTAAAGCTGTGTCGTATTTACGCTGCTGTGTCCGAGAAGTTTCTGCAGCACCAGCACCGAAGCCCCGTTGCGCAGCATGTGCGTTGCGCAGGCATGCCGCAGGGAGTGAAGCGATAGTCCCTTCGATGCACCGAGTTTACGTAAAATCAAGCTGTAGCTCGGTAAGCTTAACCGCCTGCCCAGTTCCGAGACGAACAGCGCGTCTTCGAGAGGGTTGTATTTCTTGACTATCTGCAACCGCTCGCCATACTGATACTTCTCAAGCCAGGTGCGGGCCGCCGTTCCGAGGGGAACGATCCGCTCCTTGCCACCCTTGCCCCTGATCCGTAAACTATCGGCCAGCACGTCCGATACATTGAGGTTCCGAAGCTCCATCCGCCGCAGCCCGCAGCCGTAGGCAACCTCAAGGATCGCCCGGGTCCGGCAGGGATATGCGGCATCGTCGGCGGCTTCCAACAGCTCAGCCGTCGCCTTCGGTGTCGGAACAACGCGCAGGGAGTATTCCGGCCGTTTCGTTGTGATATAGTCCGGCCATGGGTTTACCTGGAGATAACCTTCCCGGTGAAGGACGGCAAAGAACCGCCGCACCGTCGATACATAGGCGTAAACGCTTGCAGGCTTCATTTTTCGTGCCCGAAGATCGACGATCCAGGCTTCTATGCGCTGTGGCGTGAGTTGAGAGAGTTCTTGCACCTCCTGCTGCCGCTCGACATACCCGAAGAACATCCGCAGCCGTTGCGCAAAAATCGAACGGCTCGCCGGGCTTGCCTGTCGCAGAAAGATCTCCGCGTACTCGTTCACGTTTCCGGCTCCGTCTCACGGGGGTGGAACCTGCGCTGCGCTTCCTTGAGGTCTTCGATGGCGACGTGCGTGTAAATCTGCGTGGTGTTGAGATTGGCGTGACGCAGAAGCTTTTGTATATGGCGGATGTCCGCTCCCCGCCGCAGAAGGTGCGTTGCGCATGCATGACGCAGCGTGTGCGGGTTGATGCGCTTGCCGGCTTTCTCGGAGTATCGCTTTACAAGCCAGTGAAGGTCCTGCGAGGTCATCCCATGGCCGCCCCGGAACTCATGCCCCCGCTCTTCCTTGAGACGCTTGGTTGAGATGCTCGAGCGTTTCACCTTGTAGCCGCTCATGAGCCGGTCGCGGCCGAAGTGCAGATAATTATGCAGTGCGTTTGCCGCCTCGCGGCCGAAAGGGACCTGATCGTATCTGCCGCCCTTGCCCCGGACGTTGAGAACGCGGGCGTCAAGATCGGCGTCGACGCATTCAAGAGAGCGCAGCTCCGCATTGCGCAGCCCCGTCGAGTAGAGGATCTCCATGATTGCCCGGTCCCGCATGCCGATCGGGCTTTCCATGTCCGGCTGCTCCATGAGCGCCGGAAGTTCGCTTATCTCCGGGATGTTCCGGGGGAGGTTCTTACGCCGCTTCGGCATAGCCATGTTCGCCATGGGGTCGGAGGCGATCTTGCCGCTTTTGTGAAGGTACCGGAACAGCGCCCGAACCCGCTGCATGAGGTTGGCTTTGGTCTCCTGCCGGATAAGTCTGCCCCGGTAGGTGTGCTCCGAAAGGCTCCCGTAATACCCCTGGATATCGGCGAGTTCAACCGCCGCGATATCGGTGATGCCGCCCTCCTCCAGATACCGAAGGAACGGCTTGACGTCAACGAGGTACGATCTGCACGTCACTTCGGTGTATCCGCTTGCCTGCAGGTACTCGGTGTACCGGTGCAGCAACAGGCGGAAAGCGGGGTTGAGTTCCTTATTCATTGTCAAAAAGTCGGGGGGTTACTGTTATTGCGCTTCCGGCGAAGTGACGAAGTTGTATGCATCTTCATGTAAAACATACGGTTAAGCCTTTGGCGAAGTCGTGACGAAGTTATGGCGAAGCGGCGAGGTTTTCCCGTTAACTCGTTGATTTTTTGAAAATGCCTTTTCCGCCTCGCCCTCACCTCCGAACCGGAACTCCGGATCCGCGCTGCCGTCGTCGAGCAGCAGATACCGGAACGTGGATCCCTGCCGTCCGTTGATGCGGCCGAGGTAGCCGAGCTCGACCAGTTGATCGATGTTGCGCCGCACCTGCGTCTCGCTCCAGCCGGTCTCTTCACGAAGCTCTTTACGGGTAAACGGTATCTCGTACAGGTAAATATCATCCTTCGGGTCGTTGCTCCGGATCGCATCGTATTTCTCGGTAATGAGCCGAACGATCTCGGAAAGGAGCTTACGGGCCGTAGGGCTGACGTCGTCCACGTTGCGGGCGAACACCTCCCGGCCGATATCGAGTGCCAGATCGATATCTTTCTGCGTTGCCTGCACATACTCCATCTTCGTACCGTCGGACCGCTTCATGGAGCCGGTTTTTCTCTGGTACTGGTGCAGTAAAACAATAGCCTTGACCAGAGAGACGAACTTCTGCTGCTCGCGACGCATCTGTAATCGGCTATACGGCCACACGAGCCGTAAATCCCGTGAAAAAGTTACCGTTAACGGTTTGAGAAGCCGCTGCATGTTGTGATGGAGCTTTACGATAGAAGATTCGTCGGCGGTGGTCTGGTACCAGTCGAGCATATTTTTAGTGATCTGCGCTTGTAAGATGCTTTTCGTCTGTTCCGGTGACTCGTCGATGGTCAGGATAAGAAAGCGCTGTTTCGTCTCGTCATCGAGGGCGTCGGGGTTGGTGGTCGACACGATCACCACCACCGGGCCG
>JAFGIW010000048.1 GCA_016929415.1 Chitinispirillaceae bacterium | reverse complement strand
TCGTCGGTCTATCTCTGGATCCAGCGGTGTCCCTCATGCGGCTACTGCGCCCCTGAAATTGTGCAGGGTGATGAGGCGGACCGTGAAATCGTCCGGGGTGAAGTCTATCTCACGCAGCTTAAAAACAGCTCATTCCCCGAAACGGCCAATGCGTTTTTATGCTACAGCCTTATCATGCGCAACAGAAAACTCTTCGCCGATGCGGCATGGGCGGCGGTATTCGCCTCCTGGATATGCGATGATAACGGGTACAGCGAAAGCGCCTACCAGTGTCGCGGCTCGGCAATCGACCTGTTTGAGGCCGCCCGCCGCAACCAACAGGATTTCGCCGACTCGAAAGATCAGGAGGAGATCTATCTTATCGACTTCCACCGGCGCCGCTCGCAGTTTGATATCGCCGCGAAACTGTGCAACGAGGCGCTTGAAAAAGAGCACCCCGACCAGTTTCTTGACATTCTTTATTTTGAACGCGAACTTATTGATAATCGGGACAGCGCCGCGCACAGCGACCGGGAAGCGGACAACATGAATGGTTGACGGTTTACGACGGCAGCTCAATCCGTGCCACACCATACGGTTGCAGGGCTGCCGCATAATTCTCCTGCGCCGGAACAATCGGGCGGCGCGCCCTTTCCCAGAACGCCGTTTCCCGGCGCGCACGGCCGGCAGTCGAAACGTCGAGACAGGCGATGGATCCGCCTTCGGGCAGACCGGTGATGGTCACCGTCACCGTTTCATCGGTCAGGTTCGCGAGCAGAAGTACATATCCCGAAACCGTGTGTACCTTGACCGCGGCAACTTCCGGACCGTTGTTCATGATCATGCACGCACTCACGGAAGCGGCATCGTTTATCCCCGCAGCCAGGACGTGATAGAGCGGAAACAGTTCGGTTCCGTCGTCACTCATGATCCCCTCGGGACCGGCGACATCGCCGCAGCAGGTAAGGCTGTGGAGTCCCGACTGAATGCAGGCGCAAAGCACTCCTGCGAGCCATGCCGCACCGAAGAACTTCTGTTGACGCGGATCGGCACCGCCGCTTTTATGCGGCCGCGAGTGGTCTTTACGGGGGCGAAGCGTCAGGGGAGATACGGCGACGGGCTTCCCATTGGCAATTGTCCGTGCGAAGCTGATGCACTCCCACAACCCTTCCAGATTTTCCATGATGGCGCGGTCATCGGAGGTGTGGACCTGCGGTGTTGCGGAAAAACAGAGCGCTTCGTACGGCCCGGTCAGCGACAGCGCCCTGTTGATTTCAATGAAGGAGCGGTCGGTTCCGAGGGTGATGCCCTCTTCATCGACAAGCTTTGCGAGACGGCGGCGCACCGCATCGATCATCTCCGGCGGTGGTACCGTTCCATCACTGCACTGCACCAGCAGGCGGCAGAGCGGAACCTCACACACGCGGAGCACGGCCGCGAAATCGGCGAGTTCCTCCTGAAAACCGGCCGTCAGATGAAGCGCGACCTCCGCTTCACAGCCGATCCGCCCGCACACCGAAGCGACCCTTGACAGTTCGGCATCGAGATCGTCCCGGCGCGGATCGACGTCGAAACGCAGATGTGAAAGCCCCGCTGCCGAGAGTTTCTCCGCAACACCCGGCTGCAACGGCTTCTGAAAGGAAAATCCCAGACCGATCCGGGGCGGTCCGTTATCGCCGATAAACGATTTCTCGAAATCGAGCACAGGCACCACCGGCTTAGCCTGCGGCTCCCCCCTACTTCCCAGGAGCGAGATTGTCACCTGCTGATCGATGCGCTTTCCTGCAACGACCTCCACCGGTATTGGCAGCGAGTGGGGTGTCGAGTAGGTTTTAAATGATGCATCGGTCCAGTTTCGCTGATCCTCGGTCTCGAAGATGTCGCCGGTAAACCGGAGCGAACAATCGATTTCTGATTCGACGGGGTAGGTCATTCCCCGCAAACCGACAAACGGTTGGTAGGGGGCGATGGCATCGCCGGGAAAGCGGGCTTTCTCCACGGAGCCGACGTACTTCTCGAGCGTGCAGGGCGCTCCCTTGCAGAGCGTAAGCGGGTGCAGTATGCACCAGCCGATCCGGTTGCGCAGGAAGGTGCTTTTCGCTTCACCCTGCATCGCTATCGTGACGACCCCTTCTGCAGATCCGTCCATCGAGCAGTGCCAGGTGATGTCGATGCCGGGAGCGAGGTGTTGTGCGTCGAACGAGAGGCTGAACGAGACGTCGTCGCGTTTGACGCACAGATTATCGATGCTATATGGAATGGTATTCCAGTATTGATCCCGCAGCGCCATATAAACGCGGCGGACGATCTCGGTGGCGCCGTAATACACCGAACGGACCATTCCATGGTCGAAGAGAAGACGAAGCGCTCCGGCGCGCAGTGGGATAGGGGCAGGGGCGGTCATAGAAAGAAAAATATTATTGCCCCAACGGGCCGTAGTAAGAAAAATTAAAAATGAAGATGGGGAGGAAGGCTTATGCTGTACCACCCTCCGCCTCCGCCGGCCGTTTATTTCTCCTGAGGGCGCGTCGCAGGTTTACCGATCAAACCGATCATCCGGTCGATCTCCTTTTCATCCGGCCGGTCGGTGTAAGCGATTCCTTTGAGCAGCAGGCTCTGCGGGCAGAAGCGTGCAATCTCATCCTCCCTGAAAAAACCGAACGCGGGCCGGTGCAGAAGGCCGGCAAGCGCGTACATCGGCGTATTGCCCGACACGACGAATTTCGACTTGCTGACCAGCGCCGCAAGACGTGAGGCGCTCAGATCGGCAAAAGAGGGGACATTCTGTTTGCAGAGCCAGACGAGTTCCTGTTCCGATCTTTTATCTTCGACATGGAAATAGATCGTTCCCAGGTGAAGGTCATTGATCCGGAGCATGAACCTTTCGGTCCATTCAATTCCGAAAGCGCGAAGAAAATGGAGTGCGTCAAAACCGACGAGCGGTACGTCAGGATTGATTTTCAGCTCTCTGATGAGATGGTCCACCTCCTCAACCGTTTTTTGCGCCACACGCCATCTGATCTCTCCCGGTTTGGAACCGAAGATTTCGGCCATCGAGCAGTACCAGTCGGCGAGATACACCCGTTTTGCCGAGGGGCGGATATGAAGGTTGAGAAACGGGAAATCACCCGCTTCGCTGTACCCGACCCGTGCCGGCGCCGCCGTCGATCCCGCCAGATAAAGGATGGGCAGGCCCGGGTCGGTATCGAGCAGAAAACAGATGTCGATTGTCCCGCGGAAATGCTGTGCCAGTTGAGAAAAATCGGTTGAATAATGGTCCTGTGCATCATACTCGATAAGATTCAATCCCGGGACCATTTTGATATATGCCGCGGCAGAGCGTTCACAAAGCAGCGTAATGTCGACATGCTTGAAAAGAGTCATGAGGGAAATGACATTTTTGAGCTGATGCAGCACCAGGAGATGGTCTTCGGGAAGAATGAGCAGAATTTTCTTTACCGATGCTACATCGATCGGAAAACGGAGCGAAGGTACTTTATGCTTTTTTCGAAGAAGGAACGCCAGGAACGCTCTCGAACGCGCGTTGCCGAGCATTGAAAAAAAAGCCCTTCTCCACTGTCCTGAATTCTTTGCTTTTTTTTCCAGCATATTATACAATCTGAAGATGAATTTTCCCTATACCTCAAGCAGAAAATAGAACGCGAAGGGGGTACAGGCAACCACATTTATTAAAACGGCGTCATTTGCCTGAAATAACCATCGAGAAAACAGGCTGTTATTCGTGTTAAAAAGAATTCAGACCATACTTGAATATATTCTGATCATCGCTTATTCGATCGCCGTGTTCAGCGCCCGGTTCAATGCGATATTTCAAACCGTTCCCTCCATTTATACCGTTACGACGCTTATCGTTATTGCCGTGACCATCCTGATAGTGATCGGTTACCTGCGCACGCCGACATCACCGCTTTCGTTCATCCGGATACTCGCCCTGGCATCCACCGCCCATTTCGCCCTTCACGGCACCGGATCACCCCTTCCACCAGTACCACCGCTGGCGCTTCTTGTGATGGTCGCCACGGGGCTTGCAGGGAAGAATTATTCGTGGATCATCCCTTTTCTCATTTTTACGCTTGGAGGAACGGTAAGGTCACTGGTACCGCTGCTTTTCAATGATGTCCCCGTTACACCCGCCGTCCTTATTGATGAACGGCTGCTCGATCCATTCCGTTATCTCTACCTGCTTTGCGCCGGACTGCTGCCCGCGCTTTTAAGCGCCTCCTACCGGCTGGAACGCTATACCCCCCGCAAAGCCTCGTCGCCGCAGGCAAACGGACAGGGGCCGTCCCCCAAGCCGCCCCCCGCCACGGATATTATTAAAACGAAGGCGTTTACCATTCACCTTTCCGATTACACATCGAGTATTGACAGCAAAGAAATTGACGACCTGCTTTCCAGTGTCGTCTATTTCATGAGCAGGAATTTCCGCTGTTTTTCATCACTCGGTTTCATCTTTGATCCGAAACAGCAGGCCTTCATCCTGAATTCATTCCAGTCTAAAAGCATTCTTATCGTCAAAGGCGCCAGGATACCGCTGGGGAGCGGGATTGTCGGAAGAATCGGCACCGAAAAGCGATCTTTCATGACGGGCGATCTTCATGTGTACAATTCGGAACTCCAGTATTACGGCGCCGAAGAACAGATCAACTCGATCCTCGCGGTACCGATCATTTCGGAACAGAATGAACTGCTCGGCACCCTGGTACTTGACAGCAACGACCGGCAGGCCTTCAAAGACCAGGACAAAGACACCCTCAAACGGTTTTCATACCTTGCCGCGGCGCTCATCACCACCGCCCGGATGCGCTCGTTTGAGGAGAGATCGGCCAGGACGTTTCAGACGTTCTACGAGGCGAGCCACCGTTTCACCACGGCACTTAAAGCCGAACACGTTTTTGAGGTGCTCTTCAACGTGGTCCCCACCGTGGTTCAATGCACCCGGCAGATCGGCGTCATATTCGACGAGGAAAAACGGGTGGGCACCGTGCTCTGCGTCAGCGGTAACCATAATGATCTCGCTCCCGGATTCACCTTCCCGATCAACGCCGGGCTCTACTCGTTCGTTTTTCAGAAGAGAAAATCGATCACGATCGGCGACTTTCAGCAGTGTGTTGACCGTTACTACCGTTTTGTTCCCAATGAAATCAATAATCCCGCAATCCGCTCCCTGATCATCTTCCCGATCATCGACGACGAACAACGCTGCCGCGGGCTCTTCTCCATCGAGAGTGAGGAACCGAATGTTTTCCTGGCGGATGTCGAGCAGGTGCTTGCCACACTCATCGAAAACGCCTCGGTCGCTTTTATCCGTGCCATCCTTTATCAACGCATGGAACGCCTTGCAACCACCGACGGACTCACCGAACTCAACAACCATCGCCACTTTCAGGAACTGCTCGCCCGTGAGATCGAGCGTTCGCGCCGCTATAAACGCCCCCTGGCGCTGCTTATCATGGATATCGACCATTTCAAAACATTCAACGACACCTACGGCCATCCGGTGGGCGATCTGGTGCTGAAAGAGATCGCGATGTGTATCCGTAAATCAATCCGCATCAACGACATACCCGCCCGTTACGGGGGTGAAGAATTCGTCGTTATCATCCCGGAAACCAGCGAAAAGGGGGCTATAACAACCGCAGAACGTATACGCTCCACCATTGAACAGCATACGATTATTTCACTCGACCGCCGGCTTAAGGTAACCATCAGCGTCGGCTGCAGCGCCTACCCCGAAAACGCCCCCTCGCAGCAGGCCCTTATCGATACTGCCGATAAGGCTCTTTACGTTGCAAAAGAGAACGGAAGGAACCGGGTGGTACTCTACCGGGAGGGGATGTAGGGGGGGGAAGGAGTCAGAAGGAGGAAACCCACCTTCCTATTTCCGATTATTCAATGCCTACCTTCTTTTCTATCTTTTTTTCTCCTGACCCCTGAATACTATATTTCCCCCATGACCCTCACTTTCCTCGGCACCGGCACATCCCACGGAGTTCCTCCGATCGACTGCATGCTTCAGCAATACGCATCGTGTCCGCAGGGTGTCTGCCGCCAGTCGATGCTTGATCCGAAACACCGTCGCACCCGCTCGTCGATACTCCTGCGCTGGGAGGGCGCCTCGGTGCTGATCGACAGCGGTCCCGATTTCAGGGAGCAGTGCCTGCGGGAAAACATTCCCGACATCAATGCGGTTCTGATTACCCACAGCCATGCCGATCACATTTACGGCATTCCCGACATCCGCTCGTATACCCGTCATCATCCGATTCCGTTTTTCGGTTCCCATGAAAGCATCGCGAAAATACGATACGCCTTTCCCTACATTTTCGACCCGGAAACACCTGTCGGCGGCGGTATTCCGCGTATTACCACCACCGCGGTGGATGCCCCCTTTGCCCTGTTCGACCATACGGTCATACCGATCCGGGTCAACCATCTCGAACTTGACGGATGCTTCGGTTTCCGCATCGGACCTTTGAGCTATATTCCCGACATGAAATCCATCGCTCCCGATGAGCTGAAGAAACTCTCGGGGACCACTTTTCTGGTCCTTAACTGCCTCAGGCGGGGCCCGCCGCACCCGTCGCACCTGACTCTCAGGGAGAGTATCGAGCTTGCCCGCGCCATCGCGCCGCAGCGATGTTATTTCATTCATATGAGCCATGATATACATTATGAACTCGACCGGGCAGGGCTTGACCCCTGGATGGATTTTGCCTGGGACGGGTTGAGCGTCGAGATCTGATCCGTTGTTCCTTTAACCCACAGGTGATCATGGAAACCTACAAAGAGCAGTTCATCGACTTTATGGTACGCAGCAACGTGCTGACCTTCGGCGACTTTACCACTAAAAGCGGCCGCAAGACGCCGTTCTTCATAAATACCGGCAATTACTCCACCGGGGCCCAGATGGCCACCCTGGGGCATTTCTATGCCGAAGCACTGCAGCACACATTTCCTGAGAACGTCGACGTCCTCTTCGGCCCTGCCTACAAGGGAATTCCCCTCGCGGTCGCCACCGCGATGACACTTGCGAACTCCTTCAACCGGCAAGTCGCCTTCTGTTTTAACCGTAAAGAGGTCAAGGACCATGGTGAGGGCGGCAGGCTCATCGGTCACCGGCTGCGTGATAACGATGATGTCGTCATCATTGAAGATGTGATTACCGCGGGAACTTCCATACGTGAATCGCTTCCTTTGCTGCGCGCGGCAGCGAGGATAAAGGTGATCGGCCTGATCGTGTCGGTCGACCGCATGGAGCGCGGTACCACATCACGAAGCGCTCTTGCCCAGCTGCGCGAAGAATTCGGCATCCGTACCGGCGCCATCGTGACCCTTTCCGAGATCATGGAGCATCTCCATAACCGGCCGGTTGATGGAAAAGTCGTGCTCGATGATGCAATCTACGATACAATAGTCGAGTATCGCCGCAGCTACGGCGCGGCAATCTGACCTCATTCAAAGTCCCCGTCATGCATACGACGTTCGCTTCAATCGGATTGATTTGCAGGCAACCGCTCTTCCGGCTCATCGCGGGTTTTGCCGGCGTGCTGCTGGTGCTGTTTATTCTCTTCTGTCATGTTGGAAACTGGCTGGTCGCCGCCGATGCGCCGCCGGCGCATCTTGACGTCATCTGCACCTTTGCCGGCGACAGCCGTCGCGTGGTCTACTCGAAAGAGTTGATGCTTCGTTACCCCGATGCGCACTGGGTATTGAGCGACTACAAGGACGGTCACGGCCGGCTGCTGCAGAAAAGCGATTTCGACATGCGACGGGTCACGATTATCGACACCTGCAAAAGTACCATCTCCGAAATCAACGCCCTGCGGCAGTGGGTCGACCGCCGCCGCCCCGTTGAACGCTCCCCGACCTCCGGAAAAAAGGCCACGCTTCGGGTCGGGCTTGTGTCAAGTCCCTACCACATGCGTCGCATCAGGATCATGGCAGGGCGGCGTCTCAACAGAGCGGATGTCCGTTGTTACCTCCTCCCGGTCCCGCTTGAGGAGTACCGCTGGAACAGGGATACCTTCCGCTACTGGTGGCGGTCCAATGTCGCCACCTCGATCACCATTCTGGAACTGCTGAAAATCGGCTACTTTCTGCTGACGGGGTATTTGTGAGGGGAGGAAGTCAGGAGCCAGGAGTCAGAAGAAAATAGTTAACACAACCGCCCCGCAATCATTTGACATGCCTCTTGCATGGATCTATCGAAAATAATTTATTTAAAAGCCGCGGGGGAAGGGGCTGGAAAACGCACCGAAACAGAAAAATCAATTGTCAATTTATTCAACAATTCAACACACTCACAAGGAGGCATCAATGCCCAGCATCAAAGGAACAAAAACCGAACAGAACCTGCTCAAGGCCTTTGCCGGAGAGTCGCAGGCCCGCAATCGTTACTCCTTTGCGGCCAGTGTCGCGAAAAAAGAGGGGTACGAGCAGATCGCGGCGATCTTTCTCGAAACAGCGGACAACGAAAAACAGCACGCGAAACGGTTCTTTCGGTTTCTCGAAGGCGGCATGCTCGAAATTACCGCCGCGTATCCCGCCGGGGTAATCGGCACGACGATTGAGAACCTGAAGGCCGCTGCCGACGGCGAGCATGAAGAGCACAGCATACTCTATCCCGAATTCGCCCGTATTGCCCAAGAGGAGGGTTTTCCTCAGGTGGCGACGCAGTTCAACACCACCTTGAAAGTCGAAAAGCACCATGAAGAGCGGTACCGCATGTTGCTGAAGAACCTTGAGGAGAAAACGACCTTTAAAAAGAAACAATCCGTCAAGTGGATCTGCCGGGAATGCGGCTATGTCCATGAGGGACCGGAAGCTCCGGTAAGCTGCCCGTGCTGCGAGCACCCGCAGGCGTTTTTCCAGGTGTTATGCGATAATTATTGATGGTGGAGAGGTGCGGGCCGGCAGGGGGGCTAATCTTGAAGTGTAAAATAAATTGACACTTTTTTTAACTTTTTTACACTTTTCAATCAGTAAAACCGATTAAACGGCGGAAATTAGGAAGGTACAATTTTTGCGTTGCCTATAAATCTTTGTTCACCACATATTGACATAAGATAAGCGGGTCGGATTCATTTCCAATCGATCAATTATCAGGGGGTACCGACGTGTCTTCCTGGGATTTTTCTTTTTTTTCGGGTTTGCAGGCCTTCGAATATTACTTCCAAAAAAAACCATCAAGCATTGAATCTTTCCAAATAAAGTGCCTGATTCCAGACACCGACCATTTATACCACCAAACAATCACATCACTATCCGGAATTGAGGTCCCATGGTCCGATATTGTACGTTTCTCCTTGCCGCGGCCGTCCCGTTTCTTTTAACCTGCATCAATGCCGACGACCCGTTCACCGAAATCGAAAATGCAATCGGTGAACTGAATATTTCGTCGCCATCAGGCATACCGACTGATTCACTCTACTATGATTCAACCGGAAATCCGATTACCATCTCGGCAACGCTGTTTCTTCCATCGCTCATCGATTCGGGAGTGGTGACGCTCCATTACCAAAACGGGGATAGCGAAACCATCCTTGCGGAATTATTCGGCGGGGATGACGGCACCGACAACCGTACGCTCGATACGACGCTCGCCTTTCTGCGTGGCGGCAGGATCGTCGTGAAAATGAAATCCTATATCCGGGGAGGGTATTCGTCGACGGACAACGCGGAAATGTACCTGTACCGCACGCCGGTACGGTTGTCATTATTGTCAATAGCCGGCGTCACGCTTACCCCCCCGTTCAACGATACGTCCGTCACCTACGCGGCAACGGTCGCCAACGACCGGCCGTTCATTTCAATAATACCCTCCATCGACAATCCCTATGTCAGGATTTTTATCAATGGAGATACGGTTTCCCCCAACGAAGCGGCAAAACCCTGCTCGCTGAAAGTCGGCGCGAACGGCTTTATTGTTAAAACAATCACCGACGACGACACCACCGCGTTCAGCTATACGGTAACGGTCACCCGGTTGCCGGGAACCGTCGCGACCCTCGATTCAATCTCACTTTCCACCGGAGCGCTCGATCCCGCATTCGATTCCGCAACGCTCTCGGGATATTCGGCAACAGTGGAATATGAAACCGACACCCTGTCGATCACCGCCTACCCTACCCACCCAGCGGTGACGGTTTCAATCGACAGCGGCAGCGGGGAAGCGGGGAAGTATGCATACCGGATCCCGCTGGAAGTAGGGGAAAATCCACTCACAGTTAAGGTTACCGCGGAGGACGGTGTTACCCGGAAGGAATACCGGGTTACCGTTACCCGGGGAAAAAGCGCCGATGCGTCGCTCGCATCCGTCACCCTCTCAACCGGAACCCTCACCCCCGAGTTCCGCGGCGATACCCTTGACTACCGTGTGAACATCGCCCATGAGGTCGACTCGCTCGCCGTCACTCCCGTTACAACTCACTCCGCAGCGTCGGTCACGATCAACGACAGCGCAATCGCCCCGGGGGGTCACCCGTGGAATTATTTCCCCAATACCGGCGTGGAAGATACCGTCACCGTTTCGGTCATTGCCCAGGACGGGGTGACGGAACGAACCTATCATTTATTCATTCTTCGTCCGCCCGACACTACCGCCGATCTTGCGGAGATACCACTCTCCAAAGGCACCCTCACCCCTGAGTTTCATGCCGATACTATACGGTATCAGGTATCGCTGCAATCCGCCGATTCAGTCGTCACGATATCGCCGAAGTGTGTCGATGAAAATGCCAATGCTGCAATCGACGGAGACACCGTTCCGCAAACAATCACCCTTTCCACGGGAACGGACAGTATCGCAATAACGGTTACCGCCGAGGACGGGGAGACGGAAAAAACCTATACGGTATTGTTCGATCGCGCCCGATGCAGTGATGCCGGCCTCGCCCTTTTATCCACATCAGCCGGAACGCTGATACCCGAGTTTGACGCTGATGTCAAGGATTATGCCGTGACGGTCGACGAGAGCGTCGATACGACGGTGATCACAGCGCAGCCGCGGCACGACGGGGCAACGGTGAAAATAAACGGCATTGATTCTCCCGCATCGATCACCCTTCAGCCTATGGCCGCAACGATCGTGACGGCAGTGGTTATTGCCGAGGACGGCGAAACCAAATCGACCTATAAAATAACCGTCACGCGCAAAGGGAGCGACCTCGCATCGCTTGTCGGAATCGAGTTGTCGGCCGGCCGGCTCGTCCCCGCCTTTGACGGCGACACGCTTGCCTACGAACTTCGGGTTCCGTCGGATTCGGGAAAAATCCGTGTGAAACCCTCGCCGGTCCACAGCCGTGCGACAGTGACCGTCAAAGGAACTTCGGTCGGCACGGGAACGTGGTCGCAGGATATCACTGCGGCACCGGGAAATAATACGTCCTTCGATATCGTGGTGATTTCCGAAACCGGCAAACAGCAGAAGACCTACCATATCGTCGTCAACCGGGCTTACGTTCTGACCGTAAGCAACGACGGAAACGGAACGACCGATCCGGCAGGGAGCGTTGACGCTTTTATAGGGGTGCCGCAGGCAATCAAGGCGGAACCTGCCATAGGGTATAATTTCATTGAGTGGACAACAGTTTCCGGCACGGCGGATATCGCAGCACCGGGAGATACGTCAACAAGCGTGCTGGTGCAGTCGTCCGCCACAATCGAGGCCCGGTTCGAACTGAAGAAATATCTATTGGCCGTTACGAGCGGCGGCAACGGGACGGTTGAAGGAGGAGATACGGTACGGCACGGGATTGCCGATACGATTGCAGCGACACCCGCCGACGGGTTCCACTTTTCCGGATGGCGGGTGCTGTCGGGAAAGATGCGGATGGAAGATTCATTGGTAGCGACCACTACCGCCATTCTGGAAAACGGCGATGCCGAGGTGCAGGCGGAGTTCAGTATCAACGACTATCAGTTGACGGTTACCAGCGAAGGACACGGGACGGTGAGCGGGACGGGACCGGTGACGCATGGAATTGCCAAAACGGTTACTGCAATACCGGATACCGGCTACCATTTCGTTGTGTGGAAGGTGACAGAAGGCACGGCAACAATCGCAGACACTACTGACGCTTCGACTATTGTCACGCTTGAAAGCGGGGATGCGACGGTGGAGGGGGTGTTTGAGATTAATAAGTATATCGTAACTTATAATGGTAATGGCAATACCGGTGGATCATTACCTGCGGATACAAGCTACGATTTCGGGGCAACAGTAACGGTTTCGGATGCTGGAGATCTAAAACGGACCGGGTATACTTTCACCGGATGGAATACCGCTGCTGATGGTAGCGGGACATCATATTCACCGAGTGAAACATTTACCATGGGAACTTCGCCTGTTCCTTTATATGCTCAATGGAGTGTCAATCAGTACTTCGTTGCCCATGTCGGGAACGGACAGACCTCAGGTGCTCCTCACGATACTGACTTCTACGATTTCGGAGAAAGCGTGACTATCGTCGACCAGGGATCGTTGTTTCGTGAGGGGTACACTTTTACCGGGTGGAACACTGCCGCTGATGGCAGCGGTACCGACCATTTGCCCAGCACCACCTTTGCCATGGGAGCTGCTTCCATAATCCTCTATGCTCAATGGAGTGTCAACCAATACTTCGTTGCCTATGTCGGGAACGGACACACTGCAGGTGCCCCTCACGATACTGACTTCTACGATTTCGGAGAAAGCGTGACTATCG
>JAFGIW010000047.1 GCA_016929415.1 Chitinispirillaceae bacterium | reverse complement strand
TGGAACCGAGATATTCCCGCGCCGCCTGCTTAACCGGTTCAACCGTCGGTAGCGACGCGGAAGCCTCATAGCTCCCTCCCGCCTCTTCATAAAGGATGGTATATTTACCGATTGATATTTTATCGCCGTCATGCAACGGGGCTTTTTTTATGCGTTTACCGTTGACATATGTCCCATTGAGCGAATTAAGGTCGGAAATAATGTAGGAACGATCGGTGTCCTCTTCGATTTTGACATGTCGCCGGGAGACGCCCATATTGGCTATTGAAATGGTATTCTCCGGCAAACGGCCGATTGAGATAACCGGCTCATCCAGCTCATAGGTTTTCAGAAGTTCATTATTATAAAAAACAACAAATTTTGCCATTTTGAACGCTTCAGTTCAGGGTAGTTCAAAAAATATACAATCAAGTGCATAACTTGGCAATACACCAGAGAATTAAAATGATTCGTGCCTGTTCATCATATTGCAAGCCCGCAGTACTTCCGGATTACGTTGCACCGTGAAGTATTCAAGATATATCTTATTCATAAAATGAACGCAATAAAAAAGCATTTTGTTTTACGGAACCTTCTCTGCCTGCCTGGGCTTTTACTCCCCGGACTTTACCGCTCCATAGCCTTAGGAGCCGATCTCACTCCACGCCTTGCACAAAACATAGGAGTTCTCTCTCATAAAATCGATTCCCTGGACCTGCTGAAGCAGAACCTGAAGAGAAAAGGAGCGACGATTGCCGAAATCGAGCAGCAGCAGGACGCGCTGCGTGATTCACTCCGCATGTTGCGCGATAACCTTCAGACAGCCTCGGAAACACTACCAAAGGCATCCGGTAAAAAAAATCTGCCGTTTTTCCCCCAGAAACCGACGAATCCGTTCGATTGGATTATCGTCATTACAGGTATCATTGCCTCCTTCAGCGGATTGATGCTGATCATCGGGATTACCCGGTCGCTGAAATTGAAACGAAACCGTAAGCAGCGAAAACAGGAAGCGCTCTACCGTTATCACACACAACAGGTTGGGGAAAAACCGGTTGCGGCGTATCCCGCGTATGAAGCACCGCCTGCTTCCTCCCCTTCTTCACCGGGTATCGACACCGGTTCACTCCGTCAACTCCGGCAACGCCTCGATAATCAGCAGCGTGCCGAGCATTATGATGCACCGGATATTCCTGATGTGCGGCCCGTTCAGCCCAAACCATCATCCGCAGAGTCTTCAAACACTGATTCCATCGAAAAGCAAGTTGTCGATGCGGCACGCAATGGTCTTGATGTTGCCGCAATATCCCGCAAATTTCACCTGAGTGCCGATCACGTTGCCCTGATTCTGAAAATGGCTGCCCCTCAATCGTAGAACCGGGAAAAAAACGTTTTCGGCAAGTTCGGCGTACATTGCAGGTGCAAAAGTCATCTTGTACCCCCGTAGAAACAATAAATGATGAATCAGGATAGCCCATTTAGGGCCTAACAGCGTAATCAAATATTTAATATATCTTTTTATTTTTATGGATCAATCGCCATTTAATTGGCTTTTTTTGAGATATTTCGTAATCAATTTATTTAATTTTTATTGATTTATTCTCTTCCTCCCGATATATTTTAACCATAGCGCAACAACCAGTAAGCATCCACCTGCGTAGCTGGTGGCTTTCTGATAGCGGCATAGCCGCAGAAGAAAACGGCACGTCGGTGCCGTTGCAAACATCCTGGCACTCCAAGCATAGCTTGGAGTTTGTGGTTCGGTAGAACCACCGCCAGGAAATCACCCTGAACCGGGAGGAAGTATGAGAAGCCTTACAACAATTATCATTACCATAGCAGGAGCGCTTTTTCTTACAAGCTGTTCAACGAATCCCCTCTCCTCAAAAACAGAGGATAAGGCGAAAGTGGAAGTAACCCCTGAAAGTGTCGGGACGATTGCCTTCCAGTCCATCGGCGAGGAGCAGGCTGCCGAGAACCTGCTCGCGATGGGAAACCCCGCCCCGGTGAACCTGCTCGACCAGTCCACCATGCCCCAGTTTTCAGTGGATGCACAGCAGGCGCTGGAAAAAAAATCGGCGACAAACGGGTTCAACATCGACACTGTTGACGGCAAGGTGAGAATTACCTCCAGCACTCCCGTCCTCTTCGGCACCAGATACGACACCATCGAAGTAGTGATGGATGCAACGGTCTTTGATGGTATTGAAGGAAACGAATCGGTGATCGGACTCCACGGTTCAACAGTACACACCAATGGTACAATCGATTACTATATTGTCGAGGATCGCGACGGAGACGACGTTCTTAACGGGAAATCAGCCCCGCAAAAAGCGGCATTACTAATTCATACGGTTTACACGAAAAGCGTAGTAGGCCATCCGGCAGGTGAATCCACCATACTGTTCTTTGAAGTCGGTGCCGGTGACGACAACGATTTCGGTGATGAAACCGATACCGCCGCCAAAGCGGATAACCTGATCTACAGCGCATCATGGATTAAAATGCGAAGTGACGATACCCTGGCCTACGCGTTCTACGAAGATGCCGACGGCGACGGCGTCATCGCCGCAACCGGTGAAGGAACCGTTGACGTACGATTCTATGAGAAGGGGAATCCTCTTAAACCGTTCGTCGAATACGAAAAAGCATCGCTGTGCGTCGAACGCGACGGCGAAGGGAAAGAGCGCACGGCACGCTTTACGGCTGAAGAGAAGTTCATCACCGGCCGCCTGAACCGCCTCTGGGTTGTGGATGCGACAGGCGATTCCACCATCAGTTCGGGAGAAATCGCACTGGTCCATTTCGCCACCAATTCGCCGGCCGCCGCCGACAGTGAAACCACCGCACAGGCGGTCTTCACCATCGATCCGGGAGAAAACCTCGGGGATGTCTCCGACAACCTGCTCAAGGAACTCCTTCTTGCGAAGTCATTCCGGTTCGGTACACTTGACAGTCTGGCGTTTCACTGCACCTTCGATCCGGCGGTTCCCCACGGCGAAAAACCCACAGCCGGGTCGTTCGAACTGACGGCGACGTACAGCAACGGTCAGACGGCTACCCTTGTCGGCACCTTCAGTACCAACGTGATCGAAGCGACCTATACCGGACCGGAGGGGAACGTGACGGAGGTGACGTTACGGGAGGGAGAGAGCAACTCGTAGGCGGATGGCAATAAAGGGAATCGATTCAGGCGGATGCGTCGATACGGCGTGTCCGTTTGTCTTGTCTGCGGGTAAACCATAAGGAAGGCGACCGTACCACTCGGCCGAACAGCCCATCTCCGAGGAGTATCATTGACGATATTCTCACCGTCACCAACGCACCACTTTCCCGTATATCATGCCGCTCTCATCACACCAGTCGGGAACAAGGCCGATGGCCGTGTCGGCAGCCGCCTTCGGGAAGGCACAAAATCCTCCCTCTGCGGCCATTAAAGTAATTCACCTCGTCCAATCCTCAACCTGCAAACCGGGAACTCTTGTAAATTCGCCCGTATTGGCTGTTATTACAATCAGACCAAGACGTCGGGCCTGCGCGGCGATGAGAAGGTCGTTTCCTCCGATCAATTTTCCTTTCGATTCCAGATAGACACGGATATCGCCGTATTCAAATGCATCAAGGCTGCTGAAATCAAGAAGCTCGAACGAAGAAAGGATCTTAATAACCGCACTCGTGTTCTGTTCCACCTTGCGGCTTTTCCGGGCGCCGTAAATCAACTCGGCCACGGTAATGGACGAAACACCAAACTGCCGAACATCCCGCCTAGTTAATTTTTGCTGCAATTCAGGCGATTTGGAGTTCAATAAATACACCAGAATATTGGTATCAACCAGATATTTCATCGAATGGTCACTTTCCGCAGTTTCAAACGAGAATCGGTTTTTTCGGGAAACCCTTCCGCCTCCCTGACGCCCTCCTTGAAATTCACCCACGGATCGTCCTTGGGAACGATTACCAGGACATTACCGATCCGGTTGAGCCGGACCGTATCCGATTTCAACCGATAATTCTTCGGCAGTCTTATCGCCTGACTGTTGCCGGATTTGAAAACTTTCGTTTCGATCATGGAGACCTCCAGTATATACAACAATATATACATTAATCCATTTCGATTCAACAGGTATTTCCTTTTTTTGGAATCGACTTTGGGCATATAGTTCGATACTCCCCGTTTGCCGCATCCCGCCGGATGAAATGTACCCCGTCACGGGATACACCTTTCGTTTGACATAACCTCCCGGTACCGCTATATTGAGTATTGAGTAGAGAGTAAATAATCGGCACCCATACAAGGCAAGCAATACTACCATGAAATCGAAACCAAACATCTTCGAACTCATCGATTACAGAAAATACCTCACTGCCTGGCGGGAAAATGAAAAGGAGAACAATCCCGGACTCACCCACGAATACCTCTGCGTCAAACTGGGGCAAAAAAACCGGGCCTACTTCAGCGATCTGGAAAAGGGACGCCGAACGATCGGGCAGGAGGTGCTGGATCGATTGATAAAACTCATGGCCCTTAGCGCCGACGAGGCGAAGTATTTCCGCGCCATGGTCGGATACGGCCAGTCGACGACCTTCGAGGAACGGGAATTCTGGTTCGAGCAGGCGATTCAGCTCAACAACACCCCCCGGAAGATTGTCGACAGGAAAACCTACGCGTACTATAAAAAATGGTACCACACCACCATCCGGGCTTACCTCGAAACCTGCAACTTTAAAAATGAATACGCCGAAGCATCCAGCAAACTTTATGGTCGCGTGTCGCCGAAAGAGGTGAAGGTGGCGATAAAAAATCTCCTCGCGCTCGGACTTATCGCGCCGAACAGGGAGGGGTACCTCAAGCCGGCCGATAAGGTGCTCACCACGGGGGAAGCGGTGCGGGACGAGCTGGTACAGTGCTACAATTTGTCAAATATCGACCTGCTCCGCACCATCGTTGCGCAAAACAGGCCGGAAACCTATGAAAGCAGGCATCTCACGGTAAGCGTTTCGTCCCGGGCCATGGAACGGATACGCAAACGGATCGAACAACTCCGCTCCGAAATCACCTCTATCGTC
Source organism: Chitinispirillaceae bacterium (assembly GCA_016929415.1). Lineage (GTDB taxonomy): Bacteria > Fibrobacterota > Chitinivibrionia > Chitinivibrionales > Chitinispirillaceae > JAFGNB01. Next base: position 19,169 of record JAFGIW010000047.1, on the reverse strand, counting down.
CATAAAGACGAGAACAAGGCGGACCGTGTCTATAAAATTGCTATCCACACGTTTCCGGAATCGACGAAGGACTGAATATGAAACGACTCCTTTTTACTGTTCTGTCGATCGGCATTGTATTCACCTGCACACAGACCCCACAGCAGGCGGGCACGGTTGACGACGTCGGTTCGATAGCAGGTCAATTGCTCACCAAAAATGGTAAACCGGTCGACTATACCGTGACGGTGGCATTGTATACAATCGATGCTGCAACGACGAGCGCATTTCAGGCCGGGCTTCCGAAGTTACGATCGCGCAGCGGCACTCCATTCAGGACAATCGAGACCGCCACCGGTTTCTATGCCTTTGATTCCATCCCTGCCGGCGACTACCGGATTGAAGTGAGCGAAGAGGGAATCGTTGTCGCGAGAGAAGATAACTTTACTCTCGCTCCCAACAACCCAAGAACCGACACCATTCATGTCGAGGAAGTTATAAGCCTGGCATTTACTATCAAGGAGGAACAGCCACGGGAAATTATCATCGGTGAATCAACCATCGAAAATTGCAGAATTACGAGTACCGACAGCGGTTATATCGTGAAAACCGTCAAAGCTGACGAATTTTCCTTTAAAATGGTGATCCAACAGCAAAACCTGGCCATTGACACCGTCGAAGTGCACGCCACCATCAGTGAGGAGGGAGTCGCCGCCTTTGACGTTATCGACGGCCCCGTCGACCTGACGGTTTCCCGCACCGGAAGCGAACGGCCCATGCATGCAGGAATGAAACTCATTCCGGCGGGAACGTACATAATGGGGCCCGATTCAACGGTATACAACTCAGGGGACCAATGCATCACCCGCCGGACGACATTGACACATGACTTCTGGATGGATTCGACCGAAGTGACGCAGCGGGACTATGCCGACCTGATGGCGGCGACCTATGGTTCCTCTTTCATCCCGAAATGGGACAGCATAGGCCATACCTCTTTCATTCCGATCTGGGACACTATAGGGTACGGCGCGGGTGATAACTATCCAGCCCATACCTTGAGTTGGGTTGATGCGGTCTTATACTGTAATGCCCGGACAAAGGCAACGGGAAGCATGGATACGGTGTACCGCTATGAATCCATCGAACCGAGACCGGATAGTGGTAACGGAATTGTTTTCAAAGGGCTCGTCATCGATTTGAGTAGAAGCGGCTTTCACCTGCCCACCGAAGCGCAGTGGGAATACGCCTGCCGGGCAGGAACCACAACGGATTACTATTTTGACAGCGCCTCAACGGATGATTATGCTTGGCATAAAGGCAACAGCGGCGGAACGGCGCACCCGGTCGCTCAAAAGCTTCCCAACGCATTCGGTTTGTATGATATGTGCGGAAATGTATGCGAGTGGTGCAACGACTGGCACTGGATGTACGACAGTACATCGCTGACCGATCCGATTGGACCGGATTCGGTACCCGGAGGAACCCGTGCATCGCGCGGCGGTGACTGGGCACTTTATTGCGCGAAGAGTTATTCCCGTTATCCCGTGCCGTTTGAAAGTCGTATACCCCCCTGCGGCTTCCGTGCCTGTCTGACGGTTCAATAGGTTTGCAGAAAAGAAGGCGGGTAAGGTTCAGCAATTTTAAAGGGCATAACAGGATGGTGATAGTATGTTTGTAGTTGCATGGCAGAATGACACCAAGGTGTCGCGGGGGATAGGCGAAAAATAAACCAACAACGGAGGTACGGCAGTTATGAAATTGCGGATATTTTCTTCAACGGCTTTAATCCTGCTCTCCACCGTTCCGACGGCGCATGCGCTCGAATTCAGAGGAACATGCGACCTGCCCGGCTTTGCGTATGATGTTGCGATAGAGGGTAACCATGCCTACGTATCGACCGACAGCGGCCTTTGCGTCGTCGACATTTCTCAACCCGAGGCCCCGGCGCTCAACGGATATGTCCCGCTGGCAGGGTACGGTAATGAACTAGCGCTGTACGGCGCCTGCGCCTTTGTCACCGACGGTTCCGCCAGGGCGTTCCAAGTGGTCGACATTACCGACCCCGCGCACCCCGCTTCGATCGGCGGGTTCGGCGACAGTTGCGGCTATGTCTGGGGAATCCACTGCGGGGATTCGGCGGAAGGCCGTCCGGCGTTGTGTGCGGTCGGAGCGACCCGGGGTATGATTCTGTTCGATATCACCGATCCGCACCATCCGGTCAAGGCGGGCGAGTATGTGCCGTATGACGACAAGCCGTCATCGTTTTTCACCGATGTACCGTTCGATGAATTCGACGAGAAGAACGAATCGGCACGCGACACTTCCCTCCGCTACTATCCCTTCGAAACGTGCGTTCCTCCCCTGTTTGACGAACGGACCTATATGGTGAAAACCGACGATGTCCACCTTGAGGGAACCGTCGCTTACGTGCTCTACTACGACAACGGCAATTGCGGCACCGGACTGTATCTGAAAACCGTCGACATCGCCGATCCGGAAAACCCGTCATGCATCGACAGCATCGGGCTTTATGCCTGGGGATGCGGGTTTGCCGTTGCATCGCAAAAGGTCTATGTCGCGCATATTTTCGGCTTTGACCTAATCGAAGGAGGGATCGAAACCCCCCTGCGGACAATGGGCAACATCAGACTTCCGGGCAACAAGGAGGATGTGGCGCTCGCGGGTGACTGCGCGTATGTCACCTGGCATCCCGTCGGGCTGTTCGGCATTTCCATCAGTGATCCGCAGAATATGAAATGGGTCGATACAACCTCTATTCCCGGAGGCGGCCGCGGGTGCGCCGCAGGCGGCGAGCACCTTTTCGTCGCCTGCGGCGACAGCGGGTTTTCCGCCTATTCGATTCCGCCAAGCGGTACCCGCGCACGGGCGACCGTCCGGCCGGCGCCGGAAAAAGCGCTTCGCGCCTCCGTGGCCGGCGGAACCGTCACGTTCATTATCACCGAAGCCATCCCCCTTCCCGCAGCCATACACGTATACGATCTGCAGGGACACGCGGCAACAACGATAACGGCAGGGCAACGCACCGTCATCTGGAACCGGCGCACTGCCGCCGGGAACCGAATCGCACCCGGCATGTACCTCGCCGCGGTCGCCGCCGGTGCGCGATTGACGGAATCAACCGTTCTGATGCTGCACTGACACGGCAGCATCCGGCGGAAGGTGTCGACACGGCATCAGAAAACCGTCGCAACGCCTCTTTTGAGGTGAAGTCAGATCGCTACTGCTTATTGTTATTTTTTCATCAGTCATCAAACTTTCGAGCGGTTACCCGCCCGAAACCCGAATGCGGTTTTTACTCGCCTCGAAATGAGAATTTCTTGTCAACATGCCGATCGGGTCTGTTTTCATCGCCCGGAAGGCTGAATTGTTCAATGAAATTAAAATAATCTTCAAGGCGCTTCATCTTTTCGGGCTTCTTTTTCTCACGCAACCTGCCGGCACTTTCCTTGTGTGCATGCGGGTCCCATTGAAAACGCAGTTTATCGGGATCCATCGGTTTTCCCTTCGATATCCTTGTAATATGCTTCAAGTCCGTAGCGCCTGAAATAATTTCTTATCGTAACTTTATCAATGTTGACGGCAGCGAAAATCTCCTTTATATCCGCCAGGTCCTTAAGCCTCCGCTCTCTATTGTGCTTTGCCGCAAACAGTTTCATCGCGATCAAATGTTCAGGGCTTACCACGGGTATTTTAATGTTTTCAAAGAGAACCCGTTTCCGGACATCCTTGAAAATGATGTCGGCGGTACCCTTTTCGAGATACATCACATCGACGCGCATCGAACCTATCGGATGCACATGGTTCGAAAACGCCTCGGAGCAATGGACAGTCTGAAAGCCGAGCGATTCAAGAAATGCCACGGCTTTTTTCTGAAATCCAATCCGCGTCACGAAATCCATATCCTTTGTCGCACGAACATAGCCGTACGCATACAACGCGAAAGCGCCGATAACGGCATAATCCGCCTTTTCGCGTTCGAACATTTCCGACACGGCCCTGAAGATGTCCCTTATTGCCATTCCCACCTTCCCCGTTTCTTCCATGGTGAGTTGATGGATAGTTGTTTTTTTCGGTTCAGGCGGCTTCCCGGGATATGGTTTGACTTCCGATCAGCTTTCCGCATGAAATTACCTTCTTCCCGCCGATACGGGTACACCGTTCATCGGTAAAATAGGTATCTTCAGGCAAAAAATACAAAAAACCGTCACAGCAACGCCATTCCGGTGAAATGCCCACCCCTCAACGGCGGAATGACCCCGTCCGTAAGGCCGGATGCCCCGTCTCTCCCTGTCTCCCTGCCGGGGAGACAGCTTTCGTTTGACACCCCCCCCCAAGTGATGAAGTGGAGGTAACCATTACGCCCGGGACCGGTCCGGATGAAGGGTACCTCGGCGACATCACCATCGACATTGAAGAACCCGGAACCGTGGACGTCGAGTCGACGTTCGATACGAGCGGGGTGCCGGAGAGGAGCGATTAATCACCCCGGCCCCTCTCCACTCGTGGAGAGGGGTGGTCCCGCGGTGCGGGACCGGGGAGAGACGAACGGACCGCAGTAAAAAGTCAACGATCAATAATAGAACAGTTGGAATTTTGAAATACGATAGCGCTATGTGTTCAAATAGAAACAATCCATCAACACTCCACCGCCTGAAAGGGGTCGGGTATGAAAAAGAATAACAGGAAATATGCACTGCCGATAGTGACTGCGCTCCTGTGCATCGCTGGGCTTCTGATTCTTGCAGGCTGCACGGGAAATGACATCAACGGGACATCAGGCAAGGCAGCTTCCCATTCCGGCGCCGCGGCAGTGACTATCCGTGCCGGTAAAATCGGCGTCCTTGCCAAAAGTAAAACAATCGAAATGGAGAAACTGATCATCGAGATCAGCGTAAAAGGCATGGATACGATTGTGGTGACGGATACCGCCGAGCTTTCAGGTCACGGTGAGACTGTTGTCAATAAGACCTTCCCCGGCCTGAACGCCCCTCAGGATTTCACTCTGAACGTGCAATCGCTCGATGCTACCGGTGAAGTCATCCATAACGGGTTGGTTGATTTTACCACTATCCCCGCGGATACGGTTGACGTCTCACTTGACCTCGACGCCCAGTACTCCATGCTGCGGGTGTCGTTCAATGATATCCCCGACAGTGTAAGTTCGGTGCGGCTTGGAATTGCAGGGACCGACACGCTCGATTCCGCATTCACCGCCGGATCGGTTTACGATCGTATTGTCGCATGACTACCTTGCAGCGGATAGCGACGGTGTCAGCCATGCAATTTCGCTCTGTGCAAGCGGCAGTTTTTTCGGTACCGATACGGTGCTCTATGCCGCGGATACGACGATTGTCGCAAAATCCGGAGTCGATGCCACCTACCGGGTGGTGTTGAAATGGGTCGGCCCGGGAGTGCCGTTTGGAGCTGCGACGATAACCGTGACCATCGGGACAGTGGGGACTGCGTTGATCAATGCGGGGTTTGAAGGGATATCAGGTACTATTCCCACGGATGGGCTGGTGGACTATTATCCTTTTAATGGAAATGCGGATGACGAGAGCGGGAATGGGAATGACGGGACGATTTACGGGGCAAATTTCGTGCAGGGCAAAAATGGTTCCTGCATTGAATTTGATCCGTCACAAAATATTGAAATACTCAATACAAGCAATGAAATTGACTTTGCCAATAAATCATTCAGCTGGGCAATGTGGCTTAAACGGGATACATTGACTACTCAGGTACGGCAGCAAAAAATCAGAACTCAAGGTTATGAAAGTAATAATAGAGGTCTATGTATCGCTTTCAGATCTGAGGATGAATTTACATTCGCCTTTTGGTACAACGATCTTGATTTACCTGGTCCATATAACGACACTATCAATTGGCACCATTGGGCTGGTACTTACGATGCATCAACAAACCAGCAAATTATTTATTATGACGGCCAACAAGTTGGTCAAAATACTACATCAGCCGATTATCAGGGAAGTGGTACAATATATTTGGGTGATGCCTGTTCCGGCCCCCGTAGTTCCTGCGTCTGGCCTGATGCTTATTTCGAAGGCAAACTGGACGATCTGTATTTTTATAAAAGACCATTAACTGCTGAAGAAGTTAATGCTTTATTTACTATGTAATTAATCGATCGGACACAGTCCGGTCAATGGTTTTCCGGACGATAGCAACATCGACGCCCATCCCTCACCCCAGCGCCTTCCCGGCATAATGGTCTACCAGGTTCCGTATCATCCGCTGGTACTTGACGCCATTTTTACCGGCATATTTCTTGAACAGATTGAGGCTTCGCCTGCTGAGCTCGAGCGTTACCTTGACATTGTCTTCTTTCATCACCAGTTCTGACGGTTTCGGCAGAAAGTCTTCGACGATTTCGCTTTGCTCGACGGCGCGATCGATATCGCCGGGAGCTTCAGTATATTTTATTTTTTTCATTATAGAAACTCCTTCCCGAGCGCCAGTATCCGGCGCCGAATATCCTTATTGTTCCTTCTCTCCATGTAAATCGTACCGTAATGACGTTCCCCTCTATCCGCCCATAGCAGAAATACCGTTTTTCTTTTCGGGTACTGTGCTTCCTGTCCAGAGCGATAATACGACGCGGATCACGGAATGCATATTGTGCCGTATAAAACGAAACACCATGTTTCGTCAGGTTATTTTTATTTTTCTCCGGATTCCACTCAAATATCGGTTCATTATTCATCTATTGAATATAACAGTTTACCATACAATTTGCCATATATTTTACCATAATATTTTCTCACCTATTCGGCATCGAATGTCACTGAAATTGAAAAACGGGATAGGTGTTCCGGCGTGCCATGCAACGCTTCCTCTACCGCAGCACTCTCCGCTCAAGCAGCTCCTGCAGCTCCCGTCTTCCGTCAATCACTGCATGAACGAAGACGGTATTCTCGGACATCTGATATATGATCCGGTATGGTTTGAAGTGCACCTCACGGAAATGATCCACAAACACCCGCCGGAGCTCCGGCACTCCTTGCCCCCGTTCCGGATGTTCGCGCAACGAAGCGCACTTCTCTTCGAGCCTATCCAAAAGCTGCTCGGCATGCGCTAGGGAGTCATGCACGGCCACGTAGCGGCAGATATCGATCAGATCATCCTTCACTTCGGGCAGGATAATGATTTTGCAGGCCATGAGGCCTCCTATTCCCTTACCCGTTTCCGAATCTCATCGAAAGCTTTTTCCGCCGTCTGACCTTTCCCTTCAAGCATGCTTTTCGTGCTCATCGCGACGATTTTCAGCATTGCTAGGCTGTCCTGCATTTCCTCATAGGTCTCAATGTCCTGGAGTATTGCCCGCGCCTCGCCGTTATGGGTGATAACCACTTTCCTGTGCGTTCTTGTCAAATCCTCTACGATTTCTGACATGCGCGCCTTAACATGGCTGATCGATTTCACGGAATCGCTCAATTTCATGGTACCCTCCGTCCATCAGACTATAATATGGTTATTTTAATGGTCCGATTCAACCCTTTCAACAAAAAAGGGCGTTTCGCCGCGCGCCCAAACTATTCACGTTAACCCGCCGCCCTACTTGAACGTATCCTCTTCCTTCTTCTTCATGAGGAGCCGCCAGATCTTATCGACCAGTTCACGGCCGCTGAACGGTTTGACGATGAAATCATCGGCGCCGCTCGCGAAACATTTCTGGATTTCAATATTCTGGGTGCCGGCGGAGAAGAAGGCGATGGGGATGTCGCGGGTCTCATCCTGGCTGCGCAGGATGCGGCAGATACGGTATCCGTCAAGGCCTGGAAGGTACGAGTCCACGAGGATCACCGACGGCGAGCGTGAAAACGCCAGCGTCAGTCCAATCTCCCCGGTTTCGGCGACGAGCACCTCGAAAGCGTTCTCAAGCACCATCCGCGCTATTTCGACAGCCTCACGGTCGCTGTCGATGAAGAGAATGACCGGCTTTTCATTTGTCATCGTGGCGATCTGTTCGAGATCTATTGCCTGTTCGTCGGTGCGTTCAACGACGAGTGTTTTTGTTTCATCGTCGTCCCACCCGATCTCGGCATGCACCGGCAGGACGATGTGGAAGACGCTCCCCGGATATTCGTTTTCTCGCGCCCCTTCGCTCTCGACCCAGATGCGGCCGCCGTGCCGTTCGACGATACCCTTTACAATAGATAGCCCCAGCCCGGTGCCGCCACCCATGAATTTCGCGAAATCGGTGCTGTGCCGGTTCGCGTTGCCGATCTCATAAAAAGCGTCGAAAATGTGCGTCTGCTCCTCTTTGTTGATGCCGACCCCGCAATCGGTAACGGTGAGGTGAAAACGATCCCCATCCTCGACGGCGATCGTGACGTCGACCTTCGATCCGTCGGGTGAAAATTTAATGGCGTTGCTGAACAGATTGGTAAACACCTGCTGTATCCGCATCTTATCGCCGTAAAATTGGGGCATCGCCGCAGGAAAATTGCATTTGAAAACAATACCGCGCTTCTGCGAAAACTGCGCGAGGTCGTCGATACAGTCCATCGCTACCGTCCCCAGATCGAGCATCTCCGGCTTGAGACGAAGTCGCTTCTGTTCGATGCGGGTGACGTCGAGAATGTTGTTGACGACTTTATGAAGCCGGTCGGCGGCGCGGTTGATGCTCTCGATCATCCGGTAAACGCTCTCGTCGATTTTGTCTTTCATATTATCGATGATGATATCGGAATATCCCTTGATCGAGGTCAGGGGTGTTTTCAGCTCATGTGAAGCGATGCTCAGAAAATTCGATTTCATCTCCGATACGCGCTTGAGTTCGGCGTTCCAGCGGATGAGCTCGGAGTTCATCTTCGCCATTTCGAGGTTTTTCTTCTCGATCTGTTCATTGAAAATGATTTCCTGCGTAATGTCCCGGAAAATCATCGCGAAGGAATCGGGAAAGTTTTCGTTGACGCCTACCCGGAACAGCTTTACTTTACACATAGTATCATTTCGGTCTACCGGCTGCAGGGTCAGCGTCGTTTCGGAAACTTCCCCCGCAACGATCCTGGCCCACAAGTCGTTCCATGGCATTCCCTGGCGGTGCACGGCGATAAAGTCCTCGATCGGCCGGTCGATCATGGTGTCACGCTTGACGTTGAAGAGTTGTTCGGCGAAGCGGTTCATATAGTGTACCTTCCCTCCCGTCGTCACGACGACGATGCCGATGGGGGTGTTCTCGATGATCCGGGCGAGTAGTAGAATATCCTGTTGCATAGGTTCTGTAAATCCTTATGTTTTGCCTTCCGCACACGACGCTTCCGGCGCCTCGATGCCTTCGTGCAAACGCTCGATATGACCGGTAATTATTTCGACGGCCCGTGTAAACAGTTCGTATTTCCTTGTTGCCGTATCTTTCGTTAAATATGGTCTATTGTTAATTTCAGAAAGCACCGAAGCGCCCAGACCGGTAAGGTCTTCGACCGCCGCGACGATTTCCGCCGTTGCGCTCGGGATTTTCTGTTGGGAGAGAACCACTATCGCCTTGAAAACCGGCAGCAGCCGGCGCAGCGACGAAGCAAGCACGCCGCCGACGCGGCGGGGGTCGCGGCACGCGTGGACGAATTCCCGGGTGAGGTGCAGTGTAAGCCCCGCCAGTTCCCGTTCGCATTGCAGCAGCAAGTCGCCGGCGCGCAGCTGCAACGGCGCAAGAAAGTCTTCGCCGTAAAGCACCCGGTATGCATGCCGCATGTCGAGAAATTCGACCGGAAACGATTCGAGCGACGACGCGATCGTGCGGGGAGTCAGGTAGAGCGGAGCGGCAACGCCGCGGCGCATCCACCGCACCTGCACGGGTGCAATCGCACGCAGCACGACGGCGGAAGTGTCGGCAAGCACGACCAGAATATTGACATCAGATTTTCCCGGCCGGTATTCGTGCGAAACGGCGCTCCCGTACATGGCGATGCCGAGCAGGCGCTCTCCCGCGGCATTTGAAAAACCTGCTACCAGCCTGTCAACAATATCGTTGGGATTTCGTATCACGTCGGTCCGTTCAGCCGTTGGTTACCGCTCCTGCCGGGGTTCGGCATTGTTGATGAGTTGCTGTATCGACGCCGAATGCCTCTCGGCCGCATTGAAGTCTTCTTTGATTACCGCATCGATCTTTTTTGCGTACAGTTCGAGCAGCTTCTCCTCCCGGTCATGGAATGTCTCGTTGATCGAAATCAGGGTGATGATCGCTTCGATATCGGCCGGGAACCGGTATCCCCGCAAAAAAGTGCGGAGCTGCTGTTGCGCTGTCGCAAACTGTACTTTCTCCTTGCGGCTATACAGCATGTTGGGAATAAATTCTTTGAGCAGGCGTGATTCCATATCGATCTCCGCCGCACTGCCGGCGGAGGGTACTGCAACGCCGCCCTGTTCGATCTGGGCTATCAGTGATTCGATCTCGTTGCGGACGGACTGCATCTGCTGTTCCCGGAAACGGGCCTGGTAGACAATGGGAACCGCGTTGACGCTGAGAACGGCGTTGCCGATATTCTTGAACGTTCCGGTATAAAAAACATCCCCCTCCTGCGAAACGATCTCCCGTTCGGAATGAAACGGCACCACTTTGGCGGGTGTCGGAATGAACTCCTCGAAATCACCCATATTTTCCAGCCGGTCTTTGAGTTTCTGGGGATCGAGCGCCGATTCGAGACCGCTCATACGGTCGACAAGCTCCGAGAGCCCTTCTCCAAGCTCCTCATCCATCGACATACCCATCTCCGATTTCAAAAAATCTTTGAGACTGTTCTGTTCCCTGAAATTACCTTGAGCCACGAGCAGACCGTTGTGGACCATGGAGCCGATGGGATGCCTCATCGCAACAAGGTCGCCGGGATCAATATCGATTGTGGCATAAACAGTGACCCGTCCATCGAGACGGTCGGGATCGCCCTTTTTATGTTCCAGATAAAGCATCGCTTACAACTCCCTTGTTGTTACCTTATTCAGGCTGCTTATCGCTATGATCGCCCTGAACATCACTATAGTTGATAAAAATATGAGCATGTGCCATATCCACTCTATTTTCACACCGGAGATCGCAACGAGCGCACTTCCGACCGCTAGGGGCGAAATGGCGAAGGTTGATGTTTTAAGGTACTCTTTCAACGTTCGCTTACGCTCCACTCTGAAAATATACGCTGCAAGCGCCAAAAAAAAGATACTGAACAAAAACAGCACCCCCTGATGCAAAAGCGTCGAGAAAAAATAGCCGAAAAAGACCGTCCCGATATGACGTTTGAGAAACCGTCCGATCTGATCGACGGTGAAATCGAGGTCTCTGGTGCCGAACAGGATATTTTCGTAAGTAAATTCCATTGTAGTGCCGGCGGCGAGTACCACAACCGCTTCGCGTGCTTTCAGAAGTATTACCGGCACTTTCAGCGGAACGTTCGAACGGCGGGCGGTGTCCACCACCACCAGCGACTCGGCTTCGGGGTTGAACATCGCCGGTAAACCCAGCAGTTGATTAAGGATAGGAGCGACAAGATAGGAAGGCACCACATAGGGCGTTTCCTTCGCAGGCTGGAGTATTCCGTCGCGCAGCGCCATACCGGGGAATGCCGCCGCTAACATCCGTGGTATCCCCCGCTGCCCGTTGATGAGGTACCACGTGTCCGCACCGGCGGTAATCAGTGCGAAAAAAAACAACAATTTGAAAAAATAGCCGGCAATTTCACGGCGCGGCAAGGCGATCGCTTCACGATAGAACCCGGGCTCGAGAACGCTCCGGTGCAATGATACAAAAAAATTCAAAAGAGGTAAGGCCTCCGCCTGATAAAAGCAGCCCTGTACGTTGCCCTCTCCGGGCAGGGTGACGCTTTAATTTTTCGTGAGTATCTTTGCAACCTTCGGCGCCCAGATCCGGTCATACTGGGGCATCGTCCCGATAAGCGGACGCGCGTATGCCTTGAATACGTCGGTGATGCTCGAATGCGCCTCATCGATGAATTCATCGGGCATCGACTTTGTAGCGCGGGCCACCGTGCCGAGCGGCGTCAGGAAATACTCCACCGAATAGTCCCCTGTGCGGCGAATAGCCACACTGCCGTCAACATTGTGCCATACGGAAAATTGAACGGCCTTCTCGCCGACCTCGCGTGCCTCGTGGGCATCGACGGACGATACGGTGCCGAGGTAGCTTCGCTGCAGGTAGCCGAAAGTATCGGTACGTACACGTTTGATTTTCAACCGGGTCTTGATGAGACCGGCAAGCGCATCGCCGAGCGCGCCGGTGCCGGAGAGCTGGATGTTGCCGTGCGCGTCCTTTTCCTGGATTTGCGTCAACGACGCCACGATCGGTTCTCCTTTTGCATCGCAGATACCTTCGGAAACGGCAATGACGCATCTGCCGTTTTCACGGTAGATCCGCTCGACGTCAACCAAAAACTTCTCTTTATCGAAAGCCTTCTCGGGCACATAGACGAGGTGGGGGCCGTCGTCGGGAAATTTTTTCGCAAAGATGCTCGTTGCGGTCAAAAAACCGGCGTTGCGGCCCATGACGACGCCGATATATATTCCGGGAATGCTCCGGTTGTCAAGATTGATGCCGGCGAACGCCTGCGCCACGAAGAGACCGGCCGATCCGAAACCGGGGCAGTGGTCGGTGACAAGCAGATCGTTGTCGATCGTCTTAGGAATATGGACCACACGCAGTTCGTACCCTGCCTTCTGTGCGTTCTCGTTCACGATCCGGCAGGTATCCGCGGAGTCGTTGCCGCCGACATAATAGAAATAACGGACATCGTGTGCCTTCAGCACGTCAAAAATTTTCCCGCAATATTCCGCATCGGGTTTATCGCGCGTTGAGAGCATCCCCGACGAAGGGGTGTTCGCGACCATCTCAAGATTATGGGTTGTTGCCTGCGTCAAATCCATGAAATTCTCTTTCACGATGCCGCTTACACCATGCAGCGCGCCGTAGACATTTTCGATGCAATCGAATTTGCGCGCTTCGAGGATAACTCCCACCAGACTCTGATTGATGACTGCCGTCGGCCCTCCACCCTGTGCTACAACAGCTTTTCCATTCAATTTCGACACTTCGTTGCTCCTTTGAAATGATAGATACATGACTGGCGGGATCGTTCCTGCGACTGAAGGCATTTCCCGCCGGCATGTAAAAATAGCAGATGTTACTTGCGGGGACCAAACCCTTGTGGCGGTAAGGGGCTGAGGAGCAGGGAACGAAGGGGCTACATGCGTTCATGGCGCAAAATCGAAATCAGCAGCCAGAATGCCATAACACCGGCTGTTAAGAAACCGGCCAGACCGATTACCGGCAACCCGTAGAACTTCGGCGGAATATCCGAGAGAATAACGATCGACGAACCGATAACCAGCGATGCAAGCACCAGTCCGAATACCAGACGGTTCGCCACCTGATCGAACTTCCGGGTAATCGGGTCCAATCCCTGATGCTCGAATTCGAATTTTACCCGCCCCGCTTTCACTTGCTGGAGCAGTTCCCGGATTTCGGAAGGCAGATCGCGAAGCAGATGAATCAGGTCGCCGGCAACCTCTCCACCGTCATGTAACATCCGGCCGACGGTATATTGTTCGCGTACCATCCGGCGGACAAACGGCTCAATATGCTCCATCATGGTAAATTGAGGGTCAAGTTTGTAACCGACGCCTTCGATGGTGACCAGCGCCTTGACCAGAAGAAAAAAGCCGGGAAGTACCCGGAGCCGGTGCACGGCCATGAGCTGTGAAAAATGGTTGAACAGGTCGCCGACATTGATCGCTGAAAGTGAACGGGACGCATACTCCTGCAGCAAATCCGACACTGCATACTCCAGCTCGTCGCGATGTTCCAGTTGACTATAGGACATTTGGGCGAGCGCGTTGACAATCTTCCGCGGATTCTGCTGCACGATTCCGATAATGATGGCGGAGAGCCGCTCCCGGCTTGTCGGCGTGAGAATGCCGGTCATTCCGAAATCGAGGAAACAGATGACGTTTCCCTCCTTTACCAGAATGTTTCCGGCATGCGGATCGGCATGAAAGAATCCGTGGACGAAGATCTGACGCAGTACCGCCGCCGCCCCCCGCCGGGCTATTTCGCGCGGATCGCATCCCATTGCGAAGAGTGCGTCGATATTGGTGACCTTGATTCCGTTGATCAGCTCGGTGGTGAGTACCCGGCGTGCGCAGTGGGTCTGAAAAACGAGCGGAATGTGCACCGTTGGATCGGAGCTGAAGTTATGGGCGAAATGCTGCATGTGGATCGCTTCGATCGTGAAATCGATCTCTTTTCGAATGGCACCGGCAAACTCGTCAACCAGCTTCTGCGGCTCGAACGCCCCCACCCCATGGAGATGTTTTTCCATCAATGAAGCGATGTGACGCATGATTTCAAGGTCGACATTAATGGTTTCGGCCACAGAAGGCCGCTGCACCTTCACCGCCGCCTCCCTGCCGTCATGAAGCACGGCACGATGCACCTGCGCGATCGAGGCTGACGCGAATGGGGCCGTGGCAAATGAGGCGAACAGTTCGTCGATTGTTTTCCCGAGTTCCGATTCTATAATGGAAACCGCCGCCTTTTCGTCGAAGGGCGGAACTTCATCCTGCAGCTTCTCGAGCGACGCGATAAGATCCGCCGGAAGGATATCGGGCCGGTTGGAGGCGAACTGGCCGAACTTGATAAACGCAGGACCCAGTTCCTCGAGCGCCAGCCGCACCCGGTGCCATCGCGAGATCTCCGGGGCGGCGCTGCGCGGCGCCCCGCGTAAGATCCGCTTCCCGACGCTAATGTACCGTTCGATATTGATACGCGAAAGCAGGTCGCCGAAGCCGTACTTCACCAGCACCGCGATAATTTCGCCGTACCGGCCGATTTGACGGTAGGTAATCCTGTTTTTCCGTTGCGTCACGCCTTCTCCCGGCGGGCGGCAGCCTCAAGCTTGCGCAGGCGAAGATCGATTCCGTCGACTTCCTTGCAGGTCGGAATATTGATTTTACGGAGGGCGGATTCCACCTGCTGTCCGACGATTTTCTCGAATGATGCCCGCGTCTCCTCGGCCCGTTTGAGGAGTTCGTCGACAAACTGCTTGCCTTCCGATTCGGAAAGCTTCGCTTCGGCGGCGACCTTTTTCCCGATCTCTTCGGCTTTCTCACGCGTCATGAGAGCGATGCCGATCGTGGCGTAGACACTTTTTTTAAGCATTTCAACCATGGCAACCTCCTTGGAATATGATGTTTTTTTTATCGGTCGGGCTTTTTGATTATACTATTTGCCGAAAAAGGGGGTGGGTTGAAACCGTGTCGGTTTCGGCTTAATTGTTATTCCTTCTGTCTTCTGACTCCTGAATTCCGCCTCCCCTCCCCCCTCCCGCCCGCCGTTTCTCAACACGGCGCCGGACCTCCCGATAGGCAACCGCCACCCCTGCTCCCGCCAGGATGCCCACGACCGCCCCTGCAGCCACATCCGCCGGATAGTGCACCCCGACATAAACGCGTGCATAGCCGATACAACAGGCAAACAGCGCATACACCCATGTCCATCGGGGATAGAAAAAGGCAAACAGCGTCGCCTGCGCGAATATGTTGACTGCATGCACCGAAGGAAATGAGAAAGTGTGTCTCATGCCCGCAAGAAAACGGCCGCCTTCCACAAACAAATCAGGGTGGCACGGCCTGGCTCTGTGGAACAGCGGTTTGAGCACGCGGGTGGCGAGAGGGTCGGTTATCGCGACGGTAGCGATCGCAAGCCCGAGGACGACAAGTGCTTCTTTCCGCTTTTTAAAAATGAAAAACGCCGCCGCGATGATACCGGGGATGATCCAGACCTTCGCTTCGTTTGCATTGACAAAAATTATATCGAAGACAGGGTTGGCGATTGCCGTGTTGAGCAGCAGGAAAAGCGAGCGGTCCAGCGAAAGAAGTTGTTCGTAAAAAGGCACGACGCATTACTCCTTCTTCGGCCCCGTGGAACAGTGGTTGGTATTGTACCACTTCAATCGCGCGTTGATGGCGCCGAATTTGATCTTTGACCGGATGGCGACCGGCATTCGGCGCCGATCGTCGGAAAACCAGACCTCCAGTTTGTCCTTTTTATTAAACGCTCGGCCCTCGCCGACGAGTCGGGGGATCAGAAGGACGCAGGGGAAGGTACCGGCATCCACCTCCTTGGGTTTTGATGCTTTCACTGAAAAGAACATCGAATGAACCTTTTTATCGACGAAAAGCCATTCGGAAAAGGTATCGCCGGGCGCCAGGGAACGATTCGATCGTATCGCATAAAGTACCGACAGATAATCATGAAGAAAAGACGGCGCCTCTTTCGTCTCAAACTTCTTGCGCGACTGGATGTGCACCTTTCCGCTGATGTTGTCGAAGAGAATATATTCATTCGCCTTATAACGCTTTCCTTCCCGCAGATGCGCTTCGAAAAAGATCGGGTAGAGTCCTCGTGCGTCGATGGTCGAAATTACATAATCGCGCATCCGGTAGAATGCGCTGACGAATCTGTTGGAAAGCGCCTTTCCGCCGACCCTGATGGCGCCGTCGGCCGAATCGTACATCGTCGATAAAACAACATACCCTGCCTGAAACGGACCCCACCCGACATCGTACACGAGCGTCTCGGGGACGCAGAATGGTTCTTCCGTTAAAACACGGAGCGGCTGTTCCGGTATCGAAGCCTTGTGATGTTTTCTCACTGAATCGATAAAGAGAGGAGTGAAAGGGAAACTGTCGACCTGGACCGACGCCTCTTCCCAGCGCAGCTCCTCCTGGGTAGTATCATCCGCTACCGGCTTTGAAGAAGCCCCTATCACAAAGAGAACCATGATCACGGCAATTGCCATTATCAGACATCGCATATAGTAACCAACCCACCGGTAAAAAGGCACCTGCCGCCGCTGAAAGGTATACACGGCCCGCAGTATCCCGATCATTCGATTTACCGCACCGCATCCCGGTCGGCGCGCACCATGATTTCGACAAGCTTGTCGAAGGTAACCTCCGGTTTCCAGCCGAGCTGCCGCAGCGCTTTGCGCGCATCCCCCTGAAGCTGCTCGACCTCCGTGGGGCGATAATGGCGCGGATCGATATGGACAACGGTAGTGCCCGTTTTCGTATCGATCCCCACCTCATCAACGCCGCTTCCCTTCCAGCCGATTTTCATATCGAGAATCCCAAAAGCCTTTTCGATAAATTCGCGGACGCTGTGCATCTCACCGGTAGCGATCACATAATCGTCGGGACGCTCCTGCTGGAGCATCAACCACATCGCGCGGACATAATCGGGCGCATAACCCCAGTCCCGCCGGGCATCGAGGTTCCCCAGGTGAATGCACTCTTTCTTCCCCGCATGTATCTCCGCGGCGCCGATGGTGATTTTCCTGGTGACGAAATTTTCTCCCCGCCGCGGAGACTCGTGATTGAACAGAATTCCGTTCGACGCATGCAGATTATACGCCTCACGATAGTTGATGACGATCCAGTAGGCATAGAGTTTCGCTATGGCGTAGGGTGAGCGCGGATGAAAGGGTGTGGTTTCCGATTGCGGCACGTCCCGGGCTTTTCCATACAGCTCCGAAGTTGACGCCTGATAGAATCGGCACTGCAACCCGGTCGCACGTATGGCGTCAAGAAGACGCAGCGTACCGACCGCATCGACATCCGCCGTATATTCCGGCACCTCGAATGAAACCCGGACGTGCGACTGCGCCGCCAGATTGTAAATCTCGTCGGGTTGGACACGTTCGAGCATCCTGTTAAGATTACTGCTGTCCGCCATGTCGCCGTAGTGAAGGTAGAGCGGTACGCCCTTTTTCTTTGAATCATCATAAAGCGGATCAATCCGTCCGCGGTTGAAATAGCTGGAACGCCGGATCATCCCGTGAACCTCATACCCCTTTTCGAGTAACAGCTCGGCCAGGTATGATCCGTCCTGCCCGGTGATACCGGTAATCAGCACTTTTTTCGCCATTAAGACTCCTTGTCGATCATTCTTGAACAGTCTGGTTGTGAAGAAAATACTTTTTTTTAATTGCAGAGGGCCCTTTTTCTTCAGGCATTGTCTTCAGAAAGGCGATCAAGGGTGTATTTCATTTGTTTATTCATCTCCCGTTTGACTTATTCCGCCCCTCGGGCTATATTTTTACACTATGCAGCAGGTACGCCCATTCTTCTTAGAAGCCCCGGAAACTCCAAAGGAACAAGAAACACCCGAAAAGTTGCGCGGCCATTTTGTCATTTTTCTTATCGGTTTTACGATTCTGATTGTTTCTTTCGGCATTGCCTCCGGGCTGTGGTTCCTCCACCGGCTCTCCCAGACGCTTCCCTCACTCGGCCAGATGCAGAATATCCAGCAGCCGCTGGTATCCCGCGTTTTAGGCAAGGATGGGGAACTGATTCATGAGTTCAGTATCGAACGGCGCTATTACGTAACGCTGGAAAAATTTCCCCTTCAACTGCAACAGGCGATAATCGCGATCGAGGACAGGCGCTTCTACAAGCACTGGGGGATCGATCTGCGCCGGATCGCCGGCGCCATCATCGTCGATATCGTTCGCGGGCATTACGCACAGGGCGCATCGACCATCACCCAGCAGCTCGCGCGTAACGTCTACCTCACGGCGCACTCGTCGCTTATCCGTAAATTAAGAGAGGCGCTTACCGCCGTCATGTTCGAAGCGTGCTACACGAAAAACGAAATCTTCGAACTTTACATGAATCAGGTCTATCTCGGCGCCGGCGCCTACGGATTTGAAGCCGCAAGTCTCTATTATTTCGGAAAACACGCGAGCGAACTCGATCTTAACGAGTGCGCCACACTCGGCGGCGTTATACAACTTCCCGAGCGCTACCGGCCCGATAAAAAAGAGAACCTGCCGCGAATGACCGAACGTCGCAACAAGGTGCTCGCCGCCATGCGCAACATGAAAAAAATCGACAAGACCGCCTATCTTGAAACCATCGCGCTCCCCATCGAAACGAACCCGCAACAGAAAGCGGCGGGCAGCGGCTCCTATTTCATGGAGATGGTGAGGAAATACGTCTCCGACAAATACGGCGACGACCTGCTGCTCAACGGTGGATTGACAATCCATACCACGCTCGACCCGGTGGCGCAGGACTCCTCGGAACGCAGTTGCGGACGCCAGATAAAAAGCCTTCAGGAACGGCTCAACCGGCTCTTT
>JAFGIW010000046.1 GCA_016929415.1 Chitinispirillaceae bacterium | reverse complement strand
GGAGAGGATTTGAACCTCCGGTAGAGTTGCCCCTACGCAGGTTTAGCAAACCTGTGCCTTAAGCCAGCTCGGCCACCCCTCCAGAGCCTGATAATTCTGTAAATATACACTTTCTCTTTTTTCAGAACAAGGTAAATTGAAAGCCTTTTTCTTAAGCGCATAACCTACTCAATTGAGAGGCCAATCCATCAGAATTCCCTTAAATCTTTTTTTCGTGCATTCATTTTAACGAGGATATATAATTACCTAAAAAGTATATTTCTTATGGATTTAAACAGCACCGGACAGGCGGCGCAACTCATATGATTTGAGTTTAACTCCATGATTTCAAGGGAGCGCTCATGATATCCGTTCACAATTCTCAATTCCTGTGGTCGCTTCTTCATCAGGTGTCCTATGGAAAGTAAGGATTTCAGGGAGACCTATTATCGATATCTGCGTTATTTTCTTGCCAAGGATGAAACAACAGCAACATCGTACGATAAATATATGGCGCTCGCCTACGCCGTCAGGAGCGAGCTGACCGACAACTGGATTGAGACGCAGAAAAAATACTCCAATCGGAACGTCCGACGCATATACTTCCTCTCGATGGAGTATATTTTCGGGAAGAGCCTTCGTAACAATATTATAAATCTTGGAATTCAGAAACCTATTGAGAAGGCAGTTCCCGCGCTTGGATTTTCCCTCGACGAAGTGTATCGGCAGGAAGATGATTGTGATCTGGGTAATTCCGGAAAAGGCAGAATGGCGGCCTGCTATCTCGATTCCACGGCAACGCTGGGAATACCGGCGATGGGATACGGGCTGCGTTATGATTATTCTCAATTTCAGCAGAATATACAGAATGGTATACAGTCGGAGCGCCCCTACGATTGGCTTCATCGCGGCCATCCATGGGAAATAATCCGGCCGGAATACACCTGTGAGGTGAATTTTTCCGGCGGATGTGTTCCAATCGAAGCGGCAAAAAGTCCCGGTCTCTATCGCTGGAACGCCACCGAACAGGTGCATGCTGTTCCCTACGATGTGCCGATCGTAGGGTATCGGAACAATGTCGTGAATACGCTTCGTCTCTGGTCGGCGCGTGCGTCCGAAGAGTTTCTTTCCGACTATGCCAATCACCATGACTATGTACGGGCCTGTGAGGAAAAATCGCAGCTCGGGCGCATTACCAAGGTTCTGTTTCCCCAGGAGGATGTGCGCCGTTCGACCGATTTACGCATGAAACAGCAGTACTTTTTTATCTGCGCGACGATTCAGGACATTGTCAGACGTTATAAAGTGCATAATTCCGATCTTCTGGACTTCGATAAACAGGTGGTCATCCATTTAAATGGAAGCAGATGCGCTCTTGCGATTCCCGAATTGATGCGTATTCTGGTCGATGTGGAGAAAGTGCCATGGGAACGTGCCTGGCGGATCACGAACAACGTTTTCACTTACACCAGCCATGCGATGTCGCAGGATCACATCGAGAGCTGGCCGGTTTACAAGGTTACACAGATGCTGCCGCGCCATATGCAGATCATGTTCGATATCAACCAGTTCCTCCTTGATACGATCCGCAGTACCTTCAGTTCAGATCCGGATATCATCCGGGAGCTCTCCCTTATCGAAGAAGGCGAGGTAAAAAGAATACGCCTGGCGAATCTTGCCACGCTCGGTTCGTTTTCCGTCAACGGCGTATCACGGGTGCAGACCGATACTATAAGCAGGAAATTGTTTCCCGTGCATAGGAGGTTTTTCCCCGATAAATTCGGGAACATCACCGCGGGAGCGGCGCATCGCCGCTGGCTGTTATGCGTGAATCCCGCCCTGGCCGCTCTCATTTCAAAAACGATCGGCACCTCCTGGACAACTGATGCGAGATGTCTCGAACAGCTTGAACAGTCGATCAACAACCGTTCACTCCTGCAAAAACTGACTGAAATTAAACTCGACGCCAAACGTCAGCTCGGTCGGCATATCGAAGCGACTGCCGGCTGCCATGTCGATGCGCTCGCATTGTTCGATGTCCAGATCGGCACGATTCACCCGTCGAAGCGTCAAGTGCTCCACCTGTTTCATATTCTGAACGACTACCTCCGCCTGAGGGCGGGCGGGACTGTCAGATCGCCGCGGGTCCACCTCTTTTCCGGAAAAGCCTCCCCGTCGGACGCTCTGGCGAAGCAGATCATCCATTTGATCAATATCGTTGCCTCTATTGTCAATAACGATCCGGAGATAAGCAGATCTATCAAAGTGGCCTTTCTCCCCAACATGGGCATGAGCGAGGCGGAACGGATCGTACCGGCGGCAGACCTGTCGGAACAGCTCTCGACACCGACTTTCGTGGCGTCGGGCACCTTCAACATGAAATTCGCCTTTAACGGAGCGTTGACCATCGCAAGCAGGGGCGGGACCAATGTCGAGCTTGCGGAACGTCTCGGGGAAACGTCGGTATACACCTTCGGCAAATCCGTCGAAGAACTGCAGACGCTGCACGCCTACAAGCCGTACGAGCTGACCGAAGCCGACCCGCGGCTCAAGGCGATATTCACTTTTTTCGATGAGGTGTTGTCCTCGTTTCCCGAAGGAAACGCCGTCTATCCCCTCCTCGCTTCATTGCGCGATTCCGACCGGTTTTTCGTCATGCTCGATTTCGATGATTACATCCGACAGCAGGAGCGCATCGACGCGGCGTATACCGACCAATGGACATGGACTCAGCACAGTCTGCAGGCCATTGCCGGAAGCGGGTTTTTTACCAGTGACCGGACCATCCTAGCTTACGCACAGGATATCTGGAAAGTGTCGCCGCAATGAGAAAAGAGACCCGTTTAAACGGAATCCCCGTTGTATCGGGATGGGGCGCGGGGAGCGCTTATTTTGTTGGCCGTGCCGTGCAGCAGACCCCGACGGTTTCGGTTTCGCGCCAGGATATCGGCGATGAAATCATGCGTTTCAACGAGATACGGGAGAAAGCGCGCAAGGATTACCGGCAGCATATTTCGGAACTCAGCAGCACCACGTCGATAGATACTTCGATTCTTAATATTTATGAGCATATTCTAGACGATCCGGCATTCATCGGCCAGGTCGTCGAGACCATCACCACGAAACTCTACGATCTCGAAACAAGCATCAGGGTTGTCTCGAACGAGTTCATCAAGCGCTTCGATACGGCCGGGACCGCCTATTTCAAGGAACGCAGCAGCGACATGGTCGAAGTGTGCGAGAAACTGATTTCCTTCCTCCACAAGGACGACGGACGCACGAAAACATTTCTCGAACCGGTCGTGCTCGTCGTGCTGCGCATGTTCACCCCCACCGATATTCTTTCGTACGACAAGAGTAAAATACAGGCGGTGGTCACGACAAGCGGCGGTAAAACCTCCCATGCGGCGATTCTTGCCCGTTCCTATTCAATACCGGTTGTTTCGGGAATACCCAATCTTACCGACCATATCAGGCCCGGGGACCAGGTACTTGTCGATGCGGAGAAGGGGCACATTTACGTGCGGCCGACGGCAAACGTCAAATTACGGTATAAACGGCTGGCGTCGGTCGTGGCCACCTTTGAGCGACTTAAGACCAAATGGCGCCGACCGGTATACACACGCGACGGGATCCAGATAGACGTGCTGGCAAATATATCGCTGCCGGAGGATGCCGATGAAGCGCGCGAACACGGCGCCGACGGAATCGGCCTTGTCCGCACCGAATACCTTTTGTCAAACAGAACAGAGATGCCTACGGAGCAGATACAATACAAATACTATAAAAGCATTCTCGAAAAGGCGAATAAAAAGTCGTGCGTGATACGGCTCATGGACATCGGGGGCGACAAGGTTCCCAAATTTTTCGATATGCCGCTCGAATTCAATCCCTTCATGGGGTGGCGCGCCATCAGGATCTTTCTCGGACAGAGGGAACTTTTCGAAACGCAGGTGGCGGCCATCATGCGCGCGGGTGAAAAACACGATTACGCGATCATGATACCGATGGTGACGACCCTGCAGGAGTGGCTTGACGCAAAGAAGATCATCGCATCGGTGGCCGCAAAGCTTTCGATGAAAATGCCCCGGTGCGGCGTCCTGTTCGAGGTGCCGCTGGCGATACTGGAAATGGAAACCTTCATGAAAGCGATCGATTTCGCCTCGATCGGCACCAACGATCTCATCCAGTACCTGAGCGCCGCCGACCGCAATAACGCAAAGGTCAACTACCTGTACAATCCCATCGAACCCGCGTTCATACGGATTATCAGGAACGCGATAAAATGCGCGAACGACAACGGGATGCCGCTTTCGATCTGCGGTGAAATGGCCGGAAACTGGATGCATACGGCCCTGCTGGTGGGTCTGGGACTGCGGCGTTTCAGCGTGATCCCGCGCAATATTCCGATCATCAAGGAAATAATCGCGAATATCAGTTCAGCCGAGGCCGCGGAAAGCGTCTCGCACATCGACGCGATTTCCACTACCCCCGAGGCGAACTGGCTCACGAACCTCAATAAGCGGCTCCTCGGCGACGTGCTCGACCGGCTGCCGGTCGAGGTTGATGTGTGATTTCCGGCGTGAAATCTTCCGCACGCCATGGCATCCCTTAACGGTTAGAATGTAACTTGTGCTTCGAAGCGGCTGCGGCATCGCTTGACCGAAAGACAGGGGGCCTGATGCACGTCTTCATTTGCTTGTGATTCCATTTGCCGCATTTACCTTCACATTATTGACTGCACCGGGTGGATTGAAGTACTTTTTACCTTCATACCGGGGCTGTAGCTCAGCTGGGAGAGCATCAGGCTGGCAGTCTGAGGGTCAGGGGTTCGATCCCCCTCAGCTCCATTAACCCTTGAAAGCCGTGAAACAACGGTTTTCAAGGGTTTTTTTTATTACCTGCGCTATAACAACAGGCAGATATTCCGACGATGAGAGATTGGATTGCATAGTGATCATTGTCTATTTTCCAATGAAGGCTATTACAAACGTACTGATCAACTGTGTCCAGGAACATAAGGTGCACCTCCATCGTGCAAAGATGTTATTGCTCTTTTTTTCGCTCCCCTGTGCGCTATTCGCGCAAGCGGATGCGGATATAGATTCATATACCAACGAGGAACTGCAGGGGAAATTTCGCACCTATTCGGTTTTCAGGAATATCGGATTTACGCTTCTTGGCATTTCAGTGGCAACGCTGGTTTCAGGGATCACGCTGGTTTCAGATGCAGGGGAGCTGCCGGCCGAAGGAAATGATACAACTTTTTCAGATAAGGATTTTGAGCAACATGTCTCCGGAAATCTACTGATCATCGCAACAGGACTTCTCTCCGCAATAGGCACCACTTTTGCCATTTTAGGGGCGTGCAAACGGAGGGAATACAGGGATAGAATGAAAATGCAGGGTATGAGGGTCGGTCTCTCCAGGGAGCGCTCTTCGCTGGAATTTGTTATCGATTTTCAGTAGCTCCGGCTGCAGAAAGTGGAACTGACTTTTCTATATTGGTGATGCGGGACAGGAGCAGGGATTCACCTGTCTTCCGTCTCAAAATAACGCTATTTCTGCCGCAGGACCCCCTTTTCATTCCCCTGTTGCATAATCATCGTTCATCTTTATATATTAACCAATTCCCCGTCTCAACGGAAATTCAACCATTTAAAGGATGTCGAGGGGCTGGGAGATACGCGTCGGGCACGGTGGAGTCACTTTCGCCTGAAGAGAGCATCAGTCAATTTTTCGGAGGATACATGAAAACTTATCGGGCCGGTTCGATTCGAAATGTCTGTTTTCTTTCGCATGGCGGTGTCGGGAAGACGACGCTGCTCGAGGCTGCGTGCTTTACCGCAAAAGCGACTTCGAAACTCGGTAGGATCGATAACGGCAGCAGTATTTTCGACGCGCGGCCGGATGAGAAAGAACGCAGGATGACCATTTCGATGCATGCCGGATTCTGTGAGTGGAAAGAAGCCAAGATCAATATCCTCGATTGCCCCGGATTTCTCGATTTCCTCGGCGATGCCCGTGCCGCCCTGCGCGTGGTTGAAACCGCGGTCATTCTCGTTGATGCGGTCGACGGCATACAGGTCGGAACCGAACTCGTTTCGACTTTTCTGGAGAACGACAAGGCTGCGCGGTTATTTTTCGTTAACGGGTGCGATAAAGAGAACGTTCGTTTCGAAAAGACCCTGGAAGCGTTGAAGAACGGATACGGTAACGGGGTCGCACCCCTGGTAATTCCCATTGGTCATGGCGCATCGTTTAAAGGGATCGTCGATCTTATCGCCAAAGAGGCCTATGAGTATGTCCGCGACGGCGACGGTATCGGCAAAAAGATTGATATTCCCGCAGGGATGACGGATGAAATCGAAACGCTCCGTCAGGCGCTTACTGAATCGGTGGCTGAAACCGATGAGGCGCTCATGAACGCCTATTTTGATAATGGGACGTTAAGCGACGAGGAACTGCGCAAAGGCCTGTCGAAGGGTGTTCTTGAAGGAACAATATTCCCCGTTATCGCCGGTTGCGCGGTGCATAACATGGGCGTCGACCAGCTCTTGACCAAACTGGTCAATCTCTGTCCGTCGGCGGAGAGCCGGACCGAAGTGGGCGTGATCGCGGGTACCGAAGAGAAAAAGATCCCGTGTACGGAATCAAGCCCGACAACCGCATTCGTTTTCAAAACCGTTTCCGAGGAACACCTCGGTGAAATCAATATCACCCGTGTTTTTTCCGGCAAGCTTAAAACCGGCGTTGACATGTACAACCCTACAAAGGGAACGTCGGAACGAATCGGCAACATGTTCTTCCTTCGCGGCAAGGAGCGGGCCGATACCACTGAAATCGTTGCCGGTGATATCGGCGGTCTGCTGAAGCTCAAGGACACCCACACGAACGATACGCTGGTTGATAAATCGGCAAATCACCGCGTTTCTCCAACTCAGCTTCCCGAACCGCTGGTCGCGGTCGCCATATCGGCAAAAGAAAAGGGGGATGAAGACAAGATCGGTACCGGTCTGACGAAACTTCACGAAGAGGACACAAGCTTTTCCTACAAATTTCATTCTGATGTTCATCAGGGGATATTATCGGCCATGGGAGACATTCAGCTCGATGTTATCCTTGATAACCTGAAGAGTCGTTTCAAAGTGGAGGTCGAAAAGAAACAGCCGAAAATTTCCTACCGCGAAACCATCACAAAATCAGCAAAATATATCGAGTATACCCATAAAAAGCAGAGCGGCGGCGCGGGACAATATGCTCGTGTATTTATTGACCTCGAGCCGCAGGCGCGCAGCGGGGGGTATGAATTCGTCGATAAAATCGTAGGCGGCGTGATTGATCAGTCGCTTCGTCCGAGTGTCGATAAGGGAATTCAATCAAAACTCACCGAGGGGATTCTCGCGGGATACCCCATCGTCGATGTAAGGGTTCTGCTGGTCGATGGAAAGATGCATCCGGTCGACTCGAAAGATATCGCCTTTCAGATTGCTGGACGTGAAGTTTTTAAAAAGGCGTTTGAAATGTGCAATCCCATTCTGCTTGAACCGGTAGTCGATCTCGTGATTACTGTTCCCGATGAGTACACCGGCGATATCATGGGCGACATGTCTTCCCGCCGCGGGAAAATAGGGGGCATGAACCAGACCGGCAAATATCAGGTCATAACCGCGAAAGTACCCGAAGCTGAAGTCATGACCTACTCGACAACGCTGCGTTCAATGACGCAGGGACGCGGGTTTTACACCAAAAAGTTCTCGCATTACGAGCAGGTGCCGTCTGAACAGGCGAAAAGAATTATCGAGCATTCGAAAAAGGAGACCGAAGCGGCTGCCTGATGGTATTTGGACTTTTTGAATCTGACATTCAACCCCTCGGCGGCGACACGGTCACCGGGGGGTTTGTACTTTGAAGGAGTCGGCATGAAGCGCTTGAAGACCATCGACTGGGTTGATGACGGTGTCGTGATCATCGATCAGACCCGTCTTCCCGGGGAATTGATATACCAGCGAATCGACAATGTTGAGGCGATGTTCCATGCAATCCGGGAACTTCGCGTCCGTGGTGCTCCTGCAATCGGTATCGCCGCAGCGTTCGGCTGCTATATCGCAATCGCGGATTTCCCGGAACAGGGGAGTGTCGATGATCTGCTGACCCTCCTTGAAAAAAACGGCGATTACCTGGCTGATTCACGCCCGACAGCGGTAAATCTCGTCTGGGCTGTAAACCGGATGAAAAAACGGGCGCTGGAACTTGTCCCTACCGCAGCGGTAACTGGTATAAAAAACAAACTGTTACAGGAAGCCCTTGCGATTCTAGATGAAGACCGCCGCATGGGCCGGGCTATCGGGGAACACGGGGCGAAACTATTGGCGAATGTCTCCTCGATCCTGACCCATTGCAATGCCGGCGGCCTCGCAACCGCGGAATACGGCACTGCTCTTGCCCCCGTCTACGTCGCGGCGGAACAGGGAAAATTGTTCACCGTCTATGCCGATGAGACCCGGCCTCTTCTCCAGGGAGCGCGCATCACTGCGTTCGAGCTGCAGCAGGCGGGAATCCCGGTTATTCTCATTTGCGATAACATGGCCGCGACGGTCATGGAGCGGGGAAAAGTCGGGGCAGTCATAGTCGGGGCAGACCGGATAACCGCAAACGGCGATACGGCGAATAAAATCGGCACCTACGGGGTCGCACTGCTCGCCAAGGCGCATAATATCCCTTTCTATGTTGCAGCGCCGTCATCAACGTTCGATCTGAACCTTACAACCGGGAGAGCGATTCCCATCGAAGAGCGGCGAGCCGAAGAGATCACCTGCGGCTTCGGCAAACGCACTGCCCCCGATGGCGTGGCGGTTTTCAATCCGGCATTCGACGTCACTCCGGCGGAGTTGATATGCGCGTTTGTAACGGAGAAGGGAGTTATCAGGCCGCCGTTCGGGAGGGGAATTCGGGAGGTGGTGGGGGGAGGAGATAGGTTGTAGCCTATCTTTCCCCAACGGCAATTCCTTCCTTCTCCCGGAAAAAAGATCTTGCCTCAGCCGGACAATCACCTCGCGGCCAATGGGTAAGTGATTGATTCTTAACCAGGTCTCCATTTCTCCTTCCCATGGCATAGAAAATGCGATATGATTCCCCGGATGATAGTATCGATCCAGTTTTTCCGGATGTGGGGGCAACGAAATGATTCAGGGAATCTACACGGCATCGAGGGGTATGGCCCCGCTTCTTCAGCAGCAGGACCAGATTGCGAATAATCTGGCTAATATAAATACCACCGGCTTCAAGCAGAGCGGTCTGTTCGTCAAGAGTTATCACCGGTATCTCGCCGATGATCTCCGGGAGCCTTTTGCCGATAACGACATTAAGGTTGACGAGGTTTACATCGATTACCGCGAAGGACCGATGAAAATGACGAAAGCGCCGCTTGATTGTTATATCAAAGGAACCGGTTTTTTTACGATTATGGCCGATGACGGAATAGAGTACACGCGTAATGGTAATTTTGCCCTCGATCCCGACGGCATTTTAGTAACGTCGGACGGTTCAAAGGTAATGGGAACCGAGGGATTCATCCGTGTCGAACGGGACCTGCCGGTGACGATCACCGAGGAGGGGGAAGTAGTGCAGGAAGAGGAGGCCAAAGGGCTGCTCAAGGTGGTTGACTTCGAGAAGCCCTACAACCTGCAGCGTTGCGGTGACACTCGTTTCCGGCCGCTGCTTCCCGATAATCCGGAACGACGGTCAGCGGGATTTTTAATTCGTCAGGGTTATCTTGAGGGGTCGAATGTCGACATGATCCGAAATATGGTGCGGATGATCACCTCGTACCGTAACTTCGAGGCCGACCAGAAAGCGCTTCATGCGCAGGATGAGACGCTGGAGAAGGCGGTGAATCAGGTGGGGAGAGTGGGGTAGAGGAAGAGGTTTAGCTGTTGAGCGTTTTATGGATTGATTTTGTTATTGATACAATAAACAGGAGAGGCAGAAGATGGTTCGATGCATGATGACGGCGGCTACGGGAATGGAAGCGCAGCAGCTTTACATGGATACCATTTCCAACAATTTGTCGAACGTGAATACCACGGGTTTCAAACGGTCGAAGATCGAATTTCAGGACCTGATGTATCAGACGCTGCGGGAACCGGGGGTGCGCAACTTCGAAGGGAGTATGGCGCCTGCGGGTATAGAGACCGGACTGGGTGTCAAGCCGGCTGCGATACAGCTTATCTTCGAACAGGGATCCCTGCTCGAAACCGGTAATTCACTTGACTGGGCAATACAGGGTGAAGGTTTCTTTCAGATCACTCTTCCCGATGGAACAACCGCCTATACGCGTGACGGGTCATTCAAGCGATCCAACGACGGCTCCATCGTTACCTCTTCGGGGTTCTTCGTTTCTCAGCAGATAACTATTCCCGAAAATTCATCCGGATTGACAATCTCGCCGGACGGAAAGGTTTCGGTGATTCTGCCGGGGGAGAGCGAACAGACGGAAATCGGGCAGGTGGAACTGGTCCGTTTTATCAACCCATCCGGTCTCAGGTCACTCGGTGGAAATCTCTACGGGGAGTCCGACGCGAGCGGCGAACCGGTGGTGTCGCTGCCCGCCGAAGAGGGAACAGGGTCGATCGCCATGGGATACTCCGAGGCGTCGAATGTCCAGATCGTCAACGAGATGGTCAACATGATAAGCGCGCAGCGAGCGTTCGAGATCATCTCCAAGGCGATCCAGGTGGGGGAAGACATGATGCAGGTGGCGAATAATCTGAAACGGTAGGCAGGATGACCACCAAAGTGAACATGCGGTTAATATTACGCGGATGGCACAGGGGAGCGCGGGTAGTGCTCATTGCCGCCGTGTGGTATGCCGGCGCATACGCCCGTACGGCAGGCATCTCCCTTATTTTTTACGACTCATCTCTTGTCAACGATACGCTGTTTACTGTCGGCGATATTGCTCAGGTAACGGGGAACGACGGCGTCATGGTGGGGGAGGTAATGGAATGCAATGCCGGGGTGTGCGCCCCTCCGGGATACAGCAGATTTATTTCGGCCGCAGACCTTGTATCGTTCAGGTTGAAAGTAAAATTTCCCGATGCCGCGTTCATTATTGCCGGATCGAAACGTCCCCTTGTCCGCACCGATTACCGTGTGGTGAAGCTTTCCGACCACGAGACTGCGCTGCGTTCATGGATCGCATCAACAGTTGGCTGGAAAGAGGGGGAGTGGGAGGTCGCCATCGACAATCCCGCCGATTCCTGCAAATTGCTTGACAAGCCGATGTCGCTGTCGTTCCGCGGACTTGAGAACCGGTTTCCGAAGGGGAGCACGAACCTTTCGATGATTGCGCGGCAGGAGTCGCGCAGCTGCCGCATCCCGGTAAAATGCCGTTTTTCGGTGGTTGCACCGGTGGCGGTTACCGTTAAACCGGTTGCAAGGGGTGATGTGCTGCACCCTGAAGATTGCGTGATCCGGCGTATGGACATAACCCGATTCGCCCCATTGCCATATACGTCGATGAATGATCTTAAGAATAAACGTGCGGCACGGTCAATTGAGGCGGGCACTATTTTACACGACCGTTTGCTGGCAAACATACCGGCAATCGAAAAGGGTGATGCAGTTTTAATTATTTATAAAAACGGGAGAATATCAATCGCCGTTTCAGGTGTGGCGCGTGAGCGGGGTGGGATAGGCGACCGGATATGGGTAGAGAACCAACAGACACATAAGTTGATTCGTACGGAAATCAGGGAAAAAGGTATTGTTTCACCTCTGCTGGGAGGAGTATCAATATGAGAACCGCCTTCATTAATAGAGCCTTATTGTTCATTATAACAATGAGTTACACCATCTATACAGCGCCGATAGTCAATCTTTTTTCCGATCATCGGGCAATGAGGGTCGATGACATTCTGACCATCATGATTGTTGAATCGGCCAAAGCGGGAAGCGAGAGCGGGACAACCACGAGTAAA
The DNA here is from genome assembly GCA_016929415.1 of Chitinispirillaceae bacterium. Taxonomy (GTDB): domain Bacteria; phylum Fibrobacterota; class Chitinivibrionia; order Chitinivibrionales; family Chitinispirillaceae; genus JAFGNB01. Next base: position 1,583 of record JAFGIW010000046.1, on the reverse strand, counting down.
GAGAACAGCGTGGGACTCGAAGGTGGAGGGGGGTCGGGTGCGCTTCGGATGATTCCCGGATTCGGTCTCTCCGGAGGAAGTAAAGTCGGGTATGACGGAAAAGGCGGGACATCACGCGAAGGGAGTCTTGTTGCAACAATATCGGCACGGGTCATTAAGGTGCAGGATAACGGGAATCTGGTCATCGAGGGGAGCAAGGTCGTTGAAATCAATGATGAAAAAGAGATTATTAAAATAACCGGTATTGTGCGACCCCAGGATGTTCGAAAGGATAATGTCATCTATTCCTCGAATATTGCCGATGCGGAGATCACCTATGCAGGGAAAGGTGTCGCGAATACCGGAAGAAGACCCGGTCTTCTTGCACGGTTTCTGAACTGGATTTTTTAATCAATGAAAAAGATATAGTTTTACGAATAAAGTGCATCATAGCAAGGGAATGATATGAAAAAAACTCTTCTGATGGCGATTATGTTGAGCTTCTTTTTTTCCACATCGGCACAGCAGACCGTGCGGATTAAAGACGTTGCCTCAATCACCGGACTTGAGGATGTACAGCTCTTCGGCTACGGTCTGGTAGTCGGGCTTGCAAACACCGGCGATCGGACCCAGACGCTTTTTACCGAGCAAACTGTTACCAACATGTTGAAAAACATGGGGATAGAGCTTCCCGACAAGAGGATACGTCTGCGTAATGTCGCTTCAGTCATGATAACCGGGACTCTTCTACCTTTCAAGCGCAAAGGAACACGGTTTGACGTCACGGTATCATCGATGGGTGATGCAACCAGCCTTGAGGGCGGGACACTCATCCTTACCCCGCTTCAGGGACCGGATGGAGCGATCTATGCATCAGCACAAGGTCCGCTCGCGACCGGAGGGTATGATATCCGTGACCGGGGATTAACACATATCAAGAAAAATCATGTACTTGTCGGTAGAATTCCCGACGGGGCGATCGTTCAACATGAATTCAGCTATAATTTATTGAATGGCAAAAACTTATCTCTATCACTCGCAGCTCCCGACTTCACTTCAGCATTACAGATGGCTGAAGCGATAAACGGCGAATTCGGCAAAATTGCCGGAAAAAAAATTGCCCGTCCGCTCGATGCGGCAACAGTTTCGCTCGATTTTCAAAGGCTGTCGCGTGACACTATAAGAAATCCCATTGATTTAATTACCTTTATATCACGTGTTGAAAACCTCTCCTTTGCCGTTTCGACACAGGCAAAAGTCGTTGTCAATGAGAGGACCGGAACCATAGTAGCCGGAGGAGAAGTAAAAATTTCTGCGATTGCGGTTACTCATGGAGGAGTAAAAGTTGAGGTTGCCAACGTCCCGGAAGTCATTCAGCCGCCTCCATTCAGTCTGGGGAGAACAGAGGTTGTGCCGAATCCCAAAGCAGTGGTCGAAGAAAAAGATGCGGAAATGGTGGTGCTTGATGGTACCACAACCGTCTCCGATCTCTCTTATGCGCTCAATTCGCTTGGTGTTGCCCCACGGGATGTTATCGCGATCCTGCAGGCAATAAAAGAAGCCGGGGCATTGCATGCGCAGTTGATTATTTTATAATCATAGTT
>JAFGIW010000006.1 GCA_016929415.1 Chitinispirillaceae bacterium | reverse complement strand
CGCCGTAGCCGGCTTCGGCAAAGGCAGGTAGCAGTTACTACTGCGGAGGGTAGGACGCGCAGGCAGGGACCCGGCAAGAAGAAATGAAGGTTTGTCGTTTCCATTTACTCCCGATTCAATTCCCACTTCATGCAATAAAAAACAACCGCCAACGCCGTCATTCCCGTTTAAACTACTTAAACGTACTCTGTTACAATCATGTATTTTAATTTCGGAAAAGATTACCGAACAGTGGTCTATCCGCCCTGTGCATGAAACCTCGCCGGCGGTGATGGGCTTAAGTTGAACAACAGCGGCAGAACATAACCATTTACGGAACCAGGGTGAATACCGTAGAATAAAAAAGTGTATTTTCAAGAATGGACCATCTATGAAACAAATGCATATTACTTCTATTGTGATAACAATCATCGCCTGCATCTCCCATCTCCACGCAACGGAACCCGGCACTGCCGGCCAGCTACAGCAGCCGCAGGCTGCGGCGTCCGCCGCCGCCATCGGCGATGCAGCCCGTCCCCTCCCGTTCAGACCGGGCGACGCGCTCGAAATCGTCACCTACCCCGATTCAACCGGATTTCCCGCGGGTTTCTACGCCATCGACGGCGAGGGGTTCGTCGATTTCCCCATTATCGGCTATGTCAAGGTAACCGGGATGTCGTCCGACGCGCTCGCGAAAATGCTCGCCGAAAAGTACGTCGATTTCATGCGCTACCCGCACATGAGAATCAGGCCGCTCATCAGGGTAGCGCTCAACGGCGGCTTTTTCCGTCCGGGACTCTACTGGGTCAACCCCCATGCCACGCTCTGGGAAACCATCCAGACCGCCGGCGGGACCCAGCGTATGGACGGTTTCAAAAAACTCAAGTGGGAACGCGACCGCATCGTCGTCAACAACGACCTCGTCCCCCTCATCCAGGATGGAAAATCACTCTATCAGATCGGCTTTAAAACCGGCGACCAACTCACCGTGCTCCAGCAGCCGCTGAAGACCGGGTGGGAAGTGTTCAGAACGGATGTGCTTCCTATAATATCGTTTAGCATTTCAACCGCCGTATCGGTTATAACGCTTTACAATACCTTCATGCTCTACGATTATTACCGGTCAAATCGATAAAGGGTATTTAACCATTATAGAAAACAACAGCAGCCATGCAGCAACAACCAGCTCCGCCCCCGACACTGCGCGAATTTGATTTCGGATATTATATCTCCCACTACTCCCATCTGCTCTGGCGATGGAAGCTCTGGATCGTCGTTGCCCTCCCCGTCGCGGCCGCCGGTTTCATGCTCTATCTGCTGAAATTCGGCGCACTGCAGCCCGAGCTCGAGGCGGCGGTGATGATCGGTCTCGAGAGCTCCGACACCAAGAGCGCCGTGGCGGACCTCGGCGAATCGACCCAGCAGAGCCGTCTCGCGCTTATCAAGGCAAAGGGGTTCCTTTCCGAGATCGTCGACAAACTCTCGCTGCGGTTTCAGGTAAAGCAGTACAATCTCCACGAGGTGTTCGACTCCATTTCGGTCGACACGACCGCGCCGAGCGCCAGATACGATCTTGAAGCGGAGAACGGCGCCTATAAACTGCTGATGACAAGCAAAGAAGCCGGCGTCAAGGAGAAACTGGTCGAAAGCGGCTCGCTGGCGAGCCTGAACGCCATCTCATTCACCGGCGTCACCTGCACCTTCGCACGCGACTTTCTTAAAAACCCGCACAATGTAACTTTTTATGTCGTCCGCCAGCGCGATGCCATCGCATGGCTGCTTAAGAACCTGACGGTGTATGATAAAGACATCGGACGTTCCTACGGAAGAGAAAAGGACAACTTCGTCGGCGTCTCGCTCACCGGCCGCGATTACAAACGCATCACCAGCATCATCAACACCATCGCCGACGAATTCGTCGCCAAGAGCCTCGGGTTCAAGAAACGCAAAACCACCGAAACGATCGCCGTTCTCGAAAAGCAACTGACGACCGCCTCCGAACAGGTCGCGACGACGCAGGATGCGGTGCGCATGTTCCGCGGCGAGCACCCCACTATCGCCCTTGCCGCCGAACTGCAGAACTCGATAAGCAACATGGCCATGCTCGAAACCAACATGTATTCCTCCCGTTCCTCATCCGAAGAGGCGCAAAGGATCCGGAACCAGCTCAACGCCGCTTCCGAAGCGGATCAGGACCTCCTCATCAACGAGGCGCTCCTCTTTTTGAGCAGGCAGGGGGTGGTGGCTGCATCGGTGCTGCAGGCGGAATTCAACCAGTTGCTGCAGCAACAGGCAACACTGAACGCCGGGTATTCAAAGACCCATCCGCAGATGATAGAAAACCGCGGTAAAATCGCCGACATACGCGGTAAAACACTTGGGTTGCTTGCCGAATACGTCAAATCCGCCGCCACGACCACCTACCAGCAGTCGAACAGGATCCAGGAGATCACCGCGCGCATGCAGGGGCTTCCCGTCCAGCAACTGCAGCTTGCCGAACTGGAACGAAAGGCGCAGGTGGCGTCGGAGATCCACTCCACGGTGCTCGGCCGGTACAATCAGGCGAAAATCTCCGATGCGGTCGAGGTGCCCGATGTTTTCATCATGGATTACGCCATCGAGCCCGAAGCGCCGTCGGATTTGAAAAATCTCATGAAGCTGTTTGCCATCGGCCTCATCGCCATCCTGGGCCTCTCTTTCGGCCCGCCGGTCGCCTTCGACCTGTTCGATAAAACGGCCCGTACAGAAAGTGAAGCAACCAAATTCCTCCCCTTCACTTTTATGGAAGCGGTTCCGGTGATCCCCACCGCGACGCCGGCAAAAAAAAGAGAAAAAAAACGAAAGGGTGAGGCGCCGAAAACATCCGTCCGTCTCATCGACCCGAAACTGGTGACCGCATCGTACACGCCCGACTTTACCAATGAAATTTTCCGGTCGCTCCGCTCGAAAATCATGCTGCGTATGCACGACATCGACAAAAAGCGCCTGATCGTCACGAGCCTCGGGATGAATGAAGGGAAATCGCTGCTTGCCGCCAACCTTGCCATTACCATGGCGCAGCAGAAGCTCAAAACCGTGCTCATCGACGGCGATATCCGTCGGGGCGTGCAGCACAACACCTTCGTGCTGCAGAAAAAGCCGGGGCTGGCTGATTTCCTCTTCTCCGAAGAGGCGGTCACTCCCGATACAATAGGCCGGCTCATCCAACCGACCCATGTGCCGAATCTTTCGATCATCGCATCAGGCCCCAATGTTCCCAATCCGTCGGAACTTCTCGGCCTCCCCAGGCTCGAAGCCATGCTCGACAATCTTTCAACGATGTTTGAAATCATTCTTTTAGACACTCCGCCGATCGGCGCATCGGTGGATGCCGCGGTTGTCGGCAAATTTTTCAACGGTGCGATACTTATCGTAAAATCCGGATCCACCAACGTGATCGCCCTGAAGAAACGGCTCAAGGAGTTTCCGGACCTTCAACGGAAAATTACCGGTATAGTACTCAACCGGGCTACCCTCGACGGTTCGATGAAAAGGTACCGGTATTATTCGTATGTGTATTAGTGGGGAGTAGTGAGTAGAAGAATTAGGAAGTAGGCAATAAGCAGTGGTTTGTGATGCACAAAGTTCTGATTGTAGAAGATAACGTCGATCTGCGTGAAAACATGCGCTGGGCGCTCATGTCGTCGTACACTGTTGTCGAGGCGGACTCGGCTCAGAGCTGTATCGAAGCATTCAAACGCTCCGCGCCGGATGTCGTCTGTCTCGATATGGGCCTTGATAATATTCCCGACGGCGGACTTGCGATTATCGACCAGTTGCTGCTGCTGAACCGGTTTTCGAAAATTATCGTTATCACGGCGAACACAAACCCCACTCTCGGACCGGAAGCGGTAAAACGGGGGGCATTCGATTTTTTTAACAAACCTGTTGATATCAACCAGCTTAAGCAGGCAATCGACCGGGCGATAAAGATAAGTAATCTCGAACAGCCACAACCTGAATCATCGCAGCAATTGCCTGCAATGCAGATAGATACGTCAATCTTCATGATCGGTACTAGCGAGGTCATGAAAAAGGTTTTCGATGTGATAAAAAAGCTCTCCCGGACTGATGTCAATGTGCTCATCACCGGCGAGAGCGGAACGGGCAAGGAGCTATGCGCCCGTGCAATTCATTATCACAGCGAACGTCGGACCAATAATTTCGTCCCCATCAATTGCGGCGCCATTCCTGAAAATCTGATTGAATCGGAACTCTTCGGTTATGTCAAAGGCGCCTTTACCGGAGCCGCCGCCGATAAGGAAGGCTTGATCGAATCAGCCGAGGGAGGAACACTGCTCCTCGATGAAATCGGAGAAATGCCGAAAAACCTTCAGGTCAACCTGCTCAGATTTCTCGAAGATCAGAAAATACAGCGCGTCGGCGGGACAACCTTTTCAACGGCCGATGTTCGCGTCATCGCGGCGACGAACCGGAAAAACCCTGCTGATGACGGATCGAGCATCAGAAACGATCTTTACTACCGCCTCAGTGAGTTCCAGATCGATCTGCCCCCGCTTCGCGAACGGGGCGAGGATATCGTTCATATCGCCAACACCCTGATCGAAAAAAACCGGCGCAAATTCAACCGCTCCCGGCTGCACCTCAGTTCGCGTTCCGAACAGGCGCTTTTAGCCTACTCATGGCCCGGGAATGTACGCGAACTGGAGAATAAACTCAGCAGGGCGAGCATCACCTGCAGCAACGACCGTATCGAACCCGAAGACCTGCAGCTTGCACTGTCACGCTCTTCCGGGAACATTATCAATTATAAAGACGCGCGTGAAGCATTCGAAAAAGAGTACCTCGAAACCCTCATTCAGCGATCAAACGGAAACATCTCCGAAGCGGCGAAACTGTCGGGCATAAGCAGGCCGACGCTGTATACCATGATTAAAAAATTCGACATAACGATATAAACCCCGGTGGAGCGTGGTTTGCATTTCTTCATACCCCATCTCCAGCTCTTTCCATTATAACTGATTAAATTCATTATCGTTGTCGTATTTTTTTTAAATTACCACTCTTTTAGGCTTCTTTTTTTCAAAAAAAACTTGCTCATGCCTCCTTTTTCGCTTATATTATCATTACTTTTAAAACTGAAATCTTCGCCTATATATTCATATGCATCGTAAATTTTGCCGGGCTGGATTAACGTGAGAACAACTTTTTTTTCCGATAAAAAGGGCACCGGGTTATCAACATACTGTCTTGGGGGGAGAGAAAGTGCTGTATGATACTCCATTTCGAAGGCTTTCACGAAACAGTCGTCGCTATCGGAGAACCGACTACGGCAGGGGGGCAGCCGTGCACGCGATAAAAGATGAGTTCGGCCTCTACCGCGAAAAAATATTCGACGACATGCTCAGACGCGAGCGCAAGCGCACCGAAAGGACGCAGACGCCCTTTGCACTGATCATCATCGAACTGCGCCGCATTGTCAAATCGAAGGCAAAAAAGAGCATCCGCACACTGGCGGACATCCTCGATGGATGCTTCCGAGAAATCGACATACGGGGCTGGTACAAGCAGCATTCGACCATCGGGATCATCTGCCCGGAAGTCGCACAGCGGCATGTCGAAGCGCTGCAGCATAAAGTTGAAAGTTCTCTCGACAAAGCGCTGCCCGCCGCATTTCGCGAGGAGCTGAGCGTTTCCTACATCTGTTTTCCGGAAATCGATGTTCCCGAAAAAGCCGACAAGAGCCTGGCGGTCTACCCCGAATTCAAACCCACCAGCCTTAAAAAAATAACAGAGGATATCGGTAAACGTTGCATGGACATCACCATCGCCGCCGCCATGCTGGCATTTACCTTTCCGCTTTTCATCATTTTTTCAATACTGATTAAAACGGACTCGCGGGGGCCTGTCTTTTTCCGTCAGAAACGGGTCGGGTTCGGCGGCAGGCATTTTACCTTTCTCAAATTCCGGTCGATGTATTTGAATAACGACGATTCGGCTCACCAGGCATTTATTAAAGATTTCATTCACGGGCAGAATGCTGAAGTCGACGAAGACACAAAAGTTTTTAAAATAAAGAATGACGGGCGCATCACCCCGGTCGGCCGATTTTTGCGTAAAACAAGCCTCGATGAACTGCCGCAGCTCATCAATGTGCTGCGCGGCGAAATGTCGCTCGTGGGACCGCGCCCCGCCATCCCGTACGAGGTTGACGAATATCATATCTGGCACCGCAGGCGCGTGATGGAGATAAAACCGGGTATCACCGGCTTCTGGCAGGTTTACGGCCGAAGCATGTCCACCTTCGAAAAAATGGTGCGCATGGATATTCATTACATCAAATACCGCAATCTCCTGCTCGATATTATATTGCTGCTCAAAACGCCGTTCTCCATGTTCAAGGGCGCCTACTGAAACACTGTTCCTGCGGCCGGAAAATAATTATTTTTATTCCGGCCGCGCATCACTGTTCCGGTAAGCCTGCCCGGAACACGAACATGGTTATTGATCAGGCGAATATCCTGTATCCAGTCATCCTTGTCACGGGGATCATCCGTGTGAAGAGCGTGCAAGTACGGACGGTAAGCTGTTCCTTTGAAAAATCGTTCTTGATCGTCGCGCTGCGGCAGTTGCCGCATGCAACAGGCTGAACATTACCACTATCACTCTCAACGACGGGGGATCCAATGATTAACGTAGGGGTTATCGGTTACGGGTACTGGGGCCCGAACATCATCAGGAATTTTTCGGGGGCGGACGATGCGAAGGTGGTCGCCATCTGCGATATAAAGGAAGACGCCCTTAAAAAAATCAGAAAGCAGTACCCCGACATTCACTGCACCGCCGATGCCGATGAAATCATCAAATCGCCCGACATCGACTGCATTGCCGTGGTCACACCGGTCTCTTCACACTACCCGCTTGCGAAAAAGGTGCTTGAACAGGGAAAACATCTCTTCGTTGAGAAGCCTTTCACCGCTTCCGTCGCCCACGCGGAGGAACTTATCGAACTCGCCGAGCAAAAAAAGCTGATCATCATGGTGGACCACACCTTTCTGTTTACCGGAGCAGTCATGAAAATGAAGGAGATCATCGACCGGAAAACGCTCGGCACCATTTACTACTACGATTCCACCCGTATCAACCTCGGCCTCTTTCAGCACGACGTCAATGTCGTCTGGGACCTTGCCCCTCACGACTT
>JAFGIW010000005.1 GCA_016929415.1 Chitinispirillaceae bacterium | reverse complement strand
CGCCGTAGCCGGCTTCGGCAAAGGCAGGTAGCAGTTACTACTGCGGAGGGTAGGACGCGCAGGCAGGGACCCGGCATGAAAAAATGTAATATCTAACGTATCCATTTATCCCCGACTCCATTTTTCAATATTCCCAATAATTAATAATAGCCGGTGCGGGGGCGCCGTCCCCGCACCCCGTTCAACGAACCGGTGTGAACACTATTTTCAGCGGGACCTCCCCGATCAGCGGAAACGGTACCTCTTCCCTTTCGCACCGGATGCTTGATCGTATCAGATAATTGGTGTACGACCCATCAGCGTCGCGGCTGACGATCGACCGCGCCCATACGTGTCCGGTGATATCGCATTCGTAGATGTAACAGTCGCCGTCGGTGACGATATTCCCGGTTATTGCCGATTTCTCTCCGATAACGATCGACGGCGACATGGCGTTGCGGTTGACGCCCGTTGCAGCGCAGCAGATGATCGTGCCGCGAAGGGCCGCATGGTCGTCGAAGCGGATCCCGCCGCCGGTTGCGGTCAGTGAATCTTTTGTAAACTCCTGCCGCAGCCCTGCGATCACGGTCATTTTGCCCAGAGCGGCTGCACCAAGCACGCCGATGGAGTCGCGGGCGAGAAACTGGCTGTTGTGGATGCCGCCGTTGATCGACATGGTCTTCTCGGAGAAGAACAGCGACCCATCGGTGGCCCCGTCTTCACAAACGATTTTATCCGCAAAACAGGCGGTCAAGCGGACCTTTGCCCCGCATTCGATGGTGCAGGTTCCCGAAACCGCAATGACCGCACCGGTGCACCCCGGCGTCATGATACGGCAATCGCCGTTCACCACGAGTGTGCTGCGCTTGAGCAGGGAATCGTTGCCGCCGTGGAGCGTAAGCGGCCCGGCAACCGTGGGCCCGTTCTGCAATAGCGATGTTCTGCGCTGCGAATATTTTTCGAACATGGAAGGGAGCTGCAGCGTATCGAACGGCAGAGGAGGTGATTCGCGAAATGTCAATCTGCACGTGTAGTCGGGAAGCGGATTGCCTTTTTTCTTCGCGTACACATAGCCGTGATGGAAGACGATGCCGCCTTCGACGTCCGAACCCCTGTGCAGGATCAATCCGCCGACATGCCCGGTAAGGGTGAGGGTCGGAGCGAGCAATTGCGGAACATTGCGACCGAAGAGCCCCTCGACACGGTAATCGGTCGCGAGATGTTTCCCCGTGGATATGACACGGGAGAAAAGCCCGAACTGCTCGACAACAAGCTTGATCGTATCGAAATCACCCGGTTTTTCTTCATACAGGGGCGTCTCCCATGCGATGGAATGGCCGTCTCCTCCGTTAAGGAAACATTCGGTGCGGATGATCCCCGACTCTGCCAGCAGCTTCGCCTGCCGCTTCTGGACCTCCTTTGCCGCAAACAGACGCACCGACCGGATTTCGGCGATGGTGATCGAGAAAAGAATCGCGGCTATGGAGAGAATGATCATGACGAGATAGAGGGTGTAACCCCTCTGGCAGTCAGAAAGACCGGAAATCCTCCCGCCTTCCACCTTCATCCTTCCACCTTCATCCTTCTCCCCTACCTCTTCAATGCCACCGCCCCGCCGATCCAGTCGCCGGTTTTCACCAGCACCCCTTCCCAGAGCAGAACGGCATTGCGGTTGCGTGCGTCTTTTTTGTCCTCCACCAATGAGAAAGCGAACTTTTCGAGACCGGCGGCGATCGTATCATGACCGTCGAAGAGTGTATTGCCGGCGCAGCGGAGGATCACGACGCTGTCGGTTGACGAATTGATACCGGATACTTCACGATCAGTGCACCGGTGCAGCACCGAGATCCGGCTGCACGATTGGTCGATCCTCTTTTTCATGAGGATGGTCGATCTCAAATCATCTGCAGCCCGGCTTTGCCTTGAAAACAGCGTCACTATATTGCCGTAGACGGCAAAGCCGAGGGTCACCACGATCCCGGCTATGGTGATGGCGATCAGCAGCTCGAGGAGCGTAACTCCGCAGGGATGACGGTCATTTCCCGTCATCCGTCGCCCTTCCATAAAAAACGGCCTTTGCCTGCATTGCTCCACGGAGTTCGGCGGTGAGCAGGTAGCATAGCGGTTCCGTTTCCGAAACCTCGGTCCGTATGGTCCATTCTTCATTTTTCAGGATATGACGCTTGACCGGCAGGGACTCCCGCGGAAAGGTCCTGAGCACCGCGGCCTCCCGTTCGATAAGCCATATTCCGACAAACTCCCTCCGCATGCCGGCAAGCGTGTTGACGCGGTAGAAATGGGTGAGCAGCGGAACGACGATTGACAGCAGCACAATCAGGGAAATCACCGTTTCGATAATCGTATAACCGCGGGTGCCGGCCGCCGCATGGTTACTTTTTTTATCACCTTCTGCAGAAGGCATACGTTTCACCTTCGGTATCATCCGCGTCATCAGTGGTTATGATGCATCGTTCCCCCGGGCAACGACGTCATTTCCGCGTGATCGTGAATTCTCTTCCCTCGAACACCACGGTAATGGTTTTTTTCTCTATACGCTTAATCGTCAGGTTGCCGCCGATCTTCTGCCCGGCTTTCACCAGCGTTTTCGATCCTCCGGGGAGTTTGATCGTCGCGACCGGGTTCTTGGGATTCCAGAGGATTCCGGTAATGGTGATCGGGGGCGCGGCGACTTCTTTCGTTTTCTTCTTGACAACAGGTATGTCCGCCTGAGCCGGCTTCGGCTTTTCGATTGAGAGCGTGAAGGGGTCGCGGCCTTTCACTTCAAACCTGACCGGCGTTGCCGCGCGCAGCATGCGTTCGAACGAAGGGCCGGCCTCCTCCTTTACCGCTGCCGCGGTTTTTTTTACTTTAGGAAATGCGATGCGCAGCAGCATCAGGGCATTGTACCCGTAAAGGGGCAGGGCGACAATGATAAGAATGACGACAAGCGTCTTTTTCATACGCTCACTCCGCCTTCTCCTCGCGCACCGTCAGATCGATAAAAACATCCGGATTACCCGTCTCCTGCGCCTTGATGATCAATTGCCTGATACGCGTAGAGTGGCTGCTGTTCTCGATCCGCTCGATGAATGCACCGGTCGAGCGGTAGGGACCGCTCCCTTCGATGCCGATCGCAATTTCCCGGTGACCGGCCACGCTCTGGGGCATGCCGACCTCTACTTTGCCGGTCTTGAACCCCGCGGAGTCGGCATAGGAATAGAGTTCTTCAACGAGCGCGCCTTTACGCCGCAGCGAGCGCGCTTCGATCCGCTTCAGGACGCTGTCGAGCAGTGCTATTTCAGTGCGAAGGCGTTCCTCCTGCCGCGGGAACCCGGATGCGTCCTGTTTTTTGACGTAGTGGCGGAAAAGCCGCGTTCCTTCGGCGACCACGCGCCTTCCGAGCGGCAGGTGGACATACCGGATTCCCGCAACGAAAAGCAGGAGCAGCACGCATGGGAACGCCATCCAGAGGTTTTTGAAGATTGCGCCGCGTATTTTTTCCACCCTGCACTACCTCCAGACCGCTTCTATTTTAACCCGTATCCCCTTCTGCGCACCCTTGCCCTTTCCCGAAACCTGCTCGCTGTAAACCATGCGGACACCCTCAATTCCCTTTATCGCCTGAAGACTTCCGATCACCTGCTGCAGCAGGCTGCTCGATTGCGCGAAGGCCCTTACGGTCAGCCGCCACGATTCGCCGTCCCGTTCGGCTATCGTCAACTCCTCCGCCCTCATTCCTTCCGGAACAGCCTCCTGCAGATCGCTCAGGAGGCGCGTCAGTGCGCTTTCTCCCGCGGCGAATGCGGCCCGCTCCTCAAAACGCCGTCTGAGGGAATCGCGCCGGGCGGCAAGCAGCCTGACGGTGTTGTACTGTTCGTCAACAAGCCGTATCGCCGTGCGGTCGCTGTAGATGAGCAGCCGGTTGACGCCGATGGACCCTGCCGCGGCGGCCGCAAGTATCGCCAGCACCGCGGCGGTAAGCTTGACCGAATAGAGCGTCTTCCGCCATGCCCGGAGCGCGGCCAGGGCCTTCTGCCGCTTGTGAAAGGGCAGCAGCTGCGCCTGCACGCCGGTGAAAAGAGCGTTACCGTACGCTTCGTGAAGCCGCCGGGGAATGCCGGGCAGCTGCGGCGGGGGTATTATCCGACAGTCATTCATATGCAGGCAATCGGGTAACCGGGTCGATTCCGCGGGCGTCCAGCACATGACGCGAAGCGGGGCAATATTCCCGGCAATCGACCGCAGCAGCGGCGCCACCCCGGCGGTGACTGCCGAAGGGTCCGCCGTTAATGCTTCGAGATCCGCCCAGTAATGGCAGACGTCCTTTACCTTCCCTCCCTCGATCCTCCCCAGAACGGAACCCTGCGTATCGATTTTCCAGAGTACCCACGGCGATTCGGCGGCATTGCGGTATGCCCATGCAAGCCCCTGGAGCGGCGGCAGGAGCGAAGCGATTGTCACGTTTTTTTCCAGCGCCGCAAGCAGGCCGTCGCGGGCGGTTTCAACGGCCGACATGGCGATGACCTCCGTCCCGTCAACAACATAATCAATCGCCATCTGACCGGCAATAAAGCCGGGGGGGATCGTCCGGCCTTCGTTGCGGTCGATCCATGCGTCCGGATCTTCGCCGCCGATTTCTTCCGCAAAGAGATGCACGGGAACGAAGCCCGTATCGGCATGGGCGATTGCGGGAACAAGCAGACGGAGCATTAAGGGGAGATCGTTTCCCCATGCCACCAATGTCGCCGTTTTTTGCGGACCTATCCTTACCAGTGCGTACCGCCGGTTTTCCGGGGTTCCCGAAATGCCGAGCCTCAGCGAATCCGGATCGAGCAGCAGCGCTTTGAGCAACTGCACGACATTCAGACGGCTTTCGGATAAACGGTTCTTCATTGCTTTTGCCAAATCCTCCGGCGTTACTGCGGCAGACGAATTTCCACCGTGTTACTCGTTGCGACAATCGCCGTATCGTGCCGTGCATATACCCGCAGCCACCAGGTGCGGTCCGGCTGAAGCCCCTCGACCGTTTCAGCGGTATCGCTGTACACCGTTGCGAGCAGGGTATCGGTCGTATCAACCGTACGCGTGGTATCCGCGTGGATGACGTACCTGTTGAACTCCTCCAGTGCCGACGTCCATCGCAGACGGACCGCACGGTCTTCGGTAAGCTCCGGCACGGCGAGCTTCAATTTTCCCTTCATATTCTCGGGAGTCACGGTATCGACGATATTGCTGACCGAGAAATTCTCCCCTTCATTGTAAACGATCACCCGGAAATAGTACCGGGTCATGTCGTCGAGCGGTCTGACGGTCTTGACGGTATCCACATCGAACGAGAGCGAATCGGCAAGTTTATCGCTCCGGTCGACGATATCACTTGTGCCGTAATACACCGCGTACTGCCTGAAATCGTCGTCGTCGCAACGCGTCCAGCGCAGGGTCACCGAACTGTCGGAGACCGCAATGATTTCAAGGGAAACCGGATCGGGTTCACGGTCGGGATCGTCGAGCAGGTCGTAATCGGCACAGGACAGGCAGAGCAGCAGGGAAGCCGCACAGCCCGCGGCGAGGGTTCTCTTCGTATTCATAAGTCAATCTCCTCCCGACGGTTTTTAAGGCGTCGGCATCATTATTCTTCCGGTGGTTTCCGTCGAAATAACCTCCATCGCGTTCTTTCCGCTTTCGGTGCCGCCGCGGCGGTGTCGGCATCCGCCGCCTTGAGGACGGCATGGGGGACGCGGGCCGTGGTGCGGTGGATTGCCGCGGTATCGGCGGGAGGCGCCGCCGGTGGTACGGCCCGGCTGGAGTCTGCTTTTTTTGCAGGGGCCGCGCGCTCCGTCAGGCTGTCCGGCGCCTTGTCATCCTTGCCTGATTTCCGCTTCGCACGCCGCCGCCGCCATCTTTTCCCCGTTGCCTTTTCCTCTTTCTTCTTTTCCGGCTTGTCGATGTCGTATTTGTCCAGTATTTTGTTGACTTCCTTACCGAAATAGGCGTCGGGAGAAACGGCGTTGTCATCGCCGTAGTACACATGGGGCGTGAGAAAAATCATCATCTGCGTCTCGTTTTTCGATATGGTCCGGCTCGAAAAGAGCCACCCCAGCACCGGAATGCCGCTCAGAAACGGTATCCCGCTGCGGCTGACGACGTTTTCCGTCTGCCGCTGGCCGCCGAGAACGATCGTCTGGCCGTTGCGCAGCCGGACCATCGACTCGATCACACGGGTGTCGACATTCGGGGGTGTCGAGGCGTCGCCGCCGGTGCGCGGGATATTGAATTCGGGGCGGATCTTGACCATCACATACCCCTGATCCATGACCCAGGGCGTCACCTCGAGCTGTGTGTTGAACTTGATCACCTCGAACCGCTCGTCGGTGCCGATAACCGCATTGTTGTTCTGCACCGGCGCCATGGTCTCCTTCTGGAGCTTGTAATATCGCGTCTCCCCGATGGTGATCGACGCGGGGTTGCCGTTGATGGTGGCGATCTGCGGCGTGGAGTGGACGCGAACGATGTCGGCGCTCTCAAGCGCGTGGATCGCCGCCCTGAAATTCGATGGAAGCTCGATGATCTGGTCGATGCCGAAGCTCTTGAGCACCGCCTCGAGGATCCGCTCGGTTTTTTTGCGCCCCGGCTTGAGATCGAGCTGCGGCAGAAACTCCTCG
Source organism: Chitinispirillaceae bacterium (assembly GCA_016929415.1). Taxonomy (GTDB): domain Bacteria; phylum Fibrobacterota; class Chitinivibrionia; order Chitinivibrionales; family Chitinispirillaceae; genus JAFGNB01. The sequence goes on along the minus strand of JAFGIW010000005.1, from coordinate 3,157 downwards.
CCCAGCCAGTTCCTCGAAGTGTCCTTATACCCCTGCGTAAAGAGTGACAGACCGTAATCGCGGATCTTGTTGACGTTGAAATCGACCACCAGCGCCTCGATGAGCACCTGCGGTATCGGCTTGTCGATCTTCTCGATGAACTCCTGCGCCTGCGCGACCACATCGAACGAGCCGATGACGATGACCGCGTTGTGTTCGCCGTTGTATTTAACCACCGCATTCGAACTGATGCCGGGCGGCAGCACCTTGGCGATCCCCGACTCCTCGGCCATGATGTGCCGCAGCGGTATGATGACGGTCGTCTTCTGCTGGTTCATTTCGCGCGAACCGATGAAGTAAATGCCCTTCTCCTTCCAGAAGGTGAACTTCGTATTCTGCAGCAGAAAACGCAGGGCGTCGTCGATCGGAATATTGTTCATCTTGGCGCTGATCTCTCCGGTGAGCCGGTCGTAGATGACGATGTTGATGCCGCTCTGGATCGCGATGGACCTGACCACCTGGTCGAGCGTCGCGTTGTCGACCTCGATCGTGACGTCTCCGTCCTTGATCGTGAGCGAAAGCCGTTTGAGGCCTGCGCCCCCGGCCGCGCCTACAGCCGCCCCCTTGCCTTCACCCCACGCCGGTTTGGTGACATAGTAAATCCCGTCGGAATTCGTGAGCGCCAGGTCGTTGCTCTCGACGAGCGCCTTGAGCGCCTTCCCGGGCTTCATGTCGACCAGACGCGCCGTGATCTTTTTATCGATGCCGCTCTCCACGATGACATTGACGCCCGCGGAATCGCTGAACAGGCGACCGACCTGATCAATGGGAACATCCTTGAGATCGATATCGAGCAGCCCCTTTTTCAGCCGGAAAATGGAGGTGGGCTGCGGAGGTTTCGGCGGCGGTTCTTCGTATTTGTATATTTTGACGATGTGGTTTTCCACCGTATACGCATAATTGCTCCGTTTGACGATGAAATCGATCGCATTCTTGACGCTGATGTCGGCAAGATAGAGCGAAATGGAACCGGTGACCTCGGGTTCGATGAAAATATTAACATTGTACTGCATAGCCAGGCCCCGCAGCACGTCGCACACGTCGGCATTTTCGAAATCGAGCACCGGTATCCTCAGCGAATCGGGGATCGGAAGCTTATCGATGGGATACAGCTTCGCCGCATCGCCGAAGCTCTTTTTTCTGGTTGCCGCAACAGGCGCTTCAGCCGGCGAAGCCGTGTTGAGCAACACCGGCTCCGGGGGTGCAACGATTTGAGGCGACGCGGCGGTATCCGGCTGCGCAACGGTCTGCGGCGCGGGAGCGCCCGGCTGCGCCGTTGACACCGTGTCGGACGTCTGCGCAAACGTGCAAAAAACCAACAACCCGACGATCACCCCTGAACGGAACATAATGGTTTTCCTTCCGCGAAAACTACGGGAATACGGCGGCAACGGTGCGGAAGGTGTCAGGCGAGGACGGAAATTTCGCGGAGTATCTCTTCGGCCGAGGTGACGCCGTCAACGAGCTTCGCCAGGGCATGGTCGCGCAGCAGGATCATTCCTTCGTCAAGAGCGGCCGCGCGCAGCGCGGCGGCGTACGCCTTGTCGTTGATCAGCGAGCGTATATGATCCGATATCGGAAAAACCTCGTAAATTCCCGTCCGTCCACGGTACCCGGTGTAACCGCACGCCGAGCATCCAAGCCCTTTGTAAAGATGGATGCCGGCGGCGAGCCCCAGTGACTTCCGTATCTCTTCCGTAACCGTTGTTTCACATTTGCAATGGGAGCAGAGCCGGCGGACCAGCCGCTGCGCCACGATCATGCTCACCGACGACGACACCAGATAGGGCTCGATCCCCATGTCCACAAGCCGTGTCACGGCCGACGGGGCGTCGTTGGTGTGCAGGGTGGAAAGCACCAGGTGTCCGGTCAGCGACGACCTTATCGCGATTTCCGCGGTTTCCCGGTCGCGCATCTCCCCGACCATGATCACGTCGGGATCCTGCCGCAGCAGCGTCCGCAATGAATGCGCGAAGGTCATGCCCGTGGCGAGGTTTACCTGCGTCTGGTTGACACCCGTTATGTTGTATTCGATCGGATCCTCAACCGTGGAAATGTTGATTCCCGGTTTCCTGATGTAATTGATCACCGCATAGAGGGTCGTCGTCTTTCCCGAGCCGGTGGGGCCGGTGAGGATGACGATGCCGTTGGGCTGCTGTATCGCCTTTTTGAAGAGCGCCATACGGCCGGGATCCATGCCGATCGAATCGAGATTGTAATCGTAACTGCTTTTGTCGAGCAGCCGCATGACGGTCTTTTCGCCGAAATCGGTCGGAAGCGTGCTTACCCGTATATCAACATCGCTCCCCTGCTCGTTGATGCGGATTCTTCCATCCTGCGACCGCCGTTTCTCGGCGATATCCATGCGCGACATTATTTTTATCCGCGATATGACCTCCGGAACACGAAGCCGCGGAATGCATGCAATCTCCTGGAGAACGCCGTCAATCCTGAACCGGATCGCCATTTCCCGTTCGAAGGGTTCGAAATGAATATCACTTGCCCGCAGCCTGATCGCTTCGTGAATGATGTCATTGACCATGGTTACGGCCGATTCCGCCGGGTTGATTGACAATGAAGCCCGCGGCCTCTCAGCCTGCGCCCGGCCTTCCCGCTGCACCTGCCGGCCGTAATTGCCGGCGATCATCTGCAGAACAATCTCTTTTTCGGCAACTACCGGTTTAATCAGCCGGCCGGTATGCATCTGCAGCAACTGCAGTGCCCGGTGACCGCCTGATGCGGTCATTACCACTTCGAGGCGGCCCTTTTCATCGAAACCACGGGGAATCGCAATGACCTCCACCGCAACCTGATAGGGAACCATGGCCAGCAGCGAATGGGCGATGCGCACTTCACCTGCAGATGATCCGGCTTGAACCGGCGGAGACATGATGGATTCAGCAGTTACTGCCATATGCTATAATATAGTATTTTAACCGCGGATATTGATAAAATAATCCGCGTAAAGCGTGCCGTGGATCAGGTATCGCAGCAGTGGAAGGCGGCTCGGGGTTCGGGGCTGCCTGCCCCACGCCTCCCTTGACCGGGGTGCCTGCCTGCGCGTCCTACCCTCCGCAGTAGTAACTGCTACCTGCCTTTGCCGAAGCCGGCTACGGCG
>JAFGIW010000004.1 GCA_016929415.1 Chitinispirillaceae bacterium | reverse complement strand
TCGGCGGGGTGCGTCTTGAGGTGCTGGATTATTACGACGGCCCCGATTCCACCTACTCATTCTGGAAATTCTACAGGGGGATCGAAAATGTCTACCACCGTTATCTGCCGAAAACGGATGGCAAATGGTGTGCGGCGGAGATACGTTTTTCGGAACTTGAGATCGACCGTACACGTGACGGTTTCGTTGATATTCCACTCGATATAACGCGACTGTTTTATTTCAGATTCGTCATCGACGGCGATGAGGGAAAGAAGGGAAGGTTGCACATAGACAATATCTATTTCCCGGGAATTTACTGGTTCCACTGTCCGATCGGCTATCCCAGGAGCACGATTAAAAATACCATACGAAAGCCGTTGCCTTCGCCTTTGCAAACTCGTTACCGCCACGGCAGCCTGCTTGTCAGCCGCGGCGGCGGCACAGGTCTTTCCGACTGCCGTGTCAGGATAACCGATATTAGAGGCAATGTTGTCGCCGACGTCTCTTCAAGCTCCGCAGTCGGTTCCCCAGCAGTGTTTTCGCTGCCGTCAATTTCGGCGGGGTTATACATTGCCGAAATACGCGGGAAAGATAGAACCGGGGAGAATTTTGCAGGGCGGAGCCGGTTTATGGTATCCGGCGGACGGTGAAGTCAGTCGATTCGGTAAGCGTCATCGGCCGGAAGGGGGAAATGCGTCTGCAGGTGCGGAGGTGGAGGTTTATACTAATTTATTAGGAGGGGCACGCCATGGCGTGCCCTTACGATCTGATAAAGGCCGGGAACTGTTTCATACTATGAAGATTAGCCAAATAAGTTATGCATAGTGCTTTATGAATAAAAAAAACATAATCGGAATTATCGCAGTAAGTCTTACGGCAATCGCCGTCTCTCCCGCATTTTCCGCTGATTCCCTGGCGACGGTGATTGTTATCGATACGGCAAAGGGGTACCCTGTTTTTGATGATATTATTGAAACCGAGACTGAACCATATATTGATTTTGATATATACGATCACTGTGGAGGCGTATTTGCGAGTACGGACTCAATTTACGGCGGCGCAACCGCGATACTTTCCGGAGCAAAGAAGCCTGTTTTTGATCCTCTTATGAATGTGCGTCCTAATATTTTGGGGGATATACATTTTCCTGAGTTCATCAGCGGAAGCGGAAGAAAAGGATTATATGGGGATGTGGGCGCCTTTATAGAAGTTGATTTCGGCCCGCCGGTCAACATTGGACAGCGCATGACAAACGGTTTCGCCGTGTTATTTTTAGTTACAGGTGATTCTTATCTCGGAAAATATTTCACTATTAACGAGATTGATACGGGTCGATTTATTGTACGATGCGGTTCAACCAACAGAATTTATTTCGAATACCTTACCGACGGTGATGTCGGCGGGGTGCGTCTTGAGGTGCTGGATTATTACGACGGCCCCGATTCCACCTACTCATACTGGAAATTCGGCAGGGGAATCGAAAATGTCTACCACCGTTATCTGCCGAAAACGGATGGCAAATGGTGTGCGGCGGAGATACGGTTTTCGGAACTTGAGATCGACCGCACACGTGAGGGTTTCTTTGATATACCGCTCGATACAACGCGACTGTTTTATTTCAGATTCGTCATCGACGGAGATGTGGGAAAGAGGGGCAGTTTGCACATCGACAATGTCTATTTCCCGGGAATTTACTGGGACGGCTGTCCAATCGGCCTTCCCAGGAGCACGATTCAAAATACCATACGAAAACTGCAGCTCTCGCCTGTGCAAACTCGTTACCGCCACGGCAGCCTGCTCGTCAGCAGTGGCGGCGGCATAGGTCTTTCCGACGGCAGCATCAGAATCACCGATATTAGAGGCAATGTTGTCGCCGACGTCTCTTCAAGCTCCGCAGTCGGTTCCCCAGCAGTGTTTCCGCTGCCGTCGATTCCGGCGGGGATATATATTGCGGATATACATGGGAGAAATAGAGCTGGAGAGAATTTTGCAGGGCGGAGCAGGTTTGTGGTATCCGGCGGACGGTGAAGTCAGTCGATTCGGTAAGCGTCATCGGCCGGAAGGGGGAAATGCGTCTGCAGGTGCGGAGGAGCGGCGGCGGAGGTATATATTAAGTTATTGAGGAGGGGCACGCCATGGCGTGCCCCTAGGATCTGAAAAGAGGGCGGGAGCTGTTTCGTGCTGTGCCGGTTGGATAAGTAAATTATGCATAATGCTCTATGAGCTTAAGGCCTCTGTTCCGCCCGCCTCCGCCGAAGCGCTTCGCGCAGGCAGGCGTGACCCCCGGGCGCCGGCAGAGACGAACAACCCGCTTTCGTTTGGGGGCACGCCCCTGCCTTTGCCGTAGCCGGCTTCGGCGGAGGCGGGCGGGAAAGATCGCTTTTTGTTTTCTCCCGACTCCCGATGACTGAATACTGAACTACTGACCTACTGCTTTAAGCCCGCCCGGAACGGGTTGTTGTGATGAAAACCCTATAGTGCGACGACTGCCCCCCTGCCGGCCGGGGCGTTAAATAAACATATTGTTACCCTCATAGCATAATCGTAGTATTTTTCAAAAAGATAGGGGGCTATCAGGCCTTTGTCGCCTGCTGGGTTCCCAGCGTGCGGTTATCATTTTCAACCTGCGCTTCACATCACGAGCACAGGCACGCAGCACGATGATAAAAAGACTGTCGTTTCTTTTACTCCTGCTCACGTTGCCGTCGTATGCCGCGCGCTGCGGCATCGTGGTGTTCCCCCTTGTAAACCAATTATCCGATCCGCTCGGCGACTGGGTCGCCGCCGCGGTGCCGGAGTATTTCTCCCGGAAGCTGAGCGCGATCGAGGGGGTCCGTATATGGGATCCGCTGTTCATGTTTCAGACCGACTCAACGGGCTGGACCATGCAATCGGACAGTGCGCTTCTCCTCCACCGTTCCCGCTGGCAGTGGGATGCGGCGATGGGGGGAAGATTTACCGTAAAGGATGATTCGATGCACATTGCGCTGTGCATTGTATGGGTCTCCGGGACACGGCAGCAGGTCAGAATGGATATAGCCCGGAGCGCTCCATTATCCGGTTGCGCTCAACTCTGCGCCGCGCTGGTGCAACAGACCTGCGCACTGCTGCATCTGCCGCTTACCGAAAAGGATTCGTTGAGCATCCGGCAGGAGCCCGGGGTTTCGCTGCATGCCTACCGCACCTATTGGGCGGGATACGGCTTTGAAATGGCCGGTAACTATTCCGAGGCGCAGACCGCCTATAACCGGTCGATCGAACTCGCCCCGTCGTTTACCCTTGCGCGCTGCCGTTCCGGCGGTATTTATTTACTGACAGGAAACATGGAACAGGCGCGCGGCGTATTCAGGCGGGCCATGGCCGATAAACGGCAGACTCCCCTCACGCGCGCGAAGATTGCCGATTTCGCCGTCGATCGGCTCCGGCCGGACGATGCGTTCCGGTTTATCGATGCGTCACGGGCCGAATTGGAGAAGAGCGCCGCCGGACTGACGGTCATAGGTAAACAGTATTGTACGGCGGGAGAGTATCAGCGGGCGATCGCCGCTTTCAGGCGCGCCATCGCCTGGGGACCCGACAATCTTGACGCCGAATTCCTGCTGGGAATGACCTACCTGTGGTCGGGGGAGTACGGTGCCGCCATCGATCTTTTCAACCGGCTTATTTCGATACGTCCCGGTTATGTGCGGTATCATGTGTCACTGGGGGCGGTCTACCGTAAAGCGGGCAGGCTGATGGAGTCGCTGGCGGTCCTGGACGCGGTGAAAAAAAAGGAGCCTGAAAATTCCATGGTGCTGATCGAAATGGCGCATACCTGTTTTGAACTGACCTGGTACCGCAAGGCGGGTCAGCTTCTGGAACAGGCACGGCGGCTGAAACCCGATCAGATCGAGATCCTGGTTGATCTAGGCATCGTTTACTGGCATGAGAATCGTTTCGGCGATGCTGAACGTTGTTTCAAACAGGCAGGCCGCCGTTCGCGGGGGAAACAGGCATCGCTTGTCAATAACGGCACCATGGCCCTGCTGTCCGGGGATGTCGAAAAGGCGATCGCCGCCTACCGAAAAGCGGACAAGCTCATGGGCAACAACCCGACCATTCTCTACAATCTGGCGGTCGCGTACCTGAAACAGGGTAATAAAAAAGCGGCGGCGCGTTATTTCGATGCATTGTTGCTTTTAACGCCGGGAAGGATCGATCTGCTCATCCAGCGGGCGATCCTGGCGCAGGAGCTCGGCAGGATCGACGACGCTCGGATCGCCTATCGCAGGATTCTGGAGAACGACCCCTACCATGAAGCGGCGACCGGCGGCCTGGTAAAAATACTTTTAAGTCAAGGCGCCGCCGAGGAGGCGATTTCACGCATCGAAACCTATCTGGAGGCCATGCCGGCGCGCGGAGATTTCATGGTACTCCTGGCCGACGCCTATCGCACACGGGGGTGGTATGAGGTTGCCGTTGAAAAATATCGGATGGTTGTGCATGAATTCCCCGACTACCCCGCGGGGTATCTGGGGGTTGGTCGCTGCATGTACGACATGATCCGCAACAAGGGGTCGAAGCTGTACGACGAAACATTGTACGCGCTCAAGCAGGCAAGCGGTCATGCCCCCGGCGATCCGGAACCGTATCTGCTCATGGGTGACATTTACATGGAGTACAAAGGGTATCGTGACATGGCGATCGAACAGTGGCGCACGGCATTGCAGAAGACCGGCAATGAGCGGGAAAAACGGGACATCGAACGGAAAATTTCAGCAGCGGGCCGGAGATAATATGCGCTTCAAACGACTTCTTTTTTTGCTGATGAATGCAAGGCTGCTTCTCCTGGCTTTCGCCGTATGCGGCAACGGAAAAGATACAGTCCCGTCATGGCTCGATACGATACCGCCGACGGTGCGGATCGAACCTTCGCAGCGCCGGCACCGGTCGCTGTTTCATGTAACCCTCTCCGCCGGCGAACCCGCCCAGCTCTGGCTCAGCCGGCAGCGGCCCGACCGGATGCAGCGTTACCGGCAACCGGTGTCGATAACCAGGGATGGGACATATCGGTTCTATTTTTACGGGGAGGATGATTTCGGCAACCGGAGTCAGGTCGATTCGATCGTCTATGTGCTCGATGCCCGGCCGCCTGAATTGACCGTTGCACCGGCGCCAGGAACGTATCGGAAAAACGCAACGATCCTGCTCGGTTCGAACGAGCCGTGCAGCTATTTCTTTATCGCCGATCGTAAAGATACCGTCGGCCGGCGGGTCGCCGACACCATCGCGCTCGTGGAGCCTCTGGAGGGCTTTTTCATGGCCGTCGACAGCGCCGGAAACCGTACGCTGTCGGAAAAGGTACGCTACACCGTCGATACGTCGCGGATTTCGCTCACGATTGCGCCGCCCGGCGGTATTTACCGCGTGCCGCAGATGGTGACCGTTACGGTGGCTCCGGGCAATGAGGCGTATGTATCTTTCGACCCGCTGGCTCCTCCCGAATGGTTCACCAGGTATACCGTGCCGCTGCGGCTGCCGCACGGTTTGACGATCGTACGCTATTTCTCCCGTACGCCGTCGGGAGCGACCTCGCCGATCGGACGGGTTTCCTACGTGGTCGACACCATCCCGCCCAGGCTCCATGCCGAGGCCGTCAGGGGTGAGGCCGCCGATACGCTGTACCTGCGATGTAAAGAACAGGCGACCGTGCGGTATACGGTTGACGGATCGGTTCCAAACGAGTCGTCGCTCCATTATACGGTTCCTTTGTGCATCGCCCATACGGGGATAAGCCGGATCAGGGCGAAGGCATGGGACCGGGCGGGGAATGTTTCCGACCCGCTCTTCTGGGAGTACAAATACGACCACACCCCTCCTGCGGTGTCGGCAGATCCGGTCGGCGGCACCTTCCGGATCCCCGTCACGGTGCTCTTGACCGCCGATGAGCCGGCGAAGATCCTCTATACGCTCAACGGCACACCGGTCTGCAGCACGGCATTTCTTTACTCAACGGACGGCATAGCGATCACCCGCCAGGGGCTCACCGAGCTTCGGTACCGGGGTATCGATGCCGCCGAAAACGGTTCCGACGAAAGGAGCGAGCGGTACTTCATCGATACGAAGCCCCCCGATATACGTGCCCGTATACAGGGTGATATCGCCTCCAATAAATTCCAGGTCAGCCTGTTGAGCGATGAGCGGATCACGGTGTATTATACCGTCAACGAAGGAGCGCCGACAACCCGGTCGCCGGTATACCGCGGACCCGTCACGATGAAAAGCGGCGATGTTATCAGCTATTTCGGCGTCGACTCCGTCGGGAATGCCACACGTATCATTACCATGGACGACCTTAACCGGCCGATGGTTGAAGCACGGCCGCCGGCGGGCCTTTACAACCGCAGGTTACGCATCGTTTTTGACCAGACGGCCGACGGGAAGGTGTGGTGGCGCCTGCTGCCCGATACGCTCTTCCGGTCGGGTCCGGATACCGTCATTATCGACAGGGAGGGAATGCATACGTTCGAGTATTTTCTGCAGCTGCCCGGAGGGTCACGCAGCGCAATCCGCCGCCATGAATACTTTCTGGACTGGACGCCGCCGCAGGTTACCGTACAGGTGCAGCGGGGGGCGGCCGATTCGGCGGTGATCTTTTTTGACGCGAATGAAAATGCCTCGATTTACTATACCGCAGACGGTACCAATCCGCTTTTCAGCGCATCGACGAAGACCGCCGGAAACAAGTTCCAGCGCGCAAGCGACCGGATATCACTCAAACGCGACCCGAAGGGACGTCTGGCCTGGTATGCGGAGGACGCCGCCGGCAATCAGGGCGTTCTTTCGATACTGGACGTTTTTCATCCCCGCGTCATACCGAACGTTCCCGCCGGTCCCGACCGGGTTCACGACCGGATATTGTCGATAACGCTTCAGTCGCAGGAGGGCACCGTTATCCATTATCAACGGCATGGACGGACGCCGGATCTGCAATCGCCGGTATTCAGCGAACCGCTGACGCTTTCATCTTCGGATACGATTGTCGCCTTTGTCGTTGATGCCTCCGGGTATCGCGGCGCTCCGGAATCATTTATCTACCTGATCGACCTTCCCCCTTCGCCGCAGTTCGTCACCGCTCCCGATACCATCCATGCAGGCACTGCCGTAAACTTTGACGCGACCGGGACACTCGACCGGGAAAGCCCGATACAGCGTTTGAAGTTCCGGTGGGATTTCAATGACGACGGCATTTTCGACACCGATTCCGGTTTTTTCCCAAGGGTTTCGCATGTGTTCCTGAAGGCGGGCAGGTATACCGTCGTACTCCAGGCGATCGATCAGCGCGACCGGAGGGCGGTTTTCCGCAAGAAGGTGGCGGTGCTGCAGCGGTGTCCGGCGGACATGGTCGCCGCATTCGACGGCAGAGGAACGGCATTCTGTATCGACCGCTACGAATGGCCCAACAGAAAGGGTGAGAAACCGCTTGTCAATGTGTCGTGGGTGGAGGCCAAGATGTTCTGCCTCGATGCGGGAAAACGGTTGTGCCGCCGCGATGAGTGGATCAGCGCCTGCAACAACAACGCGCGCAGCATGTACCCCTACGGCGACCGTTACGACCCGCAACGCTGCGCCACGGAGGAAAAGGCGGTCGTCAAGTCGGGGGTAAAAGAAGCATGCGTTTACGCCGGTATTGCCGATATGGTCGGCAATGCGTGGGAATGGGTTGAGGAGAAACAGAACGATTACGTGCGTGCGCTGGGCGGTTCTTACCGCTATGGAAAAGACGCCCACTGCTTACTGAAATTTGAGGGGACGGTCGCGACACGTTCAAATGAAACGGGCTTCAGATGCTGCAAGTAAGAATCCGGACAGGCGCCCTGCTTCTGCTGCTGCCCGTAGTGCCGCTTCTCGGCGCCGATTCGCTGCGCATCGAATGGATGTTCGAAAACACCTTTGAAAAAGAGTATGTCTCCGTTAATGAAGCGATGGTCGTGGGCTCTCGTGAATTCGCTGCGGCGATGGAGTTCTATCGGGAGGGGGCGTACCGCCGGGCGGCAGATATTCTTTACGAGGTGCGCCGGCTCAACCTTCCCGACGGGGAGCTTGATTTCATTGCCTTCGTCCTTGCCGAGTGCTACCGGAAGCTGGGACTGCGATCGAAGGCGGTTGACGAATACCGTTTTGTCGCCACGCGGTTTTCCGCTACCGATAAACGGGCGCCCGCGCTCTTCAGGATACTGGAGTATGCCGCACGCGAAGGTATGATCGAGCGTGCCGACAGTATCCATGCGTTGTTCACGACACAGTACAAGAACCATCCCCTGTATAATTCGGTGCTGTACGCCTGCGGAAAACTTTATTACGAACAGGAACGTTTCGGCGAAGCGGTGCAATTTTTAAAGGAGATCGCCCCGAATTCGATACGGTATATGCAGGCGACCCTTCTGGCATCGCTCTGCCGCGTGCAGACGCAGGACTGGAGCAAGGCGCTTTCACTGCTCGGCCATGTCTGGAGGCATGCGCGCGATCTTGACATGCGTACAGAAGCGGTCATCGTCATGGGCGACATTCATTACAGGAATAATGATCTAGAAAAAGCCATGGAATACTACCGCAAGGTGCCCAAAAAAGCCACCCGGTATGAATATGCATTGGTCAAGATTGCCCGCTGCCTTTTCGACGACGGAAAATTCGAGAAGACGGCGTTTCTCGGGCGGAAATTTCTGAAGCGGCGACCCGGAAGCGACTATTTTTTCGAAATGGCGTCGATTCTCGAACAGACCCTGCGCGGCATGGGACGTGATGCGGAGGCGATGGAGGTCGGCTCCCGCATCCACATGCAGATTGTCGGGTCACGCATCACGTTCGAGATATTCGATGAGATCGACCGCCTTGCGGAATTGATCAATAAATGGCAGGCAAAGGAATATGCCGCCGTTACATCGCGGGATGATGCCATGCGGCAGTGGGCCGCTTCAGGGAAAAAACGCGGCGAGGAGCTGCAGCGACGCCTGCGTCTCTTTCTCAACGAAATAAGCCGGCCTGCCCGGGAAGAACGTTCCTCAACGCTGCCGCACCTCGCCGAAAGGCGATATCTGGCACTTCTTAAAAAATCGATGGAGCACATCGAAGATACACTCACGGCACTCAAACGCGACCTTGAATCAGTCGATTCATCGGGCTCCGGTCGCACCGGCGACTCCCTCGCCGCCCTGACGCGGGACAGTTTACGACAACGATACACGTTGCAGCAGGAACACTATAGCGAAGTGGAACACGAACATGAGATGATCATCTCTGAGTGCCTTGGCGGGGAAGTCGAAGGGAGACGGGAGAATGAGGAAATGCAGGCGAAGTTCATCGACTGGGAGTTCATGAAGTACCTTGAAAAGAAAGAGCGGCTTGTTAAAATTGCCACCATGCTGGCCGAAAAACGGCGCAAAGGCGGTGCGCGCGATACGTCGTCCAAAGGCCACCCTGCCGATACGTCGGCGGATAGCGGCGTTACCGCCGCAGATGAAGAACGACTTGTACGGACGATCAACGATGAACGGGAGCGTCTGATCGGCCATATCGAAACGATGATCGACATCTATCCGAAGAGCCGGTATGCTCCCGCGATCTTGTTTCGTCTTGCCGAACTGCGCTTCGACGCTTCGGCAGAAAGGTTCCGTAAAGCGCTGGCCGCATATGAAAAACGGCTGCTGGTGAAAAACGACACCGGCAGTATTCCGTTTCCGGAATACGATCTGGCGGAAGCGATTGCCGCCTACTGGAAAATCCATCATGCCTTTCCCGCCGACCGCCATGCCGACGATGCGCTTTACTACTGCGCACTGGCGCTGCAGAAGCAGGGACTCGAGGACAGCGCGCAGGCGGTCATGCTCGGTTTGATCGAGCAGTATCCGCAGAGCGAATATTACATTGAAGCAAATATGCATATCGGCCGGTACTATTTCGAGCACCCGAAAAAATACGGCGGCAACGGGTATAAACTGGCGGAGGAGGCGTTTCGCAACGTACTGTTCTACCGTGATCACCCCCAGTTCGTACAGGCGCTCTACCACCTGGGCTGGTGCTATTACATGCAGGACCGCTATGATGAGGCGATCGCCGCGTTTAACTACATGATCGAAGAGGTTGAGCTCGAGTTCGATCCCCTGAAAAAAGAAGAAAAAGAGGTGAAGAATCCGCTTTTAAGGGCCGAGGCGATCGATTATCTCGCAATCAGTTTCGACCAGGACCGCGATACCCTTCGTGCGACGCAATTCCTCCAGCCGATCGGCAATGTCGATTATGCGGCGCTGGTGTTCAGCCGCATGGGGGAACTGCGCGAAGAGGACCTTGATTTCCCGGGTGCGATCGCGGTTTACAGGCGGCTTATCGCGTCCTATCCGCTCAGTTACTACGCTCCGGAAGCCGCCGCACGACTGATCAAGCTGTACGAAAACGCCGGCAACCGGAACGCCGTCGCCGCGCAGTGCGATGCATTCTTTCGCGACTACTGCGCCGGAAGCGAATGGCAGAAACGGATCGGGAAACGCGATTCGACACTGCTGAGCGATGTGGATTCCATGGTCATCGCCATCGGGCTTTCGGTGGCGGACAATATCTTCCGCAGCGCCGATTCGATGGGGAACAGTGCCGACTACCGCAATGCGGCGGAGCACTACCGGAAAATCGTCGATACGTATCCGGGACACCCCCGCGCCGCCGACGCCGCGTGGAACCTCGCGGCGATACTTGACAGAATAGATGACAAGCCCGGGGCGTTTGAACGGTTCCTCGCCTTCAGCGGCTATCCGGGGATCGACAGCGCACGGCGTGAGACTGCCGCCCTCAACGCCATCGCCATCGCGCAGTCGCTTCTTCCCCCGGATTCTCTTGCGGCAAAGGGGAGTGTGGATTTCGCCGGCGCGAAACTGATTGAGGCGGTGAACAATTATACCGGGCTGTTTCCGGACGGCAGTTCGTTCGCCAAAGTCCTTTTTTCCATGGGCGGTGTCTATTTCAATCGCCGCCTTTTCGAAAAGGCGGCGGATATTTACAAGCAGATTATCGATGCGGACCTGCCGCCGGAACAGCATTTTGAAGCGCTGCTGCTGCTCGGGCAATGCCGGTTCGGTGACGAAAAATGGCCGGAGGCGGCGACTCTTTTTGAAATAGTTTGGAAGAAAACCCCCGTCGAAGCGCAAAAAACGAGCGCACATACCTTCCTGCTGCAGTCACGCTATTTCGCTGCGAAGGAGATGATGACGAAAAAGATGTATGAAAAGGCGGCCGATGCCTTCAAGGAGCTCGATGAACGGTTTCCCGGAAGTGAATATGGCGATATCGCCCTGTTCAGCGCCGCCGAAGCATGGGAGAAGAATGAGCGCTGGCTGAAAGCGTGCGAGCGGTATTCCGACCTGGTGGAAAAGTATCCGCAGTCAAAATTCGCCCCCGATGCGCTTTTCAACGCCGCAGGCGATTATGAAAAAGCCGGTAAGTTCCCGCGCGCGGCCGAAACCTATGAATCGCTCGTCGATAAATATCCCCGGTCGGACAAAGCGAAAGACGCGCTGTTCAATCTCGGGTTCTGTTATGAGAAAATGGGAAAGATCGATGCCATGGTCCACGCCAACGAACGGTACAGCACGCTCTATCCTGAAGAAAAAGATGTCGAAGCGCTTCTGATGCGTTCCGCGACGTACTATGCAAAAACGGGCATGTTCGATAAAGCGGTCAATCTCTACCGTAATTTTATCCGTCGTTTCCCGCAGAGCGCGAAAGCCGTCGAAGCGTATTACATGATAGGCAAATGTCAATTAGACCGGGGGGACGGGACCAACGCGTCGCTGAGCTTCAATCAGACGGAACAGCATAATCAGCGGCTGATGCGGGAGGGGGGGGCGGCAAACCACTACTTCGCGTCGGAGGCGGCATTCCAGCTGGCCGGCATACTCCATGAACAGTTCCGGGGGATCAAACTCAAACTGCCCGAAACGCAGATGAGAGCGTCGCTGAAGGAGAAAACCTCGCTTCTTACCGAGGTGGCGGATGCGTACCAGCGGGTCATGAAGTATCGCAGTGAAAAGATGTTCGAAGCCGCCTGCAGGCTGGGAGAACTCTACGGGGAACTGGCCGATGACCTGGTCAATCAGGAGCGGCCGCGGACCGACCCGATCAAAGCGGCGCTTGCCGAGAATGACATAATGACCGCCGCGTCGCAGGTAGTGCAGAATTCGTTCGTACCGTTCAAGAAGGCGATCGAGCTCGGGGCGGAATTTGATTCGCTCTCGGCGCAGCAGCGGGAGTGGATTAGGCGTTCGCGCGAGCACCTGGGTGAAAATCTGCTGCAGGCAGGGACGATGCTGTATGAAGGAGTCGGTGCGATGCAGAGCGCACCCGTCCCCGGAGAGATTCTCGCACGGCCGCTGCTCCATTATCAATATCGCATCAAGCTCCTCGAAACCATGGAACCCCTCAAGATAAAGGTGTTGAACTATTTCACGGCACTGCTCGATTCGCTCCCGAAGCTGCATCTCGACGATTCGCTGGCCATTCTCTGCGAGATCCACGTCGTGCGTCTTAACTGTCTGATCGGAAGCGCGTACGACCGGCTTGCAACGGAGATCCTCAAAGCGACCGATAATCTCCCGAAGAACCTCTCGGAGAACGAACGGGAGGAACTGCTGTTTCAACTTGAAGACATCGTCTACGAACTGCAGGACAAGGCGATACTGCGGCTCGAGGCGGCACGGGACCGTATCATGGAACGTAAATTACACGACAACATCTGGTACGGAAAGATCGTGGAGGCGCTCGCGCGGCTCGATCCCGAAAAATACGGCGCCTCGTTCTACCTGAAAACGGTGTACCGGAGTGATGAGACCTGGCTTGTCAGAGAAGACAGCGTACGGAACTGGAACGCCGCCGCACCGCCCCGTGAGGGATGGACGGCGGCAGTGCTGCGCGGCGCCGCGGCGGCGGGCGATAAACCGCCGGCCCTCGCGGCGAAACGGATCGGCGGTGACACGGCATGGCGTCGCATGTATCTCTGGAAAAATATCCTGTGTAACGGCAAGCCGCGTGACGCCCTCGTCGCGGTGCGCGTGCCGGGAAAGTACAAAATGTACGTCAACGGCGTGTTGACGTTGAGCGATACGGCCGGGGGCCCTGACGGTGCGGCGTATGACAGTGCAACCGGAATCGTGTCGCTTCTGAAGGGCGGGGATAACATACTCGCCTGCGAGGCGGGCGATTCCCTTTCCGTCAGGAAAGGCGTTGCCGTGAGAATGCAGGTGCTGATTGATACGACCGAGCGTTTTACCTCGTCGATTACGATCCCCGACGTTCCCGTGCGGAAAGAAGCACCCGGCAAAAAAAACGCGACGGAAGCCTCGCCGCAGGCCGCTACAGTTGCGGCCGCGGCTAAGTCTCAAAAGGCAGCGTCGCAGCCCGGACAAAAAGCCGCGGAAAAGATGACCCGCAGAGAAGTCCTTACGGCAACGGAGGCATATCGCCGGCGGGAGCGCGAGGCCCTTGCCGCGCTGCGGCGCGAGCGTCTTGAGGTGCAGAAACTCAGGATGCTGAAAGCGGAGCGCGACGAGCGTAAGTTGAAAGCCGTTCGAGGAAAGCAAACGTCGCCGGAGCGGACAACAGCCCCGTTGCCGCTTCCGCTTCCCAAATAATAGTCACACTATCAACGTGGAGCGCTTCGTTGACTGCCCGGATCGCTTCACCGCCGCTTCCGCGACGAAGCAATGATCTCCCCGAGCGCCTTCATCGACTCCGTCCCGGCATCGCTTTTTTCATAGGCATAATTGCAATAGGCATTAACGAGGCGGTGTCTCGGGTAACTCTTTTTCAGAATGCTTCCGGCCTCCGAACAGAGTTGCTGAGCGGTTTCGCCGGTAAGGGATCTCACGCAGTCCACACCGAATTCATTGCAGTTCTTGAGAAAAGCTTCATACCCCGCCCTGGTGTTCAAACCAAGACAATCGATAAGAAACCGGATCATGTCATATTGGCCGTAATAGTAAAAGCCGAACTCCATCAACCGGTTCGAACCGATTTTGAAGGTGACGGCGAACGGATCATGGAAGCCGTTTTCCGTAACCTTGTCGAACTTATTCCAGAGCGAATCCGGAATGGGGCATTCGCCGCCGTTTCGCTGATACTGAATCGCCCTGAGAAGAAAGACCGTATACTCCTTCAGCCGTGCGGGGCTTTCGGGGAAGCGCTCGACCAGCTTTTCAACAAGGAATGGATTATCCTTGAAAAGGCACTGAAAGAAATAAAACACAGGCCAGAATACCTCATCGTTATTGCTTAATTTACTGTTAATGAAATAGGAAAAGGCAGCGATTGCCCGTCCGGGGTCCGGCGCGATGCAGTAACTGTGCACCCAGACATTGAACGAGATGCCGTCGAAACCGTCTTGTCCGGTCGTCGGGTACTTTGAGAGAACAATCGTTTTTTCCTGCGTCTTTTTCGTCCCGGCTATCCGATCTTCGGCGGTCACGACGATCCGGTAGGTTCCCGGAGTTTCCTTTCGGGAAAAGGCGACCACGGGCAGGTTGCGGCTCAGCAGCAATCCGGCATTGCTGTTGAGTATCCCGGAGAACGCGACGATTCCCGTCGTGTCGTGGAACAGCGTTTCGTCGGCCCTTACAATTTTATAGGAAAAACGGACATCGGATTTTCCGGAGGCGTTGCGGGCATATTTTTTAAAGAAGACATGGAGAATCCACGGGACGCCTGCATATACCGTATCGCTCTTCGGAAGGTAGGGGCTGGACCCGGAGGGGGCATGCGTCCACTTGTCGGGAAAGTTGCGGTCAAAAGAGGTCACCATGAAGAACTCCGGTCCGCATGACTGGAATGTCAAGGCGATAAAAAGCAACAACGCCGCAGCCCCCGCTTTCCGGAGCCGCCGCGGCGGCGGGGAGTTTTCAAAAGGCTTCGGATGCGTTTCAATCATTCTCGTCTCCGTCTCTGCGTTGCCGGTGATCGTTGCGGGCATGCCTGAAGATGCCCGTTTCGCACCGGCGGCGATATCCGTAGCGAGCGTTGCTTCGGGGCGGCAGATGCCGAGGATAAAATACTGCTTTCCGGGGAAAGAAAAGGCGAATTCAGCAGGGTCCGGTTGAGGTCACTGATACAATCGGAATCGGATAGTATGATTTTTCCGAGATTGATGAAATCGGGAGTATTTGATTCCTTAAAATCACATTTCTTCATGCCGGGTCCCTGCCTGCGCGTCCTACCCTCCGCAGTAGTAACTGCTACCTGCCTTTGCCGAAGCCGGCTACGGCG
>JAFGIW010000045.1 GCA_016929415.1 Chitinispirillaceae bacterium | reverse complement strand
GATCAGTGTGCTTTGAGTCCCTTTTCCTGCAATCAAGCCCCCCCCTCTTGCATTATCCGCTCCGGTGTGTGATTTTTAATTGAGTCGGAACGTTTGTTCCTGAAACGGCACATCATTGCTGCAAACCTGCGGGAGCGATAATGGACGTGCGAGCGGTTGCAAAGAATAATCTTCTTCTCATCCTTCTATTCCTCTTTTCCCCCGCCCAAAACTCCCCCCCCAAGCTTCCCGATCTGCAGCACCTCGTCCGGCCTCCCGATACGGCAAGAATCGATTCGGCAGTTATCTTCACCTCCGACAGCGCCTGGTTTAAGTTACCGACCGCACGCGAGGTGCTCAATGGTACAACCGCCCCGGTGTATCTGGTTCCCCGCTGCAACGTCGATTCGGTTGTCATCTTTGTCCGTCACTCCTATTCGCTTTGCGATACCCTTGCCCGGCTCCTTCGGCCGCCTTATCGCATTGAGTGGAACTACGCCTCGCTGCCCGATCAGGACCAGATTCATCTCCAGTTCGGATATAAGATATTCAGGCCGGACGGCAGGACAATCGTCTCAAAAGCGCTGCCGCACCAATGGGCGATCGACCGGACAATGAAAAAAAGCCGGAAAGCCTATCATTGCCGGCAGGCGGTGAAACCCGACACCCCCGTCATCGACGGGAAACTTGACGAATGGAAGCATGTACGACGCGGACGGATCGGCAGCCGCGGGTTTTTCGCCCTGCGCTGGACCGGCGCGGTTCTCTATTTCGCGGCGGAGGTGCGATCGGGCGAAATCGGACCCTCGGATATCATCGAACTGCACCTCGATCCACACCGAACCCGCGGCAGCTTTGCCTCGGAAGTCCACCGCAGCATACGCTTCGGGCCGCGCAGCAGGAGCTACTGCTTCGTCTCATGCGATAACGGCTCCGGGTATGTCCAGTGCGACAGTATCGCTTCCCTGCTCAAGGAGGGCATGGCGTGGAGTGTCTCGCTTTCGGATACGGGATATACCATCGAAGCCGCATTGCCGTTTTACGCGCTTTCCGACCTTGACTTCCCGAAACTCCGCTTCGGCCTCGACGTGACGACCCGTTCCGGGAATTCTCCGGCACGATTCGAGGCCTGGGCAAACAGCCGGGAATACAACCGGTACAATCCGAGCGAGTGGGGGACCATCGTCCTCCATCAGGCGATGCTGCCTATTAAAATCGCAATGCTGGCGGCTTTGATAATTACCGGGATCATCTGCATGGTAATCATCGTCATTGCCCTCCGCAACTTCTTCCGTACCGAACGCTTCGAGCGGGAGGAAGCGAAAGGCGGATCGGAGATGCTGCGGCGGATCAGGGCAAGCGTCGGGGAGCACCTCGCGGAGCCTTCATTGACCATAGAAAGAATCGCCGAAAAAAGCGGCTTGCCTGCCGACGTCATCGCGCAAACGCTCCATGAAGAACTCGACTGCTCTTTTGAACGGTTTCTTTGCTTTCAGCGGATCAATGCGGTAAAGAAGCTGCTCTGGAATTTCGGCATGCCGCTCGATGCGATCGCGGAGCAGTGCGGATTTTTATCGACGAATGAAATGGCCATGCGATTCCGGGATTATTTGAAGACCGATCCCGAGTCATTCCGTATAAAAATCAGGGAGATAGCTTCAGAAGAGGAAGAGGGCTCCGTACCTTCCGAAACGAATGATCAACACTAATTACTCAACTATTTTGCTTTACTAACCAACCAATAGTATCTTTCAATTTGCATCTTCCTTCAACTTCGGGTACAATTAACGACTGTCGGGGAGAGCAGTGTGCCGAAGCATTGTCCGCCTGCACTGATTGAGGATATTTAATTACAGGAACCTGTCATCACATGAACAACCCCAAGCGCGCCGGGAAAAAAACAGTATCCGCAGTCGATCATTCAGATGATTCGACCGTTGAAGCGCTTACCGCGAAACTGGCGAAAACAAGAGCGGCCCTTGATCAACTCCAGCGGAAAGCCGCTGCGATCGAAAATCTCGAGCAGGAACGGGACATGTTGCACCTTCTGCTCGATCATTCTAGGGATGCAATCTATTTTAAAGACCTGAAAAGCCGCTATCTGCGCATAAGCAGAGGTCATCCGGCCCTGCAGTATATTGATTCTCCCGAGAAGGGAATCGGTAAAACCGATTTCGACTATTTCCCCGTCGAACACGCCCAGGAAGCGTTCGACGACGAAATGCGTATCATCGCGAACGGTGAGCCGGTCCTGGGTATCATTGAACGTGAAACCGCTCCCGGGATGCCTGAAAAATGGGTTTTCACCTCAAAATTACCCATGCGTGACAAGAATGGTGAGATTGTCGGCACCTTCGGTATTTCACGGGACATCACTCAAATCAAACAGTATGAAAATGAGCTCCAGAGAGCGAAAGACGAACTAGAGGAACGTGTCCGCATCCGTACGGAAGATTTACAATCGGCCAACAGTGACCTGCAGCGGCGTATCGCCCAGCTTGATTTTCTCACCTCGGTATCATACGAAATGGCGCAATGCGTCGGTATTCAGGATCTTGCCGCGGTCATTCTCAAGTCATTTTCTTCACGGCTCAAACAATCCATCGCCAGTCTGTGCACTACTTCAAACGGGAAATTTTCCTGTATCTGTGCAACCGGTCTGCTCGGTGAGGAACAATACAAAACAGCTTCGGAGCAGGCGATACCCCTGCTGCATGCCGATACCTTGACACGTCCGGCCATCATCGGGAAGTGGTTTGATATCCTGCCCCGCAGTGCACCCTGGGCCGATCTGCGGCTCCTCCCCTGTTACATCACCATCCCGCTGCTGGCCGACAACCGGCTTATCGGCATCGTGCAGCTCTTTGCCGAGGAAGGCACCGACCAGCGTTTTCTGGAAGAGGAGAAGGTGATCCTGACGCTGGCGGCACACGCCGCGGTCAGTCTGAGCAACGCAATCTATTACAAGGAACTGGGTGAAAAAGCGCAGCTGCAGGGCGAACTGGAGGCTGCCCGCAACATTCAGCAGCGGCTTACCCCCGGCTTCAGGCCTTCTATTCCACGTGTCAATCTGAAGGGGCTCTACTCACCCGCCTACGAAGTGGGTGGAGACTACCTCGACTATTTTAAAAATGAAACCGGGTGCTGGGTTGTCGTCATCGCCGACGTGTGCGGCAAGGGAATCCCGGCGGCTCTTCTGATGACCATGCTCCGCAGCGCGTTCCGCGTCGAGGCGAACAGGGAGACGTCAGCGAAACAGCTCCTCTGTTCGGTGAATACCACCATGCAGGTCAACCTCGACGACCGTTCTTTCGTCACCGCCATCTGCCTCATCATCAGTTCCGACGGTACCAGTATGTCGTATGCACGCGCAGGACACCCGCGACTGATCAGAATAAGCGCCGGAAGCAACCACGTGGAGACCTTCGACTCCGACGGTGTCGCACTCGGGATTCTGTCGGAGGACGAATCATTCGCCGAGACGATTGATGAACTTACCATCCCGCTCAATCCCGGCGACCGGTTTTTCATTTATACCGACGGGCTCACCGAGGCGTTCAATCTGCAAAAAAATCCCTACACCACCAAACGACTGTTGAAACTGCTGGAAAGCGATATCGGCACCTCCCCGGAAGCGGTGCTCAATGCGATCATCCATGATATCAAGGCGTTTACTCAGGGCGCACCCTACCATGACGATCTGACGATGATCGCCATGGAGGTACAACCGGACGGTCAGGTCTGATCATCGGACAGGTATTTTACCATCAGTGAACGCAGCCCCGTATCTCCATCGAACCGTAAATAGCTGAAATGAAGTGCGTCGAGTACCCGGTTCGCACTCTCCGACAGATCGATCAGGCACGTCGGCACCACGGAAGAGTCGATGTACTCGGGATTGCATCGCAGCGGATCTGAGAAACTGACATAGATGCGGCATGTAAGCGGCCGTACCTCATAAATTGAACACCTGCCGTCATCGCCGAGCAGCGGACACGGACGGCGTATCCGGTAAAAAACGGCGAGCAGCAGATCCACCGTATCGACGGCCGGATTGCCGGGAGCAATACGCTGTTCCTGCAGTTTCATCGCCACAAGTTTCTCCAGCCGTTCGATCTCCCGGCAATCGGCGCTGCACTTCTGAAGAACGGCATCGATGCGGCCGGGCATTGTCGTGCGGAGATAATCGGCGATGATTTCGGCCTCGAAGGAATTGACATCCTCCACCCAGTGGCAGCAGCAGTCGGTGCATCCCGGTGCGCAGGAAACCGTATACCCCGAGCGCGCAACCAACTCCCGCTGGTAGTGCTCGACAAGGTCCAGGACTTCGGCAAAGAGCGAGCGGAAACCTTCATCGAGCGGCGTAGGGAAACACCGCCGTTCGATCGCAAGAAGCTTTTCGACGATACGGTTCATGATCGACCGCGCCGCCGGCGGCGCGGTTAACGCCGTTTCCCCGACACGTCTTTTCCGATATCTCACCGAACACGGCATATTTTAGGGCAACCGGATTGAAAAATCGCTGAAATGGACCGACGCTTCAATGGCGACGGCCGGATCGAACTCATACCCTTCGGTTAATCGATTGTCGCGGTTGCGCATCCATCCGAGATCGCCGTATCCATAGAAGTGCATATAATCCTTATAATAAAAACAGCCCTCGGCCCCGATCGCAAAGCGCCGCTCCACCGGAGCATGGGTGTCAAACGGCAGTCCCGGAATGTGGTCGGCATCCCGCCATGAAGTCAGTTCGGTGTTTCCGCCGCGCTGCGCCATTGAAAGGGTGATGCCGTACGCGCCGAACCGGCCGGGAACCGCCATCGCTCCCAGCCGCAGCCGGGAACCGTCGGTAAAGGGCAGCCCGAGGCTTTTCCCGCCGTAAATATACCGTTCCCCGCGCCCGGCATTCTCGTCGGAAACCGTATAGAGCCACGGTGACGCGTAAGTGAATTCCAGCTTGAGCAGGTGACGCAGGGGAAGCGCCCTGACAGGGTCGCGCCAGAAGATCCCGGCATCGATACCCCAGTGCGCGGGCTCCCGGTCGGTAACAAGTTCGTCATCCACCTGAAAATCATCGAACACCACCTGTCCGCGCAGTGAAATCGATTCGACGGCGGGATGGATATTCCATTGAAAACCGAGCATCAGGTTACCCGCGCCCTCCTGATTCGTATTGACAACAGAATAGATTGAAACCGGGTTGATATACTGCAAATCGGGAAAACTTCCCCGGCGGGTGAACAGGACCGATTCGGTAATGCCGACGGTCGCCCACTTCCCGAAAAAAAGGTTCAGTGAATGGGCCGTCAGGTAACGGTCGTTTGCTTCCCCGTTGTCGCTGTCCCACCCGGAACGAAAGACCGAAAACGGCGCGAACAGATGGCGGAATTCAAAGAACCTGCCGGAGAACCGCCACTCAACCGCGTCATAACTGTAGGGGTTGGCGGAAAGGATAAGGCTGCGGTCGGGAAATGGTCCCCAGGAACGCTGCTTCCGGCCGATGTTGACAAATCCATTCCTCCAGTCAAGTTGCAGGAACGCCTCTTCGATGCGCCCGCGCACGAACCGTTCGCGGTGCGCCGGGTAGTATTCGTCGTATTCGTAGCGTGTGTCGACGTCGAGCGCCTGCCCGATCCGCAGCAGGCGGTACCGCGCCTCATGGTACAGGTCTCCATGGAGAGAGAACGGCGTTTCCCATGTGGAAGGTTTGGGAAGCGTTCCCCCGCCGGTTATTGCCGGCTCGATCCTCCAGCGGTTCTTTCCGGTAGGTTCCTCCCCCACCCAGAGCGTCGAATCGAACAGCGCCGCGGATTCGATCCCGTCCCAGAACATCCCGCTCGGGGCTCCGTTTGACAGTTCGAAGTCCGAGGCGATCATGAAAAAAGGCAGCCGCCAGTTTTCGAGCGGCAGCGCGAACACAACGGAGTATGCCGCAAGCATGCACCACGCCGTCATCGCAAAAAGCGACTGCCGGCCAACGCGCTGCGCCGTTTCAGAATGCAGTGTCGCGTTCAAAAAAAAGTACCTTGATCGTTTTAACAATGATTTTGATGTCAAGCCAGATACTCCAGTTATCGATATACTTGAGGTCGAGTCTGACTATGTCGTCAAACGTCTTTATCAGGTTTCTCCCGCTCACCTGCCAGAGCCCGGTGAGGCCGGGACGGATGCTCATGCGGCGATGGTGCCATTTCTGATAGTTCGAAACCTCATCGGGCGTCGGGGGCCGGGTTCCCACGAGCGACATCTCGCCTTTGAGTACGTTGACAAACTGAGGGAGTTCATCGATGCTGAATTTCCGCATGAACCTGCCGATGATGGTCACCCGCGGGTCATTTTTCATCTTGAATACCGCTCCGTCAAGCTCATTGTGCTTCAACAGCTCTTTTTTATGCTTTTCGGCATCATCGGCCATAGAGCGGAATTTATAAATGACAAACCGTTTGCCGTTCTTGCCGACACGCACCTGCTTGAAAAAGACCGGGCCGTGCGAGGTGAGTTTGATCGCGAGCGCCAGAAAGGGATAGCAGAGGACCAGAACGGGAATGCCGACGAGCGCCCCGGCCACGTCAAAAATACGCTTGAAAATAACCTGATCGGGGTCGAGCTCGACGGTATGCGAGATCAGCGTCGCGCGGTCCATGAAACGGTGATATTCCCACCGGGCGAAGTAGGTTGCCCGGGAGATATTCAGGAAAACCCGGGCGGGCCGTCCCATCTCTTCGCAAATCTGCAGATAGGGGTCGATCGCAAAACCATCCCTGGTCAATTTCCGAGGAACGCAGAAACAGACCTCTTCAACATAGCAGTTTTTAAGCACCGTTTCGAACTCCGCGGGCGAAATACCCAGATCAAGTTTACGTATGACACGAAAACCCCATTCGGGACGGCAGCTTATCTCCTGATTGATCTGCGCCGCGATCCGCCCCCGTCCGAAGAGGATGATCGTCGTGATGTTCCGGTTGTTTTTTCTCATCCGTGTGATAAACTGCTTGATGAGGAATTTTTCCGTACCGATAAAAAGAAAGGAAAACAACGCGAATGCCAGATAGAGTTTACGGCTGCTCTGGCCCTGGGGCATCAGATAGAGAATCGCCGCGCCGAGAAAACCGGCGGAGATGAAAATCATCACCACCCGCCGGAAAAGGCCGCTCATCCAGTTGAAATGCAGAATTGAGAAGAGCGAGCGTGTCCAGGCGAAATAGAGATAAAAACTCATGAAGCCGATGAACATGATCCAGTAATCGACCATTTTCTGGACTTCCACGGTGCGTCCGAACACGACCTTATTCGCCAGATAAAAGGCGGCGAGCAACAGAATGCAGTCGACCGCCGCGATGACCTGTTTGACAAAAGAAGAATGTTCCTTAAGCATGGTTTCCGTTGCGCCGTGCACGAAAAGGTGTCGCGGCTACATCTCCGGGTTGAATTCAAAGGGAAAATCGAACGTCATGGCACCGACATTTTCAGGGATCGGCTTGAACCTGATCGTATGCAGATAGGCGACAAAGGGGCCGAGGAAAGCCTTGCTTCCGATCTCCGAATCCTTGATCCTTACGCCGATGACCGTTCCCCCCGCTGAAACACGCATGGTCACGATCACCTTCCCCGCCAGTGAAGAATTCGCCTTGAGGTTCTTTTTATAGAGCTGCCTGAGGTTCGGAATATGTTTATCGATCGAATCGCGGATCGACCGCTGGTTGCGATAGCGCAGCGCCTCCGCCGAGTTGTCCTGCTGTTCCAAGGGCGGTTGTTGAACCGGCGCCTGCCGGGCGGGCGGTTTCCGGGGTTGCGCACCTTCACGGCCGGAAGCGGGTGAAGAGACCAGCCCGGCCACCAGGTCCTTGAGCGCGATGCTGTCGGCCGATGCGTCCTGCAGCGCAGGCGTTTCTGTACATTCGACAAGCAATGCGGCGATTTCAGGGGACACGCCGAGAACGCTGCCCGTCAACCACACCCCGCCCTGACGCTGCAGAAGATCGATCGAATCGCACCGGATCGCCGGCAGCGGGCTTGCCGCTCCGGGCTTCACAATCACCTTTGTCAATAGCTGCCGCAGCGAATCAATGCAGCGCCCCGCCGCCGCACAGGGTTCCCGCCCTCCGGCCTCCCCAACAAGCCGTCGGGCCGCCCGTAAAAGCAGGGCCGACGCACACGGGTCCCACTCGATTCCTGAAACCAGCGACAGCCGCTCGGTACAGCCGCGAACGAGCGAATCACCGCCGGGATCGGGCAGGCCGCCGGCGCACAGGAGCCGGACGGCGACATTGCGGAGGCGGACCGAGTCGTTCGAACCGGCCGGATCGAGAACGGCGACACGGCCGGCCGTCACGGTATCGATCCCGGCGATAATCACCGGTATTTCCACGGCCTTCTTCCCGCATGTCAACAAACAGGCAAGTGCGCCCGCCGTGCATACGATAATGACATTTTTCCCTTTTCGCATAAAGATCACCCCTGGTTGAACGATTCCCCGCCGTCTACCCGCCATTCCGGAATCCGTGAATGCACGACCACACGGATGCAGTTAAACGATGTATGCCCCCCTCATTATTGATATAGTTCCATGATGCAGCCGGGGGAGCGCTGAACAGGGTTTCCTGCATTTGCATCCGCCGGCGGATCTCTTCTTCGCTGAACGCCGGCATCTTGTGCACCAGGCGGCCGTACCGTGTAGCGGATGACGCATCAATCCAGATCCGCCGGTCAAACCATTCATCGATATTCCAGAGCGGAAGAAGCGCCGCATCAATCACGACCGTTCCCCTCCTCCTTTTAAAAATCGTTTTATGCAGCCGCTCTAACAACAGCGGATGAACGATTGTATTCAATCGGTGCAGTTTTTCACTATCGCTGAAAACCACTTCGCCGAGTTTTTTAAAGGAGATCGTGTTGTTTTCAACGATATTCGAACCAAAGGCAGCCGCCAATTTTTCCTGCACCGCCGGGGTGCGGTTCATAATCGCTTTGGCCTCATTGTCTCCATCGATAATCCGAAACGCCCCTGTCCCGGCAAGCAATCGACAACACGTCGTCTTGCCCGATCCCATATACCCTGCTATGCCGATGCAATGCAATGCCATGATTTATTTCAAATTGTATTATTCTTGACTATGGTCACCCGGTTTCCGGCCGTATTGAACGAAATGGAATCGACATAATGACGGACAATGAACAGCCCCCGCCCCCAGGGTCGGTCAAGGTTTTCCGGAAGCGTTGGATCGGGAATTATCGAGGGATCAAATCCTTCGCCTTCGTCCACAATTGAAATAACAGCCCGTCCGCGGTCGATATTATGACCTATCACCACCTTTTTCATACTGTCTCTTCGATTGCCGTGAACGATCGCATTCACCAGAAGCTCGGTAAGCACGATCTTCATTTTTCGAATAAATTCATCAGGATAGCCTGCCACATCCATGGCCGACAGTATAAACGATGCCGCCCGATCCATCTCCTCAAGATAATTTATAAATTGAAGATATACTATTTCATTGACGCCGAAACCGAGCCTTTCCTTGATCTGATTCCTGCGCGACTGGGTCAGCATCTCGGCACAAATAATCGATATGTCATCTTCAACAGCACTTTTTAAGGCAGAGGCAGCATGTTTTTCTTCAATCCGCGTCATCAGAACGGAGGCCGACGCAGTGGAAAGCACGCTGCGGATGAACTCCCCGCCCGCTTTCAGACCGATTGACCCGCCCCCTCCGAAAAGCCGGTAGAAGCCATCGGTGAAGAGCACCAGACAATCTCCCTGCCCCAAATGGGTGCACGCCTCCCCCCCGATCCCGTCAGCCGCTTTGCCGATTCCTCTGCCGTGCCGGGAGAGCAGTTCGATCGTCATCCCTTCCCGGCGGAAAATCACCGGCCGGACGCGGCCAATATTACAATAGGTCAACTCATTATCATGGAGGTCGAGATACCCGAAAAATGCGGTCAGGTGCAGGTCGGACGCGACGTCCCGAAGCAATTCTTCATTGACGCGATCAACGACGGCCGACGGCGACAACCGCTGCCTGATATGATTGGTAAAACATAGTTTCGCCATGGCCGAAACCAGGATCGCCTTCATGCCGGCGGCGGCGGCGTCAAACATGAGAAAGACCAGCACCTCTTCCGAAATCCGGATGACGTCAAAAAGATCGCCGCCGGTCTTTTCACCCGGGAAACAGCGCATGTTGAGCTCGAGTTCTTCGGATGAGGGAAGATGGTGCGGCATCATTGCCGACTGCATCTTCCGTGCAAGCGCCGAATCTGAATCGGGAGGATTGGTTTGATCCGTTAACCGCTGTGTTCGGTCTGATGTTGTCACGTCGCTTCTCGAAGATTCACGATAAACCCCGGGATAGTGCCCCGGCGTTGAACTCACTTCAGCATTGCTTTTCATCCCTGGTAAAAAAGAGTTGCCTCAACGGATGATGCAACGTAAATTTGAACGGATGGGACAACGCTAATTATAAAATATACCTCAATCGAAGTCTACCTCAGCGAAGGATCAGCACACCATGCTGGCAAAACTACGATCAATGGCAGTCCTCGGCATCGAAGCGTACGAGATCGAAATCGAGGCTGATATCTCCGAAATGCTTCCGAGTTTTACCATCGTCGGTCTTCCCGACGGCGCGGTGCGTGAATCGCGCGAACGGGTCATGTCGGCGATCAAAAATTGCGGATTCGACTTCCCATCACGCAAAGTTACCATTAATATGGCTCCCGCCGACGTTAAAAAGGAGGGCAGTGCCTTTGATCTCCCCATCGCCATCGGACTCCTGATGGCCTCTTCACAGGTAGCC
Organism: Chitinispirillaceae bacterium; assembly: GCA_016929415.1. GTDB lineage: Bacteria > Fibrobacterota > Chitinivibrionia > Chitinivibrionales > Chitinispirillaceae > JAFGNB01. The sequence goes on along the minus strand of JAFGIW010000045.1, from coordinate 65,607 downwards.
GTTGATTCCATCGACCGGTTTATCATCCTTGGAGAACTCTCTCTCGACGGTACGGTGAAACGGGTAAAAGGAGTCCTCTCCATGGCGATTCATGCGCGCGAAACGGGTATCAAGGCTATGGTCGTTCCACGGGAGAACGCGATGGAGGCCTCGGTTGCCGAAGGGGTGGCGGTCTATCCGGTCGATACCCTCGTTGATGCTCTGGAGTTTCTCCAGGGAAAAAGTGCATCGACTCCTTACACCACCGATCTTAAAGCTCTGTTCAATACTGCACGTAATTACCATATTGATTTTAAGGATGTGAAAGGACAGGAACATATCAAACGGGCGCTGCTCGTGGCTGCCGCGGGAGGACATAATATCCTCATGGTGGGGCCTCCCGGCTCGGGAAAGACCATGCTCGCGCGACGGCTTCCCACCATCCTTCCCGACCTCTCTCTTGATGAGGCGCTCGAAACAACCAAGATCCACTCGGTGGCAGGTCTTCTTGATGCGAATACGCCCCTGCTCGCAACACGTCCGTTCCGCTCGCCGCACCATACCATAAGCGATGCCGGGCTGACCGGAGGGGGTTCGTACCCGCGGCCCGGTGAAGTGAGCCTAAGCCACCACGGAGTGCTTTTTCTGGACGAGCTGCCGGAATTTAATAAGAATGTCCTCGAGAATCTGCGCCAGCCCCTAGAAGACGGAAAAGTCACCATCTCCCGTGCCGCGATGTCGCTCTCCTACCCGGCTCGTTTCATGCTGGCGGTGGCGCTCAACCCCTGCCCCTGCGGTTACTTCACCGATCTGCGTCATAAATGCAGCTGCCGCCCCGAACAGATCCAGAAGTACATGGCAAAGATATCGGGGCCGCTGCTTGACCGTATCGACATCCATGTGGAGGTGCCGGCGCTCACCTACGAAGAGCTGGCGCAGAAACAGCCCGGACGCGACTCCTCGTCGATGCGTGAAGAGGTGAGGTCGGCGCGGCAGCGCCAGCAGGAAAGGTTCGCGTCGGATAAAAAAATCTACTGTAACGCGCATATGGAGTCGCGCCATATCAAAAAGCACTGTGAGCTTGACGAGAGCAGCCGGAACCTGCTGCGTAACGCGATCGAAAAACTGGGGCTCTCGGCGCGCGCCTACGATCGCATCCTGAAGGTCGCGCGGACCGTGGCCGACCTCGCCGGAGCGGAGAATATAGCGTCGGCGCATATTGCCGAAGCAATTCAGTACCGGAGCCTGGACCGGAAGCTGTGGCTGGGAGGGTGAAGAGAAGTGTGAAGTGTGAAGTGTGAAAAAGGAGTCAGGAGTCAGAATGAAATCATTAGAGAGCAATCCGTAAAGGAGAACCGATGGAAATCCCGAACAATGAAAAAATCGACATTCCCGAATCCGCAGGTTGGACGGAGAAGCTTTCCCGGGCCGAAGCCAGGATCGCGGCGCTGGAACTCGAAAACGCCAGACTGCGCGAAGAGATTATCGCCCTTAAAGCCGTCAAACCCGCAGATGCGGAAACAACCGGGTTTGTGGAGGCCTCAGGCGTTCTGTGGAAGCAAAAACCGGCAGGCGGCTACGAGTCGATACCGTATTGCCCGACCTGCAAATCGACGCTTGGCGACTACAGCGGCTCGCTGCTCTGCCTCAAATGCAACTGGCAGGCACCCATCAAATCATTCGAGGTGCCCAAGGTCTTCAACGACCTGTTCGGTGAGGGTTCACGGTAAATCTGAAATGCGGAGGCGGTGGGGGTGAATAGCGGGGAAGAGACGTGAAGAATTATCCCCGCAGATTGACAATGCTCCCGGCAGGCGAACCCCTGCCGGTAAAATAAAAAAGGGCCCGCGTGATCTACCCACTCCGACGCCGGGCCCTGAACTTCCGACTATCAAATAAATGCTACTTGACTATCCTAACCGGCCGCGCAGCGGAGGTCTGTTCTCCGGTCAGCACGATGAAATAATTGCCGTTCGCCGCATTGCCCCGCAGGTTCATCGGAAGCACATGGCTGCCCGCCTCGGCGCTGCCGCTGAAGAGCGTTGCGACCCTGCTTCCCATCGCGTTGAAAAGGCCGATGGAGAGGTTCTGCGGCCGGGCGAGGGAGTAGGTGACCTGCGAGTTGTTGACGGTCAGGATGTTGCGGAGATTCTCCGTGCCGTTATTAAAGGCTACCGACGAGGGGATGAAACCGAAATCGCTGTACTTCATGCCGGTGAAGGTGATTTTTTTAATATAAATTTCAGCCGATTTGCCTGGCGCCAGGTCGAATTGGATTTTAGTTACCGCTTTGCTTCCCACAGCGGCCCACGTCTCATCATTCTCATCCGGAGATGCCCAAGAATATGGCATAGGCTCAATTTCAGCCTTCGATACGGAAATAGGTTTAAAATCCCCTGATGCCAATGCCACGTCCCCACCATAATAACCCCACTCCTGGTTTTCATCTACATAATTTTTCGTGATAAAATTTATTCTAACGGTCCCTGTACCCTTTGCTTCCACGGTGACCGCAGACATTATGCTTAAATCACAATAGGTACCCTCTTTCAATAAGTTGCATCCAAAGCCGACAAAAGATTTGTCCGTGGTATCCTTCTCTTTCAGTTTAAGATGCAGATAAAAATTGGTACCGTCGATCGCCTCATCAAAATTGGATTCACCAATGGCAACTCCCTCGCCGTTTTCAAGAGTGGAACCAATATTATCACAGTAAGCAAACCAGTACCCATCGCCCATATATGCCTTTCCCTCACCATTTTCGATCACTCCCTTTGCTGCTCCGAGGGCGTTCTGCTTCCCCTTATCCCCATACTGATTGAGAAAATCATCAAGAACCGCATCCTTTGCCAGGATTTCTTCCGGACTTGAAGCCAGAGCATAGAAAACACAGCCAAAACAGCACACCACCACACGAAAAGCAGCCATCATCATACCACCACTCCTTGAAAGGTTTATTAATTTCCCTGCCTCATCCAGGCGATAAAATCGCCGCTTTTATTGAATGATAAACTACACGAATACAGAATAACGACGCAAGTATATTGTAGTCTGATATTAAATATAAGTTCTAATATGCGAAAGCGCCATTTCCTGCAACCTTATTGGCTGTTGAAACTCTCTTTCACGAGACGGATCACCCATTCCCCGTAAAAACATTATCACCCCATTTTCCTATTAATAGTTGCTACGCCCCGATGAAGAGTATATTCTTATTATGGAAGGCTCCTTTCAACATCACAACTATTGCAACTTCACCAACAGGTTCCCGATGATCCTTCGCAGCGTTGTTTTGATTTTTCTCCTCTTCTTCGCCTCCCCCGAGGCCCGCCGGGCCCGCTGTGTCGGCACCTTCAGTGTCGGGAAACGGTCCGCCCCCGCCTCGATGGACATCTATAGTTCCCGTCTGAGTCCCGAACGCATCAACCGGCACACTGTCGTGCGGGCGACATTGAGGGTTGGTCCGTCTTTCGATCAACAGGCCGCCATCAATTGCGGCGGCAGAATTCTGCGGCAACAGGGCTCCATCGTTTTCATCTCCTGCGGTTCAGAGGCAGTCGAAAAGATCGCTGCGCTGCCGGGAGTGGAGTCCTGTTCGGTTTCCCGCCGGCCGCGGCCCCTCATGGACAGCGTCCGCATTCAGTGCCGCATCAACGAGGTGCACGGGACCGTGCCGGACGCGCTCCACTCCCCGTATACCGGAAAGGGCGTGATCGCCGGGATCCTCGACACGGATTTCGACACCCGGCACCCGGCGTTTCTCGACAGCGGCGGGCAGACCAGATTTCTCGCGATATGGGACCAGCACGATTCGACCGGAGCGAAGCTGAACCGTTTCGGCTACGGCACCATCAAGTTCCGCGGCGCCCTTCTCGCCGACACCGCCTTCGGACTGGGCGAGGGCAGCCACGGCACTCATACGTCAAGCACCATGGCGGGTTCCGACCGGGCGAGCGGCTACTACGGCGCGGCCGTCGATGCGATGATCATCGGGGTGCGCTACGGCGGAGAGGCTGAGATTGTCGACGGCCTGAGTTGGATCTGCGCGGTCGCCGATTCGCTCAAACTTCCCTGCGTCATCAATATGAGCATCGGCATTGCGCGCGGCCCGCACGACGGAACGTCGCTCGTCGACCGGACGATCGACTCGCTGAGCGGCCCGGGAAGGATCATCGTCGGTGCCGCGGGAAACGACGGCATTTTCTATGGGCATATTCTCTGTTCGCTCGCTCCGCAGGCATCGAAGAGCACCTGGGCGCAGCACTCCGTCGATTCGTCCTCCGGGAAGGTTTTCTCCAACGGCGGCGGCGATTTCTGGGGGGAACAGGGAAAGAACTTTTCCGGCCGTTTCCTGCTCATGGACGTCAGGACGCTTGCCTACCGGGAGAGCGGCGACAGCTTTACCACCTCCAGGACGCGGCTGTACAGCGAAGACACCATTTTCTGGAACGACTCGCTCTCCGGCCGGATCGACACTTTCTTCATGCAGTACGGCGTGGAGCGGTCGAACGCCTACAACAGGAAAACGCACATGGTGGTGTACACCGCCGCAACGAATCCGCACCTGATGTTCGGCATCAGGATCACCAATCCGTCGGCGACCTCGGCCACGGTCATCCACGGCTGGAACGTGGCGAAACGATCGTTTGTCAGCGCCGGCCTGCCAGGTTTCGACGGCGGCGACTCTCTTTACACAGTCAACGAAATCGGCGGCACGGCAAAGCGCAACATTACCGTCGGCGGTTATACCGGCCGAAGGGTGGTCCCCCTCTGGGACGGGAACGTCTTCACCCACGAATGCAGTGTCGGTGAAATTTTCATCTCATCCGGCGTCGGCCCCACCGTCGACGGCAGAATCAAACCCGATATAACGGCTCCGGCCTGGTCGGTCGTCGCCGCGGTCAGCAGGAACGCCGCACGCGACCGGACCGAAGTGGCGCTCTGGCCCGATACCTCGACGACGGTTTCCCGTTACGGAGCGGATACCGGAACCTCAATGGCCGCACCCATCGTGTCCGGCATCGTTGCCCTCATGCTGCAGGCTGATCCGACACTGACACCCGAGGAAATAAAGACACTCTTTTACGAAACCGCGACAAAAGACGTTTTTACCGGGGCGCTCACTGAACGCTCGAACAAATGGGGGGCGGGAAAAGTCAATGCATTCGGAGCAATGACGCGGCTTCTCGGCATTTCGGTCACCAAAAACCGTGAAACGGCCGGGAAAAGCATTCCTGCAATCCGCGCCACCCGTACGGGCATATTGCTGCCTCCCGCAATTTCCCCTTATGTAACTTTTGCGCTCATCGACCTGCACGGAAGGGCCGTTTTCGTGCGACGGAACCCGCCCGCGGCACGGATTGCACTACCGTCAACACTCCCCTCCGGCGCCTATATTGCACAAATTTCCGATGTGAACCGGAAGATCCGCGTACAATCGCGTCTGACCATTATGCATTGATCCTCATTGCGGCAAATTATCCTCGGCGTTTCTGATTGCTTTTCGGTCCGACGATACCCCTCCCCGCCGTACTCAAGGGGAATGTTGAATGGCATTATAATTCATTTTAAAAAAAGCATCGGCAATCTGACCTTCTCCCCCGTGGCGGTGCCTATTTCCAGCAGCAGCACCCCGCTTCTCCCCGTAACCGCCGCGGGAAGAAACGCCGTGTGCGCTGTCAGGGAACGCACCCCCGACCAGACGACCCTTCCCGAAAGATCGAGAACACGGATGGAGCAGTTGTCCCCTGCCGGTACCCGCACTGCGGCAGAGCCGATAGTCAATTTGACCATTCTCGGCGCATCCTCCGGTTTCTTCCACCCGGACCGGCGGACTATACCGGAATGCCGCGCCCCGATGCCGTATAAATATCCGTAGAGGGCCGTCTTCCCCCGCATGGTCTGCTGGGGAGTGAATTCCGAATGGGCCCAGACGTACCGGGTGTTGAAATACGCCTCCGCCTTCGGCCAGGTGCTGAAATCGGCGGGATAGCCCTTCTTATACAGCCATGACGGTTTTCCCATTACCATGTTGTTATCCCAGTCGTCAACATTCATATAGGGCGTGTGGCCGGGGTGCAGACCGGGCGTCCCGTCGTTATACCCGGAAGTATAGATATTCTCGACGCTCCGCTTTGCCTGCAGGCTCGTCGATGCGGTGGTCATCTGGATGATGTTGAGCGGATTGCGTCCCAGTCCCCAGTCGGCCTCCAGCACCATGGCTTTATAAAAAAGCTCCCTGTCGGCCTGATTGTCGGTTACCGCATGGGCGATCATGGTCCGCTGGACATTCTGTTCGGTCTGGAAATAACCGGTTGCGTTATCGGTTGACCGGCGGGAAGGCCGCAAGCTGCCGTACTTCGCTTCCTTGTCCTTCGCCTGATAAATGATCGACGCCTTCATGTCGGCAGCCAGGTCGGCATAATGGACGGTCTGCGGGGTCAGCAGGTAACCGGCGGTTCCCCAGAGCTGGTTGAAATTGTTAAGATCCGCAAGAGCGGCGCTCGCGCTTTTCGCCACGCTTTCGCCGTTAACCGCATCCTCGTATTTCGTGTCCCCCGTGACATTGTAAAGAAACGCGGCGGCCGACATTTTCAGGTCTTTCCCTCTGATGGTCATGTCGCCGATTCCGTGTTTCGCATCAAGCAACTGTTCATCGGCCGGCAATCCCGCCGCATACCCGTACGCCGCGATCGCCGAGTCGCGGTATTCGTTCATCAGGGCGCTCTTCCCGGCAATTCTGAAGCAGTCGGCCAGCATGGCGCAGTTGAGCGCATTCGCCCATGCGGCAATGGCCGAAGTTCCCGCCTGATACAAGGCATCGTTGTCGTCGGGATTGGTAAGACCGTGCGAATACCCCCGACCGTCGCGCGACCGGAGCCAGAAATCGACCTCATAGCGCGCTTCATCGAGAATGTCGGGAATTCCGTTGCCGCTTTCCGCAATGCCGAGATCGTCATCCGAAATCGCCCCTTTCGTCAATACAAAGGGAAGAAGCATATCATAGATGATCGATATATGGCCGAGGTGGCGATCCCAGTCGAGCGCATCGGAATGGCCGCCCCAGGCATGGGGGTTGGTGGGGTTGCCGCTTCTACGGAACGACGCCCAGTCTTCCGGCCGGTCCCACACATCGCCGCTTGAAAAGGAACCCCACTGCGTGTGAAACGGGTGCATGGTGGTGAGATACACCTTCGTTCCCGAAGGATCCTTGCCCGGGAGCCAGAGCGGACGTCTCGGTACGGGTCGGATTCCCCCGCTGCTGTCCTGACCGATGCGCATATAAAAGAAGCCCAGCACCGATACTTTGAACGGATCATGGTAAACATCGTCGGCAAGCACGAAATCCTGACTGCACCCCACGCCGTCAATGGCGATCCGGTACGTGCCCTCCTGGGTAAATCCGGGGAAATCGGCATTCCAGACGGGGGATCCGATTAAGTTATACCCCGATGCCTCGGCGGCGCTTGATTTCCAAAAAGCGACCGTGCCGACCTTCTGTTCCTCTTCCGTATCCACATTGCAAATAAAGACATCCTTCCCTTCGAAGCTCTTATAGTCCCGCACGCCTCCGTCGCCCATCCAGCAGTAAAGGTCGACCGCTTTGCTCGGCGACGAAGCGGGATACCCTATGAGATTAGCATGCACCGCCTCGGACCGGCATTTAAAAATATCGAAGGTGACGGCTGCCGAGGTCTGATCGCTGCCCGTGGAGGCGTTGATTTCGAGTGTATAGCTGTTTCCCTGCACCATTGAAAAAGGCAGCTGGAGGAAAATGAAATGCTCCATGGTGTATTCATAGCGGAAATCGCTGTTTACCCACTCCTTCTCGGCCATGCCGTTGAGTTTTGACTTGCGAAAACAATTAGTCGGATTTTTTCCGGCAGTATTATAATTGGCGTCCTGCTCCGATTTAATCGTCCAGTTTGCGACAGTGACGGCGTTCGACGTGTTGAGCGGCAAACCATACGTATGCACTGTATCCATTCCAACCTCATGAGCAAAAGATGCAAACGCATACTCTCCCTTACCGTCATCCCGGAAGGTCACCTCGCCGTCAAGGAAATGTACCATGAGGTAGTCTTTGTCGATCACGCCCACCTCGGCGAGTCTGGTGGCGTGGAGGGGGAAGACCGTGCAAAAAAGGATGGCGATGAATGCCGGTTGAAGGATCTTTGTAATGTTGGATTGCATAACGCCTCTCTTGGGATTTGATGTGGTTTAAACTAAACCTGGATTCCTCATTAGTGATGGGTTCCCGCCGATAAAATTAATACTACTATTATGGGCGCCTTTCTTCATATCTAAAATCAAACTGTTGAATTACGACCATACGGCAAGACAGTGTATCGTCACCTGTCCAAATGATATAATTCCAAAGGGTCGGACGAATGCCATGACCTTACGGCCGGTTGCGGGGAACAGCCATCCGGGGTGGGGGGTTCCATTTTAAACTCTATGGGCCGTCCGCAATAGAGGCGATACGGTTAATGTGCCGTGCTCACGGTCTTATTTTTCAACTTACTTTACATCACGATACATGTTGAGGATGTCCGTATATGAGTGACCGCGGTTTCAAGGGCAAATCATTGCCGCCTGCCGGAAAGGACCATGATCGATTATCCGACAGGGATCATTCGTTGCGGCCTGTCGCATCCGGCACCGATAAGGAGATCGATGCGGCATTGTCCTCGACAAGGCTCTTTGCGAATGCGCGTAATCGCATGTTGATAAGCAGGAAGCTGTTCAATCTGCTGTTCCGGCCGTACCGCCTGAAACTTCCGATTGAGTTTTCCGCTATCGTCATGATTATCTTTTTTTCCGTTGAGCGCTATCATATCCTGTACGAAAGACAGTGGAAAAAAGATGGGGATCACCCCATTTCCGGAGTTGCGCCCGAAGGGGCGCGCGGCAACCATTCCGCCAATCGTATCGAATCCGAACAAAGCCTTACCGTTCATGCTGAAAAGCGGCAACCTGATGCCGCTGTCATACCTTACACAAAAAAACTTGACAAAAGTTCCTCGATGAGACGGCATGCGGAAAATGATGCTTCGGCACTGCATCGGGAAACGGGGCCTTCCCCCACGTCGCCATACCGGCTGTCCGAAACGATTTCGGGGAAAAGGAACCGTCCCCCTGCCGCATCGCTCCCCTCTCCGCACGCAGTCGCCAGAAGCGATGTCTCCGATATCCGAGACGAAGTGATTCACGACGAAATCGGTGACCTTGACAAGACAACGATATTCTACGAACCCGTAAACAACGGGGTTGTACAGAGAACCGGCGGCAGAAATGCGGGTTCGGGCATCCGTTCTTCACGCACCTCATCGCATGACGGGTCAGACCGTTCATCACGAACTGACGGATCCGACCATCAGCCGGCGGTATCGAACAGGATCGGAATGATATCAGGTCTCGCCGGTTCCTTTGGGGGCCGCCTGGATAAAATCCTTGAACATAACGGTGACTATTACAAACTGAGAATCGTCATTCCTGAAAGAAACGTTGAACCTTTTAAAGCCGCTCTTTCCCAAAAAGCGATTGTTTCCTACGCATTCACTGCGAAAGTGTCGTCCAGCGACTCTTCCATCATCACATTTGAGATGCATGTAAAAGAGTGAGCCTGAAGTGGGCGGGATGTTCCTCGGCGTGATCCGTGTTTGATAGTCGAATCATGCGAAACGGCATGACAATTGTCTCAATGATGCCAATATCGAAATTCAAATAATAAAGTCATGGAGTAAGAATAAAATCGTTTCGATTTATATAATAAAACTGCAATCGGTCGTTTCGTCCCTTCCCCAGGCAGGAACCCGTTGTATGGCTGATTTCCGGCAAATAATCCGGTTTTGTATTGTGCCTGTTTCTTTCGCACTGTCAAACTTCAGTGCGGCTGCAGCGGCTTCTATTCCTTTAAGCCAATTATGCACGGATGAGGATTGGGAAGTCCTGAACAGCGGAGGCATAGTAGGGACGAACGGCCCTATTTTCACGCTCCTCTTTCATAACGGTCAGTTATATATAGCCGGAGATTTCACTCAGGCCGGCAATGCTTCGGCCGCCTATATCGCAAGGACGGTGTTACCTGGAGCCGGCTCAAGGCGGGAATGTACGATCCAAGGGACACGGTATTCTCTCTTGTCGGTGACCGGCTCGGGAATATTTTTGCCGGCGGTGTGTTCAGCGCTGCGGGCGGTGCAGAAGTAAAGAACATAGCAAAGTGGGACGGCAGCGACTGGAGCGCGATCGGACAAGCACCCGACGTAGTAAGATGCCTGGCATATGATAGAAACGGCACTATTTATGCGGGCGACAGACGCAACGTAACAAAATGGAACGGAACCCAATGGACATCGCTCGGATCACCAGGACTCTACTATACCTGCGTGCTTGCCTGCGCCAATAATGGAACGATTTTCGCCGGCGGCGGCACCGGAGCTCTGGTCAACGGAAAATTGGTAGACCATCTGCTCTACTGGGACGGCACCGCATGGAACAGGCTTGGCCTGGGAACCAACGGCGTCGTGAACGCGTTGGCAATTTCAGACTCGACCCTGTTCGTAGGCGGCGGTTTCCTGACCGCCGGAGCACGAGTGTGCAGGAGCATAGCTTCAGTCAATATTCATACTGAAATGACGCGGAACAAAACCGATTCCGGTTCAACACCCGTGTTTTTTTACGTCCGCTATAGACTTTGTCACTCCATCCTCTTCATTTCCGCCGCGGTTCCCTACGACCGCGTCGCACTCTATTCCCTTTCCGGCCGCTGCCTCCGTGAAGTTGGAGCCGTTTCTTCGCTGCACCTCGCATCCGTCGCACCGCAGCCCCTGCTTATTCGCCTCTATCATGGTGAAGCTCTTGTTTCCACCGGAATGGTACTGCTTCAATATACCCCCTCGTTCTTAACTATATTATGGATATATAGTCATTTCGGCAAAAACTCCACTGTTAAATTCATTAAAAGGGGGAATCGTGATGGTTGTACATAATTGGTTAAGTATTGTAGCACTGGCAGCTACGGTCCTTTTCGCATCCAAACCCGATATTTCAATTACCGGAACCGTTACTGACGGCAAAGATCCGCTCGCGGGCGCAATAGTAAGCCTGGTGAGTGATTCGACAATGGTCGACACTACCGAAGCTGATGGGGCATTCAAACTCGTCACCACCACTGCCATCCTTGCTCCCTCCAATCTGCATTTAAAAAATGATGTCCGGATGGGAATCCGGGGAACATCACTCTATTTTACCCTCTCACGCTATGCGGAAAAAGGAGCGTTTTCTCTCTATAATGGAGGTGGACAAAGAGTTATGCATATCCCGATGAATAATCTGACGGCACAGACTCATCATGTCACCCTTCCTGTACTCAGCCCCGGATTCTATATGCTGTCTATAACCATCGGAAATATTTCAACCAATCGCAAATTAATCTCCATCGGACCTGCATTCTACCTCAATTTTTCCGGCAACATTCCTTCCGGCAAAAATGGAACCTTGCTGACAAAACAGGCACAGCAGGACGGGGATAAACTGAAAGTAAGGAAAGATGGGTACGTCACCAAAACAGTTGATATTAACGGTTACCAGATTGAAAACATGGAAATTACATTACAGAAAGAGAGTAATGGACCATGTAACGGAGGAAAGTGGGCAACCACGGATGTATCCAAAAAGGGACCGTTCGAAACTGTTTCCGAAAACGTTGAGGGAGCGGTTTTATATCGGCCTAAAGATATGGTTACCGGCTGTCTTTATCCAGTCATATCCTGGGGTCATGGCGCCGGGGGGAGTCCATCCAATTACACCACTGTACTTAACATGATGGCCTCACATGGTTTTGTGGTTATCGCCAGCACCGCCGGAAATGTCCAGGATGGGGGGAATTCAGGAAACCAGTTCAGGAATAAGATGGTCCAGGTCGCGGAATGGGTGGTAAAACAGAATAATAATTCGTCAAATGTTCTGTATCAGAAAATCGATACCGACAAAATCGGTGCGTCGGGTCATTCTCAGGGTGGCTATGGCGCCAGTGAAGCCGGCCAGAACCCGCTTATCAAGACATCGGTATCCATAAGCGGTGCGGTCGGATCACCAAATCAGAAAGGACCGGCCTTCATCATATGCGGCGGCAAGGATACGTACAGCGGTGCGCGTTGTGAAGATCATCCTACGGACGCCTACAACGGAACCAGCGGCGTGCCGGTTTTCTTTGGTAAATGTCTTAGCGCGGATCACGGCAACTGGGGATTTGAAATGATGCTGTCAGATAAGACCAATCCGCACGATGTGGTTCAGGCCGCGATTGCCTGGTTCCGTTATCATCTTATGGGTGATGAGGAGTATCGTTCGTGGTTCTACGGTGCCGACTGTCACCTCTGCAAGCATTCCAACTGGAGTGTGAAGCGTAAAGGAATGGATTAAACCTGAATCCACCAGCGAGCGCAATCCCTGTAGGGTTAGCTTCCGCGGCTGATCCGGCTGTATTTTACAGCCTCCGTAGTGCTGCGGGATCCTTCAATTCCCCGAATAACGGTTCGTCGGGAATGCCGGTTAATGAGGTAACAGTGATATCCGGTGAAAGCGGGTAGGTTGCATCGACAGGGGCTATGATCCACGTGTGCGCGGGTTCGAGATCGTGAAGTGCCTTCTAGTCGAGGAAAAAAACGGGCTTTTTTACACTTCATGCCCCTATCCCCGCCGTTGGCGAAGACGCCGCTACTCCGCTCAGTGGTCCCCCACTTATGGTGGAAGGGGCTTGGTTTGATTGCTCCCGACTCATTCCCGAGCTATATTATTACCATCCCTTATTCCACCATCAACCATGGCGGGAACACCGTGATCGAAATTCGCAATCCCTTTACCCTCTCTGAAAATCAACCGGACTTTTTCCACTACCGGAATATTCTTGTTCATCCCCATGGAGAAACTGGAATAAGACACAATGCCGAAGATGATAAACCATACATTTGTTTGAAAAAAGGATACGGCCGGAGGAAGATAGTATGAAAACACAGCCCTTCTGATGTACAGCTTGTAGGTAAAACAGGCTGATATTGTGCCTATGGGATGGTGGATGTGTGAGGGGCATAAGGGAAATGTTTACGTTGGTGGTAATTGCTGGCTGGATGACAAAATTCAGAGAAATTTGAAGGTGTATTGTATTTTGTTGGAAACCCGGCGCCCATACTGAAGGAATTCGAGCAATGGCACATATTTCATTTCTTAAACCTACGGACCAACCCACAGGAACGTCTCGCTTGATGCGTATAATCGCAGACTGTCTGTCACAAGATGCCTACGAATCACTGCGGATGATTGTGGCCTTTGCGAAACTGGGCCCGCTTGTTCGATTGAAGAAGGCGTTTCAAGATTGGCGAAGAAAGGGAAAGACTATTGAGGCAATAATCGGGATAGATGCCAAGGGAACAAGTGAACAGGCTCTTCGTTTTGCACTTGAGAATTTCGATACATGCCGCATAGCAGGTTCAGAGAGCAGAATGAACATAACGTTCCATCCGAAGGTCTATCTCTTTGACGGCGCAAACGATTTCAACGCATTTATAGGGTCGAATAACCTCACCATAGGCGGGTTGGAAACTAACTTCGAAACCTTCACGCAGCTAAAGGGCAGTGTCCCAGAAAACGAAAGACTGGTCGCTGATATTAGGGCCATTTGGGACGATGCACAGAGGTGTTCTTTCTACCTCAACGCGGAAACACTTCTGGAATTATCAGAGAAGGGCCGATTGGCTGACGAAACAAAGAACCGCCAAGGTGAAACGGCCAACCATGGCAAGACGCGTACGGCGGAGTGGCAGCCTCTTGGGAAATTCCCTCATATCAAATTGATCCCGCCCAGCCCAATACCGAAAGAAGAGTCAGCGAAAAAGGCAACGCCGAAGGCTGCGGCAAAGAAGGGAAAGCGCAAGACCACAAAGGCCGCAGAATCCACATTAAGCTACTCGCGGACACTTGTGATACAAGTATTTCCTCATCACAATGGAGAGATATTACTCAGTAAAATAGCAGTCAACCAGAATCCTCAGTTTTTTGGCTACCCCTTCAAAGGAAGGACAAAGCCTAAATTTGACAAGAACACCCCTTACTTTCAGCGCACCCCAGACCCAGTGGTGAATATTAGTGTGTATGATTCCGCAGGAAACGTATGTGCAGGGCATGGTGCATTCGGATTGAATACGGTGTACTACTCGCTCAAACACGAAATCAGAATCACAGTACCACAAGATGTTATCAGAAACGCCCCAAATTACTCTATCCTCGTCATGCGGCAGCCAGACTCAACAGCGTCATATGACTATGACATAGATGTATTCGCACCGGGCAGCCAAGAATATGACGAGTACCTCGCAGTCTGCAACCAGACTCTGCCATCTGGTGGAAAAGCGCAACCAAGGAAATTCGGGTGGCTCTGACTATGGCTTTTGAAACCAGATTATCTCGTTTTCTGTGATGCCGTTCTTGTTGTGAAGTCTGTTCTCTTGCGTTACCGTAATCGAGATAACCTCCTCGACTTTCCAGCCCAGCCAACGCCCAGTCTCCTGCAGCACTTGTCCGCTGCGAATGGAAACGAGTTCCTTTCCCGCAGTCGTCTTGTTGTCACCGATGACAAAGAACAGTGACCCGCCCCGCTTCACGACCGCATCCAGATTCTTCATTACCTTGGTCATGTCTGTGAAATAGCGGTAGAGCAAAGCCGCCATGTTCTGCTTACGAAATCCGGCATTCCCTTTTCTGTTGAGCTTGAGTACTCTGTCTATTGTGTTTTGTGCCTCTTTGGAAACAAGGCCCCTTTCCCCCTGCGCCTCGAACATCTTTTCAAGCTCAAACCTCTCCCGCTTGCCGATTTCTCTTGAACCAACTAGGCTTTTTTCAATTCCAGCTCGTTCCACAGATTTCATCCCGAAGAGCAGGAGCATACTTAGGCGGTCAGTGTCAATATATGGTAGAGCTGTGGCGTAAGGGGGGCTGGTGACCACTAAATCGACCTCCTCGCCTTCAAGACCAACCCGTCTCAAATCCACATCGTGTCGAGAATCTCCGAGCATGGGTATGGCTTGTCCAAGACTGAATGGACAACGGGATTGGCTTTTTGCGAATCTTCTAAGTCTCTCTCTTTGCTCTACTAGCTTTCGGACATACAGGTCGAACACTGGAGCATCATCTATTGGCGTCTTCCTTCTCCGGATTCTTAGATCTCTCGGTTCTTGTTGTGAGCATTGTCTTACGATGCTGCTAAGACATACTTCAAAGAAATCCTGGAGGAGGGGCTCCCCGAGCTGCCGAATGTATTCAAGTATTGGTGCCATTTTCGCCAGAACTGGTTCCGGAAACCAAGAATGTAGCTCGGACACGATTTCTTCAAGGAATACCACCATGTGGTCCTTGGACGGCTTGAGCTTCTGGCATTCCCCTATCATGCGAGAAAGCTCCTTGTCGACCAAAGTCGGGTCCAGAGAGAGAATTCCGGCCTTTGCACGCGCAATCTTGACAGCAAGTGGATTCAAGTCAAGGCCATATCCGTGCATTCCGTTCAGCACGGCTTCAAGCAGAACTGTGCCACTACCGCAAAACGGGTCGAGCACTGTACCCCCAAGCTTCGCTTCCCCAATGTTGAACAGCGCTTTTGCCAGTTGTGGATAGAACTTCCCCTTATACTCGTGAATACCGTGAGTAACGTATTTGGGATCTTTCTTCCTTCCATTGTTTTTGAACGCATCGCCGTTTTCAAGTACTGCCTGCCAAGTAGACTCTCGCGTGTATTCGCTGGCCCAGTACCCGTGCGTAAATGTCAGCCGTCTTAAATTCTCTATGTCTAGCGTGTCGGCGACCAATGATGTAGTTCCGTTGTTTTGGCGGATTTCCGCATCTTGCACCATCCTTCCGAGTTCTTTTTTTCTGAGCACATCTTCATAGGGCCAAAGCCGATAAGGAGGGTTAAGCAATGTGAATCGGACGGTTTCCCGGGGCTTCCGAAGAATCAGGAGTTTCTCTTCTCTCAGTCTGCGTGCCGCATTTATAAATGAGCGTTTGGTCGAGTGGACTTTCCTTGGTACAATGCCAATCGCTTCAAACCCTACACCCTCCGCCCGATTGCGCACAGCGTCCGCTGTATCAAAGGTCTTCCCATGAAAGACGCCGTCACCCAGAACAAGCACGGCAATTCTGCCCGGACGAATCCCCTTATGGATTATCCGCAAACTGCTCTCAATCTCATCAAGGTATTCGTCCATACCTGTGTTTTGCTTCTGGTGTCTTAGGTGGCTACCAATTTCTGCCGAGGCCATTTTCGCGGGGTCAAATCCGAGCCAGAATAGCCTGAACCTGTGGTAAAGGTGATAATCCGTGGCGTTCGGGTATGGTGGAGACGTTACTACAAGGTCGTATGTACCAGTGCCTATGCTATCTGTCTTCCGAAGATCCACGGTCTCGAAGGATGCATGGCGGAAACGAAGGCTGCTTGAAAGATTACGAATCTTCATCGCTGTTGCAAGTAGTTGGGCAGCAAATAGTCTGAGGGTAGCCCCTTTCTCGACCTGCCGGGATTTGCTTACATACCTTGTCTCACTGTCCTGGAACGAAACCTTTACAATGATGTTCGAAAGAGCCGCACGGACCACGTTCTTGAACTCTTCACTCTTGATTCCACTGAAGGCATGCAGAAGATAGGAAAGCTCCGCTACTGCATTGTGATGAAACCACTTCTCGATATTTGGGATGCGCGGAATATAGTCCTCATATTGCGCGGAGTTGGCATGCAGTTCGTCTAGTCCTTCTTGTGAGCTGACTATTAGTCTTATCCTGTCCGCGAGCCTTTCAATCTCATCGTAATCATCCGCAGAAATCGTAGTGCACTTTGCCTTTCCAATCAAAGCGGCAATCGGGTTCAGGTCTGTACTTAGAGCATTTCGTCCGAGGCGTATTGCCTCCAAGGCCGTTGTGCCACAGCCTCCGAATGGGTCCCATACGGTCTCTCCGCGGAGCGACAGCATACGTATTAGGGTGTTCGGAATCTGAGGAATGAATCTTGCCGGGTATGGGTGAATCCCGTGCGTAAGGAATGTTGTATCAGAATCCGTGAAATCCCAGTCTATGGCCTTCAGTCTACGCAGTATCTCGGAGCTGCTTTCGAGCTCGGACAAGGTTTCCAGCTCGGTTGCAGCGGTCGAATCCTGCACCTCATATTCAACCGCTATTTCAGCCACTTTGTCATTGAACCACTCGGTCAAAGTCGTCCCGCGGTCCTTCAGCGCGTAGTCAAGCGCCTTCTTCTTTTTCGTTGTTGTTTCGATTACCAACCTGCTATTTTTCATTTGGGATTCCCCAGAAAGAGACATGGATTCTGCAATGATGTATCCTTCTGTAATAATGTACAACTTGCCCAGAACTTCGACAAGTGGTTTCGGGAAATGGGCAGTTCACACTTGCCCACCGTTCCCAACACTCCACCCCCGACCAACCCGTAGCCCTACGCGCTCGGCCATCACAACCCATGAACACCATCAATTCAAACCATAAATATCTCTTCGGAATGCTCCCGCGTCACGGCAATTTCAATAAAAGTTCACTCGCATCGCCATTCGCATTTCTTTACTTCCCCATTTTATGCATGCTGTTAAACCCATCCCTGGTACGGCCGTCCGTTGATGTGCTCGAACCACAATTTGTCAAGAGTAAAAGCTTTACTCAAATCCACACGCTCACGGCGGTGTTTAACGACAGTTCATTGATTCAGGTCCAGTTCATACTGACCAATCTCGGTATCAGCGACCGGAACGGGGCCTGCAAAATCATCTTCCTTTCCGGAGCGAACAGGCCTGAAATCTGGAATAAAAAGTACGGTAAAGCCGAGTGGAGTTATGTGTCCGATCCTGATGAACACGCGCTTCGAATCGGACCGAATGAGATATCGGTGCAAAACGGCGAGACAAGGGTTACCGCGGGTGACGACAAAATGCTGGTTGAGGTTCTGTTCGAAAGTACGCCTGAGGCAGTAGTCCCGCCCGATGCTGAAATAACCGTAAAAGGCCGGTTTTTCAGGTACATGATTCCGATACGCTGGATGCCCGCGCGGGTAAAATTGAAACGAAAGGACATTGCCTCCCGGCAGCTGGATGCATTTGCAATGCTTGAAAGTTCCCGTTCGACCTCCTTTCCGTCCGATATCTGTCGGGGTTGGCTCACGTTCCGCGGATACGATGCACATCATGGTTTCAATGCGAACATACGGCTTCCTCCCCCGAAAGAAAAGGCTCCAATCACGGGATGGATATGGAAAAGTCCCGATCGGGAGCCTGTTTCGATAAGGGGTATTCAACTTGAAATCGACGCACGGAAAAGGAAATACAAAATGCCGTTTCTGCGGAAAGTGTCGGCTCATGACAGTTCGTTCATTGTCATACCACGCGAGCCGCTGTGCCGTTACTCCTTCATAGACGAGCTTGGACCTATTCTCGGCACAATTATTAAACTGGTAATCGGTGCGCCGACGGTATACTATTACCGCGCGGAAGTTAAATTTTATAAAAGCGATGTCGGCATACCCGGCATTCTCGAATATATGGTAATCGAATAAAAATTCAAGATATATTATTCTAACACAAGAACATCGTTTGCTCTCCGCGATTTATTAATGGTCTCATAATAGTCTGCGTCAAAACTCTTCCCGGCGAAATCTAACCTGACCGTATCTCCGTGTGAACTTACAAGCCAAAAATCCGGCGCTGCTCTCCTTTTTCAAGCATAGTATCGGCTCCTGTGGAAAGTGTGATTAAAACGCAGAATTACTGTTTGCAATACTCGCCAGTTCATACAACCTCCCCGTTTCGGTGAATCCGAATACGCGATTGAGATGAACACCCGCGCCTTCGATGGTCGGTTTGCTTTTTATGACTTTGAGAATCATTCTGTTTTCCGTAATGAAATACTCCTTCCCATTTTTATTAAGGTTTGCAAACTACATGCCGGTGTATTCATTTTCAGGAGGTGGCGTATGATTACCATTAATTACCGGTGCCATGGGAAAAACGGGTTCAGGCGTCGCGGGCATACCGCTTGAGAACGACGAGCGTGTCCATGTGATCGGCAGGCCCGCGGAGCGGCTGGAAAAATTGCGCCATATTTGAGTATGGAATATTATCAGGATCTTGACGGCAGTTATACAAGAACTGATTTTGATGGGCGTTGATCCCGCACTCAAAAGCCCCCTTCTCTGTCGGCAATTAATATTTTCTTTCCCGTATCCTCACTCCGTCACAGGCGGGTAAAAATGGAAAATTGTAAGTGGGCGGTGTATCTCGACGAAAAGGCGCAGCTTGTCGTTCAGCGAATAGAGGGTGAGATGGACGAGGAGGAGTTCGGCACGCTGACCAAAGAAATCGAGGATTGCGTGGCGCGACTCCGCAATCCCGCCGATCTGCGGTTTCTGGTTGACGGCAGGTGTCTGTGCAAGACCAACGCGCGTACCCGCAGCCTTTCCATCAAGACCTTCCGCAGGCGTGGCGTCAACCGGATGGCGGTATGGGGCTGTAATCCGTTCATACGGGTGATGATACGTTTCATGTCCGTGGCCGAAGGGAATGGCCGGATACAGGCGTTTACACGTGAGGTGGATGCACGGGCATGGCTTGCCGGATGAACAGAAACGACCGCTTCCGGATGTACGGCGAAGCGGTGTCGCACGGGCCCGTGCGGAAAGGCTGACCATGGCAACCGGGTCGAACGGAGAAGAAAAATACCGTGCTTTTGTTCGCCGAAACCTCGACCGGGTGGTGGAAATGCTTGCGCACATCTCGGTGAGCGACTTTTCGAAACGCCTCGATACGTCGGCGCTCCCCGACGATGAATTCACCGAGGTGTTGTACGGGCTTGAGCTGCTGATGGACGATCTGGCCGAGGCCCGGCAGGAGGTGGATGAAGATGAAAAGTTCGGCCGTCTTCGGGCCGAAATATGGAAGCGGGCGGTAGTGGGACCGGGAAGCATGGAAGCGCTTGTCCTGGAGCTGCTCGATGCCGTCGGGCCGCAGGTGCATGCGACGGGTGCGTGTTACTTTGCGATAGAGAGCGTTTCGCAGGACGCTGTTTGCACGCGTGAATGGATACCGGACGGCGAGGTGTCGGTATTAGGGATGAGTATACCGCGTTCACTGTGGGCATCCTATGCCGGAAAGGAATGGGTGGAACTGCGTCGAAGCGACATTGAACGTGCGGGCGGTGAAGAACTGGCGCGGCTTATGCGGGAGAGCGGGACAGGTGTATTTCTTGCCGCGTCCTGCGGACCTCACGACATCCCTTACGGATTAATCGTATTCGCCGATCGTAACGAAAGGCGCGAATGGAAAGAACGTGAACGCAACATGCTGTTCGAACTTGCAAACATCATTTCGGCAAAAACCGCTTATGCGGAATCGGCCGAGGCGTTTCGCCTGCAGAAACTGGAATCGCTGGGTACGCTCGCGGGCGGACTGGCGCACGATTTCAACAACATCCTCACGGGCATCATCGGCAACATTTCCATCGCAAAAAGAGCAGACACGGACCGCACTGCCGCATTCGAGGCGCTGGAGAATGCCGAAGCGGCCGCGTTTCGCGCGCGGCGGCTTACCGGCCAGTTCCTCACGTTTTCGTCGGGAGGAGCGCCGGTCAAGGAAGTCACCGCGCTCGGCGAGCTTGTCGAGTACTGCGCGCGGTTCTGTCTCAGCGGATCGAACGTGGCGAGCGCCATCGAAATCGAGCCCGGCCTGAACCCGGTGGATATTGACAGAGGACAGATCGAACAGGTGCTCACCAACCTCCTTATCAATGCAAAGCAGGCGATGCCCGAGGGCGGGGAGGCGCGTATATCGGCTGAAAATGCCGTACTGGACGGAAAATACGGCCTATCGCTTGACCCGGGAACGTACGTTCGCGTAACGGTCACCGACACCGGCGTGGGCATACCCCGCAGCAATCTTCAGAAAATATTCGACCCCTATTTCACCACTAAAAAGCAGGGTAGCGGACTCGGGCTTGCTGCCGCGCATTCCATTATCAGAAAGCACGGCGGTCATATCCACGCCGATTCGGACGGACGCAAAGGCGCCTCATTTACCTTCTACCTTCCGTGCAGCACCATGACGATGCCGCATCCGGAAGCCGTGAAGGAACCGGTAAAGCGCCGGAAGGGCGTGCGGGTGCTGGTCATGGATGACGATCAGGCGGTGCGGATGGTAATAGCGAAACTTTTAAAAGCGGAAGGTATCGAGGTCGCTGAGGCGGGTAACGGGCCCGACACGCTTGCCGCCTATATCGCGGCTGCACAGGAGGGACGGAAATTCAATCTTGTTATCATGGATCTTACCATTGCGGGAGGAGAGTGCGGCAGGGAAACCGTCGCCAAACTCCTCTCGATCGATCCCAACGCGCGTGCAATTGTGATAAGCGGCTACTCCAACGATCCGGTCATGTCCGATTTCCGTACCTATGGATTTCGGGGGATGATCCCGAAGCCGTTCGAGGTGAAGGAGTTGCTGGATGCGGTGGATTCTGCGCTGGATGCGTATTAAATAAATACTCTTTTCCTCATGGTGACGTCGCCATATCGATCTGATGCGCCCGGCCGGTGAGGTTCTCGATGGTGCTTGCAATGAAAAAAACTTGAAACCGATAGATATTGCTTTATTTCAACCCGGGGTCAACCCGGAGCGGGGCCGCCAAAGTTCGATATTTCGGCTGGCTTAATGCAGCGCTCCGCCCGGTACGGCGCCCCCCCCGACCCGTTTCATGCCAGGAAACACTTATTTCAATTTCTCCCTTTTCTATCCGGTATCGCAACGATATATTAATTGATGAGGGTTTTGCATCATGATTTCCATCTATGACTATTTCGATTACCGGAAATACCTGCAGGATATCTATCAGGAACGCAAATCAGCCAATTCGCTCTTCTCTTACCGTTATATCGGCGGAAAGGTCGGTTTCTCCTCCGCAGGTTTTTTTACGAAGATCCTCCAGGGAAAAACGAACATTTCCATGAAAAGCGCCATTGCCTTTGCCCGGCTCTTCAAGATGACGAAGCAGGAAACACATTATTTTGAAGTTCTCGTGCAATTCAACCAGGCCGTAACGCATGAAGCGAAGAAATATTTCTTCGAACAGCTCATCTCTATGAAACAGACCGGCGGTAAAAACCTCGTTCCGGAGCAGTACGAGCTTTTCAGTACCTGGTATTATGTCGTCATTCGAGATCTGCTCAATTTCTATCCGTTCTACGGCGATTTCAAGGAACTGGCTTCGATGGTGATTCCCGCCATCAAGGAAAGTGAGGCAAAGAAAGCAATCGCCGTTCTTGAGAAGCTCGGTCTTATCACAAAGAATCCCGACGGCTGCTACGAACAAACCGATGCGGTCATCAGCACCGGCGAAGCATGGAAATCCGTGGCAATCGAACAGTTCCAAATCGCCATGGCCGACCTCGCCGGCAGGACCATACGGACGACCCCGAAAGAGCAGCGGGACATTTCGACCTGCACACTGAGCATATCGTCAAAGTCGCTCGAAGCCATCAGCGAACGGGCGAAACAGTTCCGCAAGGAAGTGCTTGAAATCGCGCGGGCCGATAACTTTGCCGACCGAATCTACCATTTGAATATCCATCTGTTTCCTGTTTCGCAATCGCACCGGGGAGATCGGCAATGAGGAGGATCTCGTTTGTAATACTCGCCGGTCTTCCCCTTGCGTTGCTTCATTGCACCGGCCGACTGGCGGGAGGCGGCACCGAAACGACCAACGGGATCTCGGGGATGGTCGCGCGCGCTCCCGATTGGCAGGGGGAAGGACCGCAGGTCATCGCGGCGATCTATTCGGTCGACTTTCGTCCCGATTCGGGCATAGGCGTGGCGGGAACGACGTTTGTCGACGCCAGCGGAGCATTCCATTTCGATCCGCCGAGGGAAAACCGTTACAATCTGTTCGTCTGGGATACGCTTAAACGTCAAGGCGTCCATGTCCCGGATCTTCCCGCCGATACGACGGTCGGCGCCGTCACGTTGACGGGGACAGGCACGATCGTCCTCAACCAGCCGATGGAAGCAACGGAAACAAAGGTTGAGCTGATGATCCGGGGTTCGCCCTTTTATTATACAACCGCATCGGGTACGTCACCATCGATCCACCTCGTTCCAAAAGGAACCTATAAAATCGACCTGCGCGCTTCAACGCCGTTACCGACCGACAATGGGGTTCCGATTGTAACGGAACGGGACATCACGATCGATCCGGGTGTTCAGGACACGGTGACGATAACGGTTCCATAGTAACGTAACGGGAAAATGGAGAATATATCGATGAGTCACCGATATTTATTGACACTAGAAGTGTTCCTCACTGCCGTTCTGCCGTGCTTCACCCTGAACGCAGCATCATCGTGGAAATACGTGGGCCTTAAAGGTGAGAAAATCAACACCCTCTACCATCTTCCCAACTCCGAAGAAAATGCAATAATGGTGGGAACAGACAAAGGAATATGGTGGTTCGAATACGGAACATGGTGGGAAAACGGGGGCTTTACGTCAAAACCGCTGGGCCTGCCTGTCTACTCCATCACCACCGCATCAACCGGGAATCTGCTCGCCGTGGCGGGAAACGGTTCCGACTCCGACGGAGTCTATCTCGGCAAGGTCACTGCCATCGGCGAACCGGGGACCTGCTACGGTTTTTCCCTTCTGGTAAAATGGCCGAAACCAACCGCTTTAACCTGCACCGGCTTGGACGGCGGCTGCACCGACAAGGTGTATGTCGGAAACGTCAACGGCGTGGCTACGGGGCTGCTCTGCAACAAGGCAATCGATTCGCTCAAAGTAATGACCTGCCCGCAGAACCCCTTCGGCATCAGGTGCGCATCGCTGATGTTCTCCCCAACGGAATTTACGCTTTATGCCGGAGGATACGGGGATTACATGAGCTTTTCCGAAACCGGAGCGCGCGACACCGCCATGCTTCTGAAAGGCGGTTCCGAGCTGGCGCCGCTAAAAAAAATCGATGTAACGTCAATCATCGAATTTTCATCAGTCATCGAATCCTCATCGCAGAACGAAACACTGGTGGTGGTCGCGACCGTGGACAGCGGTATCCAGCTATTTAAAAACGGGGTATTTCACTCATTCCTGCCGGCGCCTAATCGTGGCGAGCCTGTTTTGTCAATCGTCCCCTTTGCATCCTGGAATTTCAGCGGTGGAAAATGGACCATGCTCGTTGCCGCGACCCCGCACGGTGTTTACGGCCAGTGCATGCCGTATGAAGATTGTGTGTGGACATTGCTGTCCGGATTACCCGGAACGCCCCGTTGCCTCGAACAGTTTCAAGGAAGAATCCTCTGGGCCGCAACCGACTCGGGGGTGTACCGGTACGATATCCCGACCGCACTAGTGCGGCATAACATCCCTGCGGGAGTTGCTCCAATCCGGGTTTCGGCGATCCGCGGCCCGGATGGAGTTGTCAAATTCGACTTCGGGGGCAACGACCTGGCCAATGCCGCATTGCATGTCTTCGATCTGCAGGGACGACGGTGCGTTGTGCGAAGGGAAATTGCCGGGAACCAAGTTGAGATTACTGACGCCAGACGCGGCATGTTCCTATATCGGGTGATAAGAGACGGGTGTACCGTCTCTTACGGCAGCGTTATGTGTCATTGACATAGGAAACAAAAAAAACAATCAGCGGCGGTCTTCTCAGCGCCCCCCCCCTCACCGCATCTTCCGCACCGCCAGCAAGGCGCGCGGGATATCAGGGTGCCCGTAGTTGCAGCGGCCCATGCCCATGCGTGCCACCCAGATCCATTGCGTGGAAAGGGAGTCACATGCGGGATTGCAGCTCCAGATGTCTTTTACATTGCAGTTCCAGCCGGCGGGGAGAAAAAGGCCGTGACGGTTTCGTTTGGGGACTAGGAGCACCATGATCTCCTCGATCGTCGGCGGTCTCCAGTTGTAGAATCCCCGCCACTTGCGGGTATTCAGGCGGTTTATGGCGTCATCGATCTGCCCGTAGGGCAATGACGGCGAGGTCGAATAACGCTGCCACATAATATTGGTGAACGAATCGGCAACGACCGAATCACCGAAAATCAGGCCGTCCGCTCCTGAACGGATACCCCTACCACCCGGATTGTTCCACGGTCTCGACCACTGGCTTTTTTTACAGAATAGATTCTTTCCTAAAATGAGCAGTATCATATCATCGGAATCCATCTTGTCACGGCATCTGTATTTGCTTATATATTTCGGAGTATGCGGGGCTATCGATACCGGCTCGGCGATGGTGGCGACTGCCGGTGAATCAATCGACGACTCGACAACGGGTGGTTTGAACCGGTCCGGGATCCGGATCGGATTCTCGGGGCCGGCAGCAGCTTTCGCGCGGGATAATGAACGGGGCATCATCGCGCCGAGGTCCACGTCACGGGTAGTTATGAAAACGACGATAAACAAAATGCACGAGCATATGCACAGGAACAGCAGAATTGAAAGAACGATAGCAGGGAATTTCTTCATGGGTTCTTCATAATTATAAAAAAGAATTATTCAGCGGCCCTTTGAAATTTATTAAAATACCCGGCTTGGAAGCAATATCTGCCAGCCATTAAACCCGTTGTGGGTCCGATGTACTGTGCACTAATTTCCGGTGGGGGATTGCGTGGTGATGATTGAATAAGAAATCAAATAAGTTTCTTCAGTGATGGAACTTATGGACTGCCGGCTCAACGATGGTTAAAATTTTTATATATTTAATATTTGCCCACTATTGTTCGCTTAAGAGAACATGTTTTTACCATTTTAATATAGATTTTATTCATTTTCCGCAATTTTATGCTATTGTTAGATCATATAAGCTACAATTTTTGAATTGATTCTTTTTTTATAGAGAACAAAAATGCCGAATATCTTCGAATATCAGGACTTCAGAACATACCTGAAAAATTACTATGATGAGCAAAAAGCTCTTAAAAAGAATTTTTCTTACCGGTATTTTTCTAAAAAGGCCGGGGTCAATACCCCCTCATTTCTCTATTATGTCATAGAAAACAAGCGGAATTTAACGGAGAGCAGTGTACTGAAAATCTCTCAGGCGATCGGCCATTCCCCTGAAGAGGCTGAATATTTTGAAAACCTGGCCTTTTTCAATCAGGCAAAAACGATCAACGAGAAGACACATTATTACAGCAGGCTCATTGAAATCAGGCGTCCCATTGATATTCAGAATATTGAAGCCGACCGTTATGAATATTATTCAAAATGGTATCACAGTGTTATACGGGAGGTTGCGACATTAGTAAATTTCCAGGATGATTTCGCACGTTTGGGCTCATTTCTTATCCCTCCCGTTTCAGCTCGTGAGGCAAAGGAATCCATTGTGCTGCTGAAAAGGCTCGGGTTTCTTGAACGGGATGAAAAAGGGCTTTATCATCAAACAAACAATCTGATTCTGGGGCGCCCGGCCCCACTCCAGTCGTTCCAGATCGAGCGTTTTCAACTGGAGATGCTGCGGATGGCTATCAGGGCATATGACAACGTCCCTATAAAAAACCGGCTATCGAACTCAACTACACTTTCCGTGTCGACAAAAACCGTCGAGCTTTACAAATTGAAGATACGTGAATTGCAGCGCGATCTGATGGAAATCGCACGCATGGACGATATGCAGGAACAGGCGATTCAGATTACCGTGAACCTTTTTCCCGTAAGCCGGACAAAAAACGGCAGCGACGAATAATTATCGGACGGCAAACACCTGCGCGATCCTCGGAGCACTACCCGGCAGGAGAGGTTTCTAAGGCTTCCCGCAGCAGAGAAGCGCTATCTCAGCCCGATCTTTGTAGAGAAAAGAACCCGCGATCCGTCCCCTCGCTTCACGATCAGCCGCGCAAGGCAGGTGCCCCGCCGGTACGCTTTCCCGCTGTTGCTCATCGGCAACCAGGAGAAGCGCAGGGGTTGTTTGTTGAAAACATTCACCCTGGAAAAATTAATCTCATCGGTATATATACAATCACCAACGCTATTGTAGATCATCAGGTGCCCGCTGCGCTCGTCGCCCGCAGGTTGATAGTGAAAGAACACCCTCTCCCCCGGAGGAACCGGGTTGGGGGCGGCGATAAAGGACACGCCGGATGCCTGCAGATGGTCACTCCTCGACCGTGTGGTTATCACCTTTGACTGTGTGGTTACCTTGATAATACAGGGAATGCGCACCGGAGAGACGGTATCGGGATCGTTATGGTAGATTACCAGCATGTCGGTATAGTCACCGGCCTGCATGCCGGTTGCGTCGATGGTGATGGTCAGGGACACCTTGTTGCCGCCTGCCGCCGTCGCAGTAAGCGGCGCTGTTACCAGAAGAGGAGGAACCGACGGAGCTTTCTGCGCCGCATTGAGCCGCTTGAGTGATCCTGCGGCGGTACAGCTCCAGTCGACTGCCGAGTCCCGGTCAGTCGAACCGACACGCGCGACATAGGCGCTGCAGAGTTCGATGCCGCTTCCCAACCAGGCCGTTCCTTCCGGCGACATAATTGGGCTGTGGGATGACTTGACAAAATCAACCCCCCGGCCGGCGGCGTCGAGAAGCGTCACCGCCAAAGCGAGCGAGTCGCTGAAAAGCCACTGGACATTCGATCCCATATACACCGAAACGGCGGTCGTATCATTCTGAACGTCATCGATCACGAACGTCGTTCCCCCTTTAAAAACAAATCCGTTCGGAAACGTATAGCTTCCCGATGTCGATTTATTGTCATCCCAGAGCAGTTGCCATCCGGACAGGTCGATATCGACGCCGTCGTTGAGCAGCTCGATGGCGTCGGGCGCGTCGGCATCGGCACCGACTGAAAGCTCATTAATTATAATCTTATCGACCTGCAGCGCGGTGGTCGCGCTCAGGCGGAGGTCGCCGGTCCCCTTGTTCTCAATCGAAAAGGTCTGCTGCGTGCTTGTGCCGCACTCGACGGTGAGCGTAAGCTGATCGGCGGCGACTGCAATCGACGGCTTTTTCTTGATGACGAATAGTCCCGACCTCGCCGAGGGGTTCCCGTCGGTATCGGCGACCTTGAAAATGCAGCTGTCGCTCTCGACCACCGGAACAACCCACCGGAGAACGGAGTCGGTCGCCGGAAGGCCGGATTTGACCGCCGAGAATGTTTTTCCGCCATCGATGCTGTACGACACATCGATCCCCTGCACCGTGACCCCGCGGGTGCGCCAAGTGATCGCCGCCGAGTCTCCCGCGTAAAGAACATCGCCTTCCTCCGGAAAAACGACACTCAACGCCCCCTTGGGTCCGAACACCACCTTAATGGTATGGTCCCCGCTTATTTTATCCAGAAGCACTGTATCCACGATGGCGACTGTCGCATCATCCATGGTAATCGCATCGATTTGATAGCCGCTGTCGGGCCGTATCGCGAATTTAAGCGTACTGCCCGCCACCGCAGATATCTTACCCGACGGATTGAGACTGCCGTGCTCGCCTGCCGAGGCAAAGATCGTATACAGCGTCCCGGCGATTTCACCGATGCTGAAGCTCATGGTATCGGCGACACCGCTCATATTGAATATCTTCATGCCCGAATTCGAGCCGCTCCACCAGTGGGCGTCTGGTTTGGTGGTATCGCTGAAACGGTCCTTGTACCCTTTACGAAAAAGATCGCCCGCTTTTCCGCTGTTGCTGCCGTTTTCGAGGTGGAAGGCATTATCCGCCTGCTCGAGCGCCACCAGATAATGTGACGTGGATGTCCCGCGTTCATTATCATTGGAACCGTTCTGGTCGACATGCCATATCATAAACCCGGAATCGGGGAGGGTTTTATAGCGGCCTGCGCGGCGTCTGGCTTCAATATAAAACATCTCCTTTTCATTTGATTTATTCCGGAACATGAATGTTGTGCTAATATCTGCTGGAAGCTGAGTTAAAACGGTCCCCAGGGCCATATTGGTAACATCGGTGGCCACCACCCATCCTGCATAATCCCGCAGATACACACAGGGGGGAATCGGATTGGTCGTTCCGGTATTGCACATTAGGCAATAAACCCCGACTCCGCCGGATTCTCCGCCGTAATCGTAAAGATCGGGCCAGCTGAAGAGCATATGGCCGTTTTCATGGCAGAACGTACCGAGTTTGAGCGACGATCCGATATTCGACATCTGATACTTGGCGGCGTAAACGCCGCTTAATGAAATACTGCTGCTCAGCCTGCCTTGATGCGGCCACAGCCCTTCGGACCAGCCCTGAGACGGCGAACCGGCGTATAATATGTTGATAGCCCTGATGTTTTTACGCGAAGTGGAACTGGCAGAAGCATAGGTTGAAAGCACCGAAAAATCGAACCCGTCTTTTTTCAACCAGTTGAGGGCTTCAAGAATCAATTCCTGGGCCCGATCTCCGAATGATGCGCTTCGGCTGTCATAGTAAGACTTCTCTTTAGCGGCACGATAGTAGCCGACAACGATGTTCTGATAATCGACCTTTCCGCCGGAAACATCGTAATAGAAATCGCGCACCGATCCGTTGTTTTTAAAACCCGTATACCCCCGTTTATTGACGAAATCCTTGATCGAATCAATAGGAACGGAGGCCTGTTTATCGGAGAAATCGATGAGGATCGTCAGGCCGGTAAAACTGCCGGTTACCGGTTTGGCCCCCTGAAGCGGCATAATCCCCGAGGAATCCCCTATTGATGAGGGAGATGCGGGAAAAAGTTGCGCCCCTCCTGTTCCGCGATCTTCACCCAGCAGCCGCTGCCGTACCTGCCGGTGTTCGATGAGACGTGCGTTTCTCGACAATTGAACATGTTGCTGCAGGTTCTCATAAGATGAACCAATCGATTTTGCCAACCCCTTCCCGGTCTGGTACGTCCGGTCGGTCGGGATAAGCTCCGAAGAGTCGGGAGCGAGCTTGGCGTAACAGATCCATCCGGTTTCATTATTGCGTATAAGTGTAAATCCGTCGGGAGTCTCGACCCGCTGATAGAATTCATCACCCCATACCACTACCGGCACCGTCGAGCCGTCGGGTTGACTCAGTTCGAATTGTTCCCCGTTATGGGGAGCGGCAATCCCGTTGAAAAAAAGAGCTGTGCTGAGCAACGTCAGAAATAGTGATCGTCGATTCATGGCTCTGTAGAAACCCCCTGAAAAATTTTAACTCCCCCACATTGTAGGCAGGCATCTAATAATATAGCACAATTTATCCTCGCTTTCAGGATGAAACTTTCAGCCAGCTGAAAAAAAATAGTGCCCTATGGATTGAATTTCCGAAACAATGAGCGCCTTGTCCGGGAAGGACGCCAGATAAAACCGCATTTATTGCATTTAATCCTCCTTTTACCCGATAAGGTACGCAACGGAGCAAAGAAAAAGGGGTCATAGTATTCGGTCTTCTCACTTTTGCACTTCGGACAAGCCTCATGCGGCGGCCCCCAGATAGTTTCGAAGAGGTCGTGTAAAAACCCCTGATTAAGCGATTTATAAGGATGACGTCGTCGGGAATGGTATCGGGACATCGTGCTCTCCTTGCAACGGACCGGTTACGTGACGGATCGTCAAATCACCGACGACGGCATAAAAAGCTGCATAAAGGTGCGCTCGGCGAAGAGGTCGGTCATACCGGCGATATAATCGGTCACCATACGCCACGACGGGGTTGTTGCGTTGTAATTGGTATTCTTGATAAAATGGAAAAAGATCTCCGTAAGCGGCGCTTCGCGCACCAGCGCCGCTACATAGCCGTTATTATCACCCCGCTGTGATTTTTCGAGTATTTTTTCCAGTTCCTGAAACAGAATCGCGATGATGCCCGCCGCCTTGCCGCTCTTGCGTTCGACTTCGGGATGTAAATAAATATGATGGTAGTTGAACTCTTTGAGCATGTTCATCCAGACAAACACCTCTTCGCTCATTTCGATCGCGTCCCTGCCGACGCTCGACGCGATGGTATCGTTGACGAAGCAGCCGATGATCTTGCCGTTTTCCGCGCCGAGATTTCTGACGATATCCGCCGGAATATCACTCTTTCTGATGAGCCCCGCCTTGATGGCGTCTTCGAGGTCGCGCCCGAGGTAGGCGATACGGTCGACAAGTCGTACAAGACACCCTTCGAGCGTTGACGGATAGTAACACCGGTCGATGATCCCGTCGAGCAGCAACAGATTGCGCGCACGGTCGGGCCGCACCGTCCGCTCGAACCGCTCCCCGCAGTGGGTGATGATGCCGTCGCGTACCTCGTAGGTCAGATTCAGCCCCGCTCCGTAGTTGGTAAGCTGATCAACCACGCGCACGCCGTGCACCTCGTGCTTGAATCCTTCGGCCACTCCACGCGTGCGGAGCAGTTCATCAAGCACCCGCTCACCGGCATGCCCGAAAGGAGGATGTCCGAGATCGTGTCCCTTTGCAATCGCATTGATCAGGTCGATGTTGAGATTGATGCAGCGGCCGATCACCGACGCGATGCTCGACACATGGAGCACATGTTCCATGCGTGTGCAGATATGGTCGTTATGCGGGGAAAGGAAGACCTGCGTTTTATGCTTGAGCCGGCGGAACGGAGGCGAGTGCAGGATGCGGGTTTCGTCGCGGGCGAATTCAAGCCGGAACGGATCGCGCTTCATGGGAAAACGCCGGCCGAGCGACTCGCTGCTCTTCTTTGCAAAAGGGCTCAGCTTCTCTTCATCGGCGAGAAGAAACGACCGTACGTTGAATTCAGGATTCATAGGCTTTTAAAAACGAGACGACGAACCGGCGCTGTTCCTCGGTCTCCACCGCGGTACGGATCGCCTGCACCGTTGAAACCGCCTGTCTGCCGTCGAGCTGCAGGTAAGCGCCGACGATGCAGGAGAGCACCAGTCCCGTCCGTCCGATCCCGGCTTGACAATGAATGCAGACCGGGGAACCGGAAGTAAATAAACGTATGCATTCATCCACCAGATTCGGGAACGATCCGTTCACGTCCGGGACACTGAAGTCGGGAATGGGGAAATAGCGCCACTGCATCCCTGAAGCTTCACATACTCTTTCAACCGGACCCTCAGGCCGCACCAGCGACACCAGTATCCTCACCCCTTCATGGACAAGATACTCCACATCATCCCGTAACGGACGTAGTGCCGGCGAACCGCCGCCGGGCAGATCGCTTCCGGCAAGCTTGCCGGGGATAACCCAAGAAAAATTATGCAGAGACATTATTCTCCGATTGGTTGAAAAAAACGGTTGAGCCCCTTCCCGTCAGCGTAAACCCTGCCGATTATTTGACGACCCGGACACCGAATTCCAGCAGACGGTCTTTACTGTTAAAGCGGCCTTCATCAAAAATATAATTAACAAACAGCGAGGAGTCGAAAGGGCGCAGAGCGAAAAGCACCTCCGCCCCGGTTTCCTGAGCCCAGTAGGTACCGTCGCCGCTGTGCTTGACACCGAACAGCGAGGCGCCGGTCATTGTCACCGCCCCCCACCTCCACCGTACAAGCCCATAGCGGGCGGTCAGTTGAAAATCGTGAAGGTAATGGGGGCGTTTGGGGGTCATAAGTTTCGTCGTTTCTACCAAACCGAAAAATTCCGTTAAATAATACCCCCAGGTGAAACTCCATATCAGACGGTTAAAACCGCTCCATGAGGGGCTGTCGATAAAACGCCCGACATACGGATGCTCCCTGCGGTGCGGCGAATTCAGGCTTACTAAAACTTTATTCCAGTAGATAGTCGATTCCGGAGGATCATAGTCGATCCTATGAAAACAGCGATGGTCCAGTCCGGCGGCAACATGGATCCGCTTAAACCGATATTCGAGTGTCGGGATGAGCCCGAAAGATATATCATAGGGGTGTAACACCATCCCGCTGTAAGAATCACCGCATCCGCTTCTGATCTCCGATCTGAACATCCAGAAAAACTTTTCTTTGACGCCTAAAAAGGCGAGGTCAAGGTTAAAATTCGTTTCACAGGAATACTTTTCACGGAAATCATCATTTTTTTGAAAGGCGAATAACCGGAAATCACTGTCGAAACTCGCTTCAGGAAGGATTGAAAAATTCGTGCGGAACCGATCCCATCCGGAATTTGATAACGCGATCCGGGAGAAAAGTATTACGGCTCCTGCAACAATTGATAATTTATTCAGATCCATTTGACCTCGGCAACCGGTGATGCAGAAGGAACTCTGCGGACAATGCAATCATCCGATCCCCCCTATCCCGCTCAGGGGAGAGGTATAAAATAATTCCGCTGCATTGCACTGACTACAAGTAAGCCGGAAAATATTGAAAATAAGATGGAAATTGGTTATTTTTCACACCTCAATCAATAATAAATCAGTATCTGTCCGGAATGTCCCTAATGTATGGTAAGCCGAATTTATTCTGAGCCGGTTGAAGGCGACCATGCCAAAATCAGCGTAAAATGCACCCTTCGACAGGCTCAGGGTGCGGAATCGGGCAATTTTCGGACCGGCCCTGTTTAAATAAACAATTTAACCTGATCGTACTCACTTCCCATGCAAATTCTGATTTATTGCTCGATACCGGTCATTACGGCGCTGATCGGCTGGATCACGAATCACATTGCAGTTAAAATGATCTTCAGGCCGCGCAAAGAGGTCCGTTTTTTCGGAATCCGGTTTATCGGGCTCATTCCAAAGCGCAAAACGGATCTGGCGATAAAGATCGCCGCAACGATCGAGAAAGAGCTTATTTCGCACCGGGACATCCGTGAAATCCTCCAGTCGCAGGATTTTCACCTCCAGACGGGTCGCGTCATCAAGAAAAGGATTGAAGATTTTATCGAAGAGAAGCTTGCCGCGAATACGTTTTTGTCAATTCTCATGACGCCTGAAATTTCGGGCAGGCTGACCGACATGCTTATGGATGAACTGCAGAAGGAGATTCCCGGCCTGATCGATTCGCTGTTCGAAGCGGTTGAAAAAAAGATCGATTTCCGCACCATTATCAGGCAGAAAATCGACGGATTTGATCTGACCCGTCTCGAATCGATCATTTACGCCATCGCGGCAAAAGAGCTCAAGGCGATTGAGGTGTTCGGCGGAGTCCTCGGATTTATCGTCGGGCTTGTTCAGCTGGCTATTATCGTTATCGGAAACATTCATGCATAAGGGAAACGATATAGTTCCGGGTTTCTCCTTGAAAGCCGCACTGATGCTTGCCATGGTGAGCGCCGCAGCGGTTCCGGCCTCACTCCTGACCACATCGATCGGCACCCGTAAATTATCCGTCGGCGACCGGGTACGGTTCACGGTGAGCGCGATTGTCGGGAAAGGCACGACCATTACTCCTCCCGCCACGGAATCCAATTTCGGCACTATCGTCGTCAAGGAGTGGAACCTGCATAAAACCGAAAGGGGAAAATCGGACAGTTGCGCGTATGAATATATCATCACCTCCTACACCCCCGACCCGTGTACGATCCCGGAGCTCTCCTTTATCCTCGAAACCGGCGGCGCCGTCGACACTTTACGGACCGAAGCGATACCGCTTCAGATCATCTCGGTCCTGCCGAGCGACACTGTCGATATCATGGGGCTTAAACCGCCGCTTTCCGCCGGGAAGGCGCCGATGTGGTGGCTGTGGCTGATCGGTACACTGGCCCTTGCCGGGTTTGTGACCTTCGGCGGCATATGGCTCAACCGGCGCCTCCGTAAAACGCCGCCCCCCCCGCCCCCGGTTCCGCCGTATGAGGAGGCGATCGAAGCGCTTTCAAACCTCGGCGTAAAAAAATATCTGCAGCGCGGGCTTGTCAGGGAGTATGTGTTCGAACTCTCCGAAATTTTCAAAAGGTACATCGGCCGGCGCTTCAAGTGCAATGCGGTGGAATTCACCACTGAAGAGCTGGTCGCCTGGACGGGTGCCGCGGATCTGCCGAAGAAACTGCGGGCGGCAATCGAATGGTTTTTTCGGACCACCGATCCGGTGAAATTCGCCCGCCAGATACCCGATACGCCGACCCTCGAACGCTTTGAGCGTGAGGTTCGGGATTTCCTCGAAGTAACAAAACCGGTTGAGCAGGGGACGCAAACGCCGGACGGCACGATAACGGGTGCCGCGGATCTGCAGCCGGCAACCGGACAACCCGCGGCGGCACCTGCCCAACCGGAAAAAGGAGCGCGAACATGAGGTTCAAAGATCCCTGGCTGCTCCTGCTGCTAGTGCTGTGGGTCCCGATGGTTCTTGTCTATATACGTCGCGAACGGCGATTCAGACCGGCGATCCGTTTTTCCGACCTTGCCGCAGTAAAAACAGCACCCCCGTCGCTGTTCATCCGCGCGCGGCACCTGCTCCTGTTCCTTCGGCTCCTCGGCTTCGGGCTGCTCGTGGTCGCGCTCGCCCGGCCGCAGCAGGGACATTCCGACGAGGAGGTCTCAACCGAAGGGGTCGATATCATGCTGGTGCTTGATATTAGCGAAAGCATGCGCGCCCTCGATTTCCAGCCCGACAACCGCCTGGCCGTCGCGAAAAAAACCATACGGGATTTTATCCGCAAGCGTTCATCCGATCGGATCGGGCTGGTCGTCTTCGGTGCGCGCAGTTTCACCAAATGTCCGCTCACCCTCGACTACAACGTTCTTGACCGGTTTATCGACGATATCACCTTTACCGATTTCAGTTATCAGACGGCGATCGGCACGGCGATCGCCACCGCGGCGAACCGTCTCAAGGGATCGCCGGCGAAAAGCAAGGTGATCATCCTGCTTACCGACGGCGCGAACAATGCGGGCGACATTCCTCCGCTCACCGCCGCAAAGGCCGCTGCGGAACTCGGGCTGAAAATTCATACGATCGGCGTAGGTAAAGAGGGCAAGGTCCCCATGCCGGTACTGGTGCGGAATCCCTTTACCGGGGAAACAAAACAGCAGGTGCAAATGATGGATTCCGACCTCGACGAAAAGACGCTCCGCAACATCGCCGAAACCACCGGCGGGACATTTTTCCGCGCGCAAAGTGCCGAAAAACTCGCCGACATTTACAGCCAGATCGATAAAATGGAAAAAACCGAGATAAAAACCACCATCTATACGTCGTTTGAGGAGAAGTTCTATCCGTGGCTCTGGGCGGGTTTTCTGCTCCTGATGGCCGAACTGCTCCTCCAGCATACTCGATTCAGGAGGATTCCATGAGGAGGGTGCGGTGAAATTCGGCAATCCCGAATATTTTCTCTTCTGGCTGCTCCTTCCGGTGATGATCGGCTTCTTCATCTGGGCGTACCAGCGGCGCAAAGCGGCGCTGCGGCGCTTCGCCTCGCTTGATCTTATCGGTAAACTCACCCTTTCGTCCGATCTTTCGCGTCAGATCGTCAAATGGACGTTTTTCTGCCTCTTCTTCTTCTTTCTGGTGATCGCTCTCGTGCGCCCCCGTTTCGGCGTCAAGATGGAGATGGTGCAACGGAAGGGCATCGACCTCATCGTTGCACTTGACATTTCTCAAAGCATGCTCGCCGAGGACATCACCCCCAGCCGCATCGACCGTGCCAAACACGAGATCGCCAAGCTGATCGACCTTCTCAAAGGAGACCGGATCGGCCTTGTAGTCTTCGCGGGAGAGAGCTTCGTCCAGTGCCCTCTCACCCTCGACTACGGGGCTGCGAAAATGTTTCTCGACGCGGTCTCGACCGGATGGGTCGAACGTCAGGGCACCGCGCTTGCCAATGCCATCGCCCGGTCGACCGAGGCGTTCCGCAGCCAGTCGCGCAAGCACAAGGTGCTCATTTTACTTACCGACGGTGAAGACCAGGAAGGTGACGCGCTTGCCGCGGCGAAAAAGGCCGCGCAGGAGGGCATCATCATTTATACGATCGGCGTGGGTTCCGAAAGCGGCGTCCCCATTCCGGTCATACGCGGCAACGACAATATTGTTTACAAGAAAGACAAATCGGGCAACCTTGTCATGACGAAACTCAATCCGGCCATCCTCGACATGATCGCCAAGGAGGGGAAGGGCACATATTTCCACGCCGGTTCGAGCCTTGAATTGTCGCGTATCATCGGCGCGATCGCTTCCATGGAAAAAAAAGACCTCGGCGCCAGCAAGATCACCACCTATGAGGAACGGTATCAGTTTCCCCTGATCGTGGCGATCCTGCTGCTTCTTATCGAATTTTTCCTCCCCGAACGCATCCGCCGTCAAAAGGTCTGGAAAGGACGGTTCGAATAGATGAAATCACCCGCCGCGCTCTTACGACTGCTGCCGCTCCTCATCCTGTCAACGATAACCCTGATCAATGCCGATGAGGTATATTCAAAAACCGAGGCGGCCAACCGTCTCTATAAGCAGGGGAAGTTTGAAGAGGCGCTCAAGCTTTACGAAGACGCTTTGCTGCTCTCCCCTGCCGATCCGAAGCTGAAAATGAACAAAGGATCGGCACTCTATCGGCTCGGCGACCTCGAGAGTGCTGAAAAGAGTTATGAGGGGGCGCTGTCGGTAAAGGAAAAGAAAGAGCGGGCAATCGCTCATTACAACATGGGAAATATCCTGTTCCGTAAAGGCGAGGCTCTTCAGCGGCAGGGGGACATGAAAGCACAGGAGCAGTATAAAAGCGCCCTTGAACAGTACATTCAATCGCTCGATCTGCAGCCTTCCGATTATGACGCGAAATGGAACCTCCAGCTTGCACACCAGCATATAAAACAGATGGAACAGCAGCAACAGCAAAACAAGCAGGACAAGCAGAATAAAGACGACAAGCAACAACCGCAGAACAAAGATCAGCAGCAGAAAGATAAAGAGGAACAGCAGCAGGAAAAAGATAAGCAGCAACAGCAACAGCAACAGCAACAAAACGAAAAAGAGCAACAAAAGCAGCAGCAACAGCAGCCGGATCAGGAAAAGGACACCGACGACATGAAAAAAGAGGAGGCGAAGCGGATCATCGAACTCTATGCCGATGATGCCGACTCCCTGAATAAACCGCCGAAAAAAGGCATCGGGAAGCAGCAGCAGCCCGAAAGGGACTGGTAACCATGAATGCACGCGACGACTGTTTCTCGACGTTTGAATGCCTGATCGATAACGGGCTGCGGCTGCGCGGCTCACTGCATTCCGCCGGCCTGCCGCACGCTCCCTGCGTTATCTTCTGCCATGGTTTCACGGGACACCGTTTCGGTCCAGGATATCTTTTCGTCAAGCTCTCACGCACACTCGCCGACGCAGGCATCGCGTCGGTGCGCTTTGACTTCTGCGGCGCCGGCGAAAGCGAAGGCCTCTTCAGCGAAATGCACACCGAAACCATGATGCGCGACCTCAGGGCGGTAGCAGCCGATGTGCGCAAGCGCCTCGCCCCCGCCCGTCTCATTCTTTTCGGCCACAGTTTCGGCGGCATGATCGCCGCACGCTGCGCCAAGTCAACCGAGGCCGACGGCCTTATTCTGCTCTCACCGGTCGGCGACCCGCGGGGACTGATACGGCAACGCAAGGCGCTTCTCGATGCGGGCACCAACCGCCGCGGATTCTATGAAAACGGCCCCCACGAAATGAGCCTCATGTTCCTCGACCGTCTGCTGGGGTTCGATCCGGTACAGGAGCTGGTCTCCTCGTTCTCCGGGAAAATGCTGCTCATTCACGGCGACCGGGACCCCTCGGTCTCGGTTGACGAATCGTACCGGTATGCCGCCATGGCGAAGGAAGCCTCCATCGCCGCCGAATACCACCTCCTGACGGGAGCGGATCATAACTATTCACGCGTTTCGGATGTCACCGCGGTGATTGATACAACCGTCGCCTGGATCAAGGAGCATTACCGTGAATAACTCCGTTCGATGGCTGCTGCTCTCGCTCTGCATTCCCGGCTCCCTGATCGGACAGGTCCGCTTTTCGGCATCCACGGAACGGACGAAAATCGCCATGGGAGAGCAGGCGGCGGTCGTGGCGACACTCGTGACCAACAGGCGGATCCCCGACCTCGCCATCCCGCAGGTCGCATCCGGCGGCGCATTTACCGTACTTAAAACCCACAGCCAGCAGTCGTCGTCATCCTCCATTCAAATTATTAACGGCAAAGCCATTCAGAAAAATGAGATCACGACCCAGTTCTACTATTACATCGCACCGAGGCAGACCGGCTCATTTACCTTTCCGGCATTGTCGGTGACGATCGACGGCACCCCGTATCAGACCGAACCGCTTGCCTTTACCGTCACGAACAAACCGGTCAGTAATCCCGACGTGCGGGCGTTCCTCACCCTTGCGAAACGTTCGCTTTACTCAGGGGAGCAGTCGCTGCTGACCTTCAGGATCGCGCAGCGCGCCCAGGCACAGGGATCAAGTGACGTTCGCAACGGTTTCAACGGCGCGCTGGAAAAAATCGATCAGGCATTCGGGAACGATTTCGCACTGACGCGTCTCTTTACCAACCAGATTACCTCCGGTTCGGAACGCATCGACGGCGAAATATACAACGTCTACTCCCTGCGTTTCCTGCTTTTCCCCCTGACGGCCGGGACGTATTCCATTCCCGCGATCCCCTTCGAATACCAGGAACTGCGCCGCTCGCGGCGACGGGCCGTCAATCCTTTTTTCGACGACTTCTTCAGCGGCGACTTTTTCGGCGGCGGAGTGCAGGCAATTCCCAAAACAGCGTTCACCGTACCACTGTCCATTGAGGTCAAACCCCTTCCGCCCCCACCGGCGGGTTTCAACGGCGCCGTCGGATCGTTTTTCCTCCAAGCCTCCGCAGACCCGCTCGAAGTTCCCGCAGGTGAATCGGTCACCCTGAAAGTGGCGCTCAAGGGAAACACCAGGCCCGGAAATATCGGTGATATCACCGTCCCCCGGCGGGACGACTACGAACTGTTTACCCCCGAAAAACAGGTAGCCGTGGACACCGGCGAAACAGGACTTTCAACGCGTAAACTTTATAAATATCTTCTTGTCCCCAAAAATGAAGGTCCCCTCATCCTCAACCCGATCGTCTTCCACTATTTCGACCCGAAAACGGCGTCCTATAAAAGCGCCGCATCGGACCCGATCACCCTCACGGTCACCAAAGGTAAAGGCGGTAAAAAGGAACAGACCCGTTATCTTACCCAGGAGGAGATTCGCGAAGTCGGCCGCGACATACGGTATATCAAAACGACAGTCGCGCTGAAACACCAGTCACGCTATCCGTATCGCGAGCCGGTTTTTTATCTGCTGTTTCCATTGCCGTTCATATTTCTCATTCTTTCACTGCTCTACCGTTTTCAATCGACGCACCGGGAACACAATTCAGCTCTACAATTGCGTAACCGGGCGCTCGCATCGGCGCTGCGACAGATCACGACGATCAAAAAGCAGGCATCGACGCTCACACCGAACGACTTTCTCGGCCGCCTCGCCGCAACGATCGAGGTATATATTTCACAGAAATTCGGCTTCCCCGCAATCGGCCGCACCCTCGATGAGCTGAAAGACGAGCTGCTGCGTTCGACGAATGATGAGAAGACCGTCGCCGAACTTGCCCGGTTCATCGAACAGATCGACGGTTACCGGTTCGGGGGGATGGCGCTCAACGATGCCTCGCGATCATCTATCATCAATCAGACCTCGACATTTCTGACCGGTCTTGAAAAAGGTGCAAAGAAGGAGAAACAGCGATGAAAACAAACAGCCTTTTCCTGTTTACGCTGCTCTGTCTGAGCGCCGCGCGGGGCGCGCCGGTCGAACACTGGTTCGAGCAGGCCAACCGCGCCTATGCCGACGGTCGCTTCGACAGCGCGGCGGCATATTATGAACGAATCATTGAATCCGGCATGGAAAATGCCGCCGTCCTTTACAATTACGGCAATGTACTGTACCGTCTGAAAAAGATGGGACCGGCCCGTCTCGCGTACGAACAGGCATCTCGCCTCAACCCGAACGACCCCGACATTGCCGCCAACATTCGTTTCATCCAGTCTAACATCGTCGACCGCGTGTCCGAACCGGAGCGCGGGTTCCTCGATACGGTCCTGTGGAAATTGCATATACTGGTCCCGCTGAAACAGCAACTCTGGATCGCGCTTGCACTCCTGAGCATCATCTCGTTCTGTATCGGCTGGAGCTTCTTCGCTTCCCGCAATCTGCGGCTCTGGCTTGTCTACCTCTCGATCCTTTTCGGACTGCTGTTATCGTTTCTGGGCGGATCAATCGGCGTAAAAATTTACGAGTCGGAAAAGATCGCCTACGCGATCGTCGTCGTTCCCTCCATCGATGCGAAAAACGAACCCGAGGGCTCCACCGTGCTCTTCACCGCGCACGAAGGAACGAAGTTCCGTATCAGGAAAACCATGAACGACTGGGCACTGGTAAGCCTGCCGAACGGCGTCAGCGGCTGGGTGGAACGGAAGGTGCTCGGGACGATCTGACCGCCGGTATCAGCACTTCCCCGGTCATAGGGAGGAAATGAAATTTCACGGCTGTTGCCCTGGCCGGAATTCAATCGCTGCTACCGTCGCTGTTCCACACAATATGCCCGATCACAATTCAATCGCTTGCTTCCCGGCCTCCGGTAATGATACCTTGATAAACGAAGCGGTGAAGACGGGCACACTTCAAAGGAAGCACCATGCGGATACGGATTCATTTTCGTATTGCACTGTATCTTCTACTTTTTACATCATTGTGGCTCTCTTTCTTCCTTTTCCTTTCGTACCGGATGGGGCCCTCATTTCTATCGGGTGCCATCTCACTGCTCGTTCTTCTCGGATTTCTCATCCCGTTTCTTTATTATTCACTCGAACAACCGTTGCTGCAGATCCAGCGCGCGCTTAAAAATGAAGACGCCGCCCCGTTGCAGCGGCTTCGCGGCTCAAAGAGCAGATTCGGGCTTCTTGCCGAGCTCGTCGCGCAGTCATTCGACCAAAAAGCACAACTCAATGGGGAAATCATTGAACGAAAAAAGACCGAGGAGCGACTGGCCGAACGCGAAAAGCAGTACCGCGACCTCTTCGAAACCGCACCGGACGCTATTGTCTGCACCGATCCGGACGGAACAATCATTCTCAACAACCCCCAGACGCTCACCTTGTTCAGTTACGAAGCCTCATCGTCGATCGCCGGCAAGAATTTCCACGATTTTCTTGCCGATCAGACCGACAACACTCTGCGGATGATTTTCAGCACCCCCGGCCGCGAACGCACCATCCGCGATTTCGAGTGCATTCTGAAGAAAACCAACGGCGACCAGTTTACCGCCGAAATCCGCCGCGCCCCGATCATCATGTCCGGCGACCGTCCCATGATGCTCTTTTATTTACGTGATGTCACACCACAGAAAACGGCCGAGACGGACAAGAAACGCCTTGAAGAACAGTTCCGTGTTGTTTACAAGATGGAAGCCATCGGCCAGCTTGCCGGCGGGATCGCCCACGATTACAACAACATCCTCGGCGCGATTTCGGGGTACGCCGATCTTATCATGAACCGGTATACCGAAGACGACCGTCTGAAAAAATACGCGCACATGATCCTCTCCGCGGCCAAACGGGCCTCGGAACTGACGAAAAAGCTCCTGATTTTCGCCCGTAAAAACAAACTGAACATGGTGGATTTCGACGCGCATGAAGCGCTGGTCGAAATCATCGACCTGCTCAGCCATACACTTGACAAAACGATCAATATCTCATACGCCAACGGCGCCGCCCCGTCCTTTATCTACGGCGACGTCATCCAGTTCCAGAATGCGATCATGAACCTCGCGCTTAACTCGCGCGACGCCATGCCCGCCGGCGGAACACTGACCTTCCGGTCCGCGACGGTAGACATCGACCGCTCGTTCGCCCATCGCAAGGATTTCACCATCGCACCGGGGAAGTATCTGACCGTCGCGGTGGCCGATACCGGTTGCGGCATGGACAAGGAGACGCTCGCCCATCTTTTCGAGCCGTTTTTCACCACCAAGGACATCGGTCAGGGCACCGGGCTCGGGCTTGCCAGCGTGTATGGAACAATGAAAAGCCATAACGGATTTATCGACGTGCGAAGCGAGGTGAACGAAGGGACGGTCTTCACGCTCTATTTTCCGCTTGTCGAACAAACATCGCCCGCCGCCGTCCGCCAGCCGGTACGGCACTACTCGGGAAAAGGGCATATTCTGCTCGTGGACGATGAGAACTTCCTGCGCGACGCGGTAAGGGAAATGCTCTCATGGCTGGGCCACACCGTCACCACCTGCACCGACGGAGAGGAGGCGCTTTCCCTCTTTTCAACGGAATCCGCCGGTTTCGATCTTATAATTCTGGATATGAAAATGCCCGGCATGAGCGGCATCGAGTGTTTCCGAAAGATGAAGAAAATTAAGCCGGATGTCAAGGCGCTCATCTCGACCGGCTACAGGATCGAAGAGGAACAGCAGGTAATGTTGAGTGAAGGGATTCTCGGCATTATCCATAAGCCCTACGTGTCGGCGCAACTGGCGCAGGCGGTCAACGACGCTCTGCAGGGAAAGCCGTGAGCGGGGGGAGCGGGGTCGGTAGAAAACCCAACAGGCGCGAGCTTAACGGCATGATGACGTTTCGCGGGAGGATTTCATCACGGCGCCGGCCGGGTTTTCCACTTCGTTTCAGGGGACAGAGACCACCGCCTTTAATCCCCTGCCTTCACATAACACATCAACATGCGGATAGATCAACATTTTTTTATCGGCAGTGATCACAACGCCGCACGCCGGTCCCCCTTCACCGCCCCCGCCTTCTCTCCGATCAACTCCTTGAACTCCCCGGCATTGACGGTCTCCTTCTCCAGCAGGATACCGGCGATTGTTTCAAGCTCGTTTTTCTTTTCAGCCAGCAGGCTCTTAACATGGTCATACCTCTCCCCGATGATGCGCGCCACCTGTTCGTCGACATACCTCTGCGCCTCTTCGGAATACTCGCGGTCGAATGCGCCCTGATCGCCCAGAAACATAGGCCCCCGCCGCGAGCGCAGGACCATGTTTCCGTATTTTTCGCTCATACCGTAGTCGGTCACCATTCTGCGGGCGATATCGGTCGCCTTTTCAATGTCGTTGGAGGCGCCGGTGGATATTTCATTGAAGATAAGCTGCTCCGCCGCCCGGCCTCCGAGGAGCACGTCGATCTTCCCGAGCAGCTCTTTTTCCGTCATCAGAAACCGGTCCTCCGTCGGCAGCTGCATGGTATAGCCCAAAGCGCCAAAGCCCCGGGGGACGATGGATATCTTCTGCACGGGGTCGGAATCGGGTGTAAAGGCTGCCGTCAGGGCATGTCCGGTTTCGTGATAGGCAACGATCCGCCGCTCTTTGCTGTTGATCAAACGGTTCTTTTTCTTGAGACCGGCCATGACCTTCTCGATGGCCTCCTCGAAATCCTCCTGGGCGACCTTCTGACGACCGGCGCGCACCGCCAGGAGGGCAGCCTCGTTGACGATATTGGCCAGGTCCGCCCCGGCAAAACCGGCGGTGCTTCGGGCGACCGCCTTCAGATCGACACTGTCGTCGAGTGAAACCCCTTTTATATGGATTTTCAGGATCGCCTCTCGGCCGTTGAGGTCCG
The DNA here is from genome assembly GCA_016929415.1 of Chitinispirillaceae bacterium. Taxonomy (GTDB): domain Bacteria; phylum Fibrobacterota; class Chitinivibrionia; order Chitinivibrionales; family Chitinispirillaceae; genus JAFGNB01. Next base: position 21,123 of record JAFGIW010000045.1, on the reverse strand, counting down.
GTTTGTCAACAAGCACCTGGCGGTCGAAACGGCCGGGCCGCAGCAGCGCCGGGTCGAGCACTTCGGGCCGGTTGGTCGCCGCAAGAATGATGACCCCCGACCGGGCGTCGAAGCCGTCCATTTCGACCAGCAGCTGGTTGAGCGTCTGCTCCCGTTCGTCATTCCCTCCGGCAATAGGCGCCCTGCTTTTTCCAATCGCATCCAGTTCATCGATAAAAACAATGCACGGCGCCTTATCACGGGCCTGTTTGAACAGGTCTCTCACCCGGGCAGCGCCGACCCCGACAAACATCTCCACGAAATCCGCCCCGCTCATCCGGAAAAAAGCGACCTTTGCTTCACCGGCCACCGCACGGGCCAGAAGCGTCTTGCCGGTTCCGGGTGGCCCGACAAGCAACACGCCTTTGGGAACTTTTCCGCCGATTGCGGTATACTTTTCGGGAGTTTTCAGAAAATCGACCACTTCAACCAGCTCCTCCTTGGCCTCATCCGCACCGGCGACGTCATTGAACGTGGTTCCGGTATCTCCTTCGGCAACCAAGTGTGCCCGGTTCTGCCCGAATGCCATTACCCCCTGTCCGAGATTTCCCATTCGCTTGAAAAGAAAGCGCCAGATGAATATCATGATGAGAAGCGGTATGACCCATGTAAAAAAGAGATCGACGAACCGGTTCGGCTGCTCGGATTTTGCAAAATATTCTATTTTCATCGAGTCAAGGAGCGGGACGATCTGCGATTCGGGAACGGGTATGGTCCGAAAGACGGTCTCCTTTGCAAGACGCGACCGCTCCCTGAGTCCCTTTCCGTCGATTTGTTTCAGCTCCTCCCTCCCGTAAGTAAGCCCGATGTAATACCGGGAACTCATCTCCACCCGCTTGATTTGACCGGAGATAATTTTAGCTTTGAATTCACTGAAATCAATCGTTTGTTCCGGTGTGTGGAAAAAGTAGTTGTTGAGAACATTAAGCAGCAGCAGCCCTGCAAGAAAATACCAAAGCGAGAAATGAAACTGCTTTTTATTCAAAGGGGGCAAAAATGGCGGTATTTTCTTTACACCGCAATCCTTGTCGCTTCCCGGAGGACAATCACGCTTCTTCGCCTCATTCATTTCCGGCATCAGTCAGCTCCTTGAAAGGGGAAATGCATCACTGGGGAAAAAATACTATTCCTCGTGAGGCGAAAAAAAATCGGAACGCTGATTCTCGATCTCGAAGCCACCCCGAATTTCGACATGGGGTGCAGCCTGCAGTGGTGCCAACCAACCGCTTATGTACAGCCCACTACCCCCTCGACAATCCACTCTTCGTCGGTCCCCCGGTACGGGGGACCGTAAACAGGCGGTAACCGACCGGGGGAAGAAACGTACAGCGGTAAAGAAGCTCTCATTTCTTTTTCTAGCATTTCATGAATTGAAACGAGGCAAAACGGGAGACGTTTTGCCTCGTTACTTCACTACCCCCCTCCCCGGATGGACCTTGACCACCACCCCCCCCATCTAGTATCATTCATAGACATTTTTTCAACTTTTCCTGGAGCAGCCATGATCCGTCTCAACGAAAACTACCTTAAACTGAAATCCTCCTACCTCTTTGCCGACATTGCCAAACGGGTGGCGGCGTTTCAGCAGCAGTATCCCGACCGGGAGATCATCAAACTGGGAATCGGCGATGTCACCCGGGCTTTGCCGAAAGTCTGTATTAAGGCGTTTCATAAGGCGGTTGATGAAATGGCAAATGATGCAACCTTCCGCGGGTATGGTCCGGATCAGGGGTATGGCTTCCTGCGGGAAAAAGTCGCGGAGCATGACTTCGGGGCGCGCGGCGCCGGAATTGACGCCGACGAGGTGTTCATCAGCGACGGTGCGAAATGCGACACGGGCAATTTCCAGGAGCTTTTTTCAAATGATATAACGATCGCCCTTCCCGACCCGGTCTACCCGGTCTATGTCGATACCAACGTGATGGCAGGGCGGACTGAGAATTTTACAAATGGTCGTTATCAGGGACTGGTCTACCTCGACGGCACAAAAGCGAACGGTTTCGTGCCGGGAGTACCGGATGTGCATGTCGACCTTGTCTACCTCTGCTACCCGAACAACCCCACCGGCGCGGTCGCGACAAAGGCACAGCTTGGTCAATGGGTCGATTATGCCCGCCGGGAGAAGGCTCTGATTCTCTTCGATGCGGCGTATGCCGCCTTCATCCGCGACGAATCGCTGCCGCAGAGCATTTTCGAAATCGAGGGTGCACGTGAGGTGGCGGTCGAATTCCGCAGTTATTCGAAAACCGCGGGGTTTACCGGAACGCGGTGCGCCTATACGGTAGTGCCAAAGAACTGTATGATATATGATGCGGCAGGGAAAGCCCATCCGCTGCACCAGTTCTGGAACCGCCGCCATACGACGAAATTCAACGGCGTCTCCTACCCGGTCCAGCGGGCGGCCGAGGCGATTTACCTCGGCGACGGACCGCGGCAGGTGAGGGAAATCACAAATTTTTATATGTCAAACGCCACCATGATCCGCGGCCGCTTGACGGAGTTGGGATATGCCTGTACCGGCGGCACCAACGCCCCCTACATCTGGATCGATGCGAAAATGGACTCGTGGGAATTCTTCGATCTGCTGCTGCACGGGGCGGGCGTGGTGTGCACCCCCGGCGCGGGATTCGGAAAATGCGGCGAAGGGTATGTCCGCATCAGCGCATTCAACAACCCAAAGCAGGTTTCCGTTGCGCTTGACCGGATCGCCGGGGCGCTTCGCGGGCACGCGCCGCAACCGGCGGGCGACGCTACGCCTTCTGTAAATTGAGCACTTTGTCAAGATTCGTCAGCGAAAAAAGCCGGTTGAGGTATGAACTCTCATCGGTATTGGTGTTGACGATAACGAGTCTTCGTTTCTCTTTCTGCATCAGCGTATGGTAATAGACGATCGTCCCCAGCCCGTGACTGTCCATAAAATTTGCCTTGCTCACATCAACGAAAATCGTGGCGTATTTCTTCTTGTAAAGCTGGTCGATTTTGCGCTGGAATTTTTTTACCTCCGCGTCGGCCACTTTTCCGCTCAATTCGATCAGCGGAGCCTCCTGGTCCCCCCTCACCGTCACTTCGAGTGAATCGCGTGTATCCATCACATCTTCTCCTGTTATCGTTTCCCTGCAGAATTCTTAAATGATACCTCAGCGGGAAATCGATGTCAATGCATACCACCGAAGGGCAGTCGGAAATTATTTTCTGGTCGTTATGAAACTTAAAACAGGCTATTTTTTCAATGAATCCTTCCTGCAGCATGAACTTGAACCGGGACATCCTGAATCGGCCGAACGGTTGATCGCGATCAATGAGCGTATCCGGTCGTCGGCCGTCGCCGGTCGTATTGAATGGATATCCACATCCTTTGACAGAAACCTGCACCTTCCGCTGATCAGCGCGGTGCATACCGGCAGCCACATCGATGAAGTGCTCGCGATACCGGCCACCGGCAGGGCGGCCGGCGATGCGGTGGCTGCGGTAACCGGCGCCGTGGACGCTGTCTTTACAGAAAGAATCGCCAATGCGTTCTGTGCGGTCAGACCGCCCGGGCATCATGCCCACAACGACGCGCACCATGACGGGATCAATCAGGGCGAAGGGTTCTGCTTTCTGAACAATGTCGCCATTGCAGCCCGCTACGCGCAGAAAAAATATCACGCGATAAAAGTGCTGATCGTCGACTGGGATTATCACCACGGCAACGGCACCGAATCGTACTTTTATGACGATCCCTCGGTTTTTTATTTTTCAACACACCGTCTCGGAGCCTATCCGGGAACCGGCCTGCCGACACGGACCGGCAGTGGGGCTGCCGAAGGCTACACGTTCAATTACCCGCTGCCGAAACCCGAATACCCTTTCGGTCCGGTGGAGGATGCCGATTTATTATTCACGTTCCACGTGCTCGCCGACCATCTGGAGAAAATCTCCTTTTCACCTGATCTGGTACTGATTTCCGCCGGTTTCGACAGTCTTGCGTGCGACCCGCTCGGCAATTTCGACCTGAGTGAAGAGGTCTTCCACCCCATAACGAAACTCCTCATGAAAATCGCGCAGCAAATGTGCAACGGCCGTATCGTTTCGGTGTTGGAAGGCGGATACAATCCCCTCGGACTCGCGATTGCCGTCGAGGCACACCTGCAGGCGCTCGCCCGGTTTCCCGACGAATCGGCCCCATCGACGCGAACGACGACTCCATGATTATTTACAACGTCCATCCGGTGAACCCGCAGCGGCGCCTTATCGAATCAACTGCCCGCATCTGCAAAGATGAAGGCGGCATCGCGGTCTACCCTACCGATACCGTGTACGGCATGGGTGCGTGCCTCGGCAATGCCAAGGGCATCGAACGAGTCGGACGGTTGCTTCATAAGGACGATAAACGACTTTTCTCATTTATCTGCAGCGATTTTTCCCAGATGTCTCAGTACGTTATATTGTCAAATGCCCATTTCAAACTGATGAAGCGGTACCTCCCCGGTCCCTTTACCTTCATTCTGCCGGCGACGAACCTCGTCCCGAAAAAAATCTGCCCCAGGCGGAAGACCGTCGGCGTGCGCATACCGAACTGCCGGACGGTGCTCGATCTGGTCGTATCGCTTCACGAACCGCTGGCCAACACCTCGATCAACCTTCCCGGCGGCTCACGCGGGAATCCCGACGAGGTACGCCCCGCAGTGCTCAATGAAGTCGACGTCATGCTCGATATCGGGCCTCTCGATGATCCTTTCGGCTCCACCATCGTCGACCTTACCGGCGGCGCACCGGCTCTTATTCGTCAAGGCAAGGGGGTCTGGAATGAATAACCGGCAGTTACCCGGACACTTTTCCGTGAGGTTCCATGAACAGTGACTTGCATCGTTTGATCGACCTCATCGCCCGGCTGCGCGCCCCGGGGGGCTGCCCCTGGGACCGCGAGCAGACCCATGCCTCGCTTCTCCCCTGCCTTCTCGATGAGGCCTACGAATTTTTTGAAGCGGTCGACGAGAACAACCCGCATAAAATGGAGGAGGAGCTCGGCGACCTGCTGCTGCAGGTCGTGCTTCATTCACAGATGGGAAAAGAGGCGGGAACGTTCACGATCGAGGATGTCGCCCGCGGCATCAGCGAAAAAATCATCCGGCGCCACCCCCATGTCTTCGGCACCGTCGAGGTCTCTTCATCGCGCGACGTCATCAACAACTGGGAGCAAATCAAGCAGGCCGAGAAGGGCAAGGAGCACCGCCGCTCCCTGGTCGACGACATACCCGTCGCGCTTCCGGCTCTCCTGCGCGCCGAAAAAATCCAGCGCCGCGTCGCCCGCGTCGGGTTCGACTGGCACGACAGCGGCCCCGCACTCGATAAAGTCGAGGAGGAGTTCGGAGAATTCAGACAAGCGCTTGCATCGGGCGACAATGCACACGTCCTGGAGGAACTGGGGGATATCCTTTTTGCATTGGTTAATGTTGCGCGCCATAAAGGCATCTGCGCGGAAGAGGCGCTCCGCGCGGCGAACAACAAATTTTCACGGAGGTTCCGCTATATTGAAGACGCGTGCACCAAAGCCGGTATCGATATCAAAAAGGCTTCCCTTGAAGAGCTTGACCGCTTCTGGGAGGCCGGTAAAAAGGTGGTCGGGTAGCGGCAGAAAGTGGCACCAATTGTCCATCGACGCCCGGCGGTTCACCGTAAAATCACCTCGAACCGCAGCGTCTCCAGCCTTCCGCTCAGGTCTTCGACCTGGATGGTGAACTGGTTGGTGCCGCGTCGTACGTTAACTTTTCCGACATAAATATAATCATTGTTGTTCCGCAGCAGGACCGTCTTTCCATTACCGGTCACCCGGCAGTAGCGTATCGACTGCGGGACGCTCCCGATTCCGTCATCGATCTCCACTTCGACGTCAATCGATTCTTCAACACCCCGGTTTCCAGGGTGAAGTGCCGGCGGCAGTCCTTCATACACCATGGGATTCGACGATGGCTCATGGAGCAGAATAATGATGGGCCCCGGAAGATAATAGAGTCTGCCTCTGATCACCGGCGAGCTGTTTCCCGCACGGTCGATAACCTGGATTGAATAATCGTTCGTACCTTCGTTCAGCAGAAGCTGTTCGGTACGTCCGGGTTCCGAAACGATCCTCTCGACGGAGCCGTTGTTGGTAGTTTTAATTGTCAATTCTTCGCCGGGGGTGCGGTCAAGCACCTGGAGCGGTACCGCGCGTTGATTGGTCGCCTGTTGTCCCTGCAGTGAAAAGAGGCAGAGTGGAACGCTTGTATTTACCTGCGGCGATGTTCCGTCAATTTCAAGATTGATGGTCTTCGACCGCTCTTCACCCTGACTGCGAGCGACGATTTCAAGCTGGAAATCACCGATATCCTTTTCCGAAACGGTCAACTCTCCATTGAAAATCCCGTTTGCCGCAACATTCATGGGAACGCCGTTGGCGGTCACCGCGGCCCGTTTCGTCGTTTTACCGTTTACCCGTATCGTACGGGTTTTTATCAACTGTCCGTCGACCGGCGCGGAACACTCAAGCAGCAACTTATCCTCCCGGGGGGCATAAACGACGCTTCGATGCAGTACCTGCTCCCTGCCCTTGTATTCGGCACGAATTTCTATGATATAGGTATTCGGCTCGTCCGGAACCGGGAAACGGAAACTGAATGCCCCGTCACGGCCGACCGCCGTCTGGAGATCATTGATAAATATTTTCGCATCGGGTAAGGTATTTCCCGTTATCTGGATCAACGGCTCGGAGATCCGCGCACCCTCTGCAGGTGCGGTAACCGACAGGGTCCGTCGCCGCATTCCTTCCGGGTCGCCGTGAGAGCCCTGCTGCCCCGCCGTGTCCGTTATCACCGTATCACTTCCGGCAGGAAACCGTGCCGAATCGGCGGGAGGAGGTGCACTGCTGTCGAATGGAGCGCCTTCTGCCGCGAAGGGATCCTGCGGCACACCGCCGCCCTGTTGCCCGTCAACGCGGCGGATCTCCTTGAAATCGACAACCGTCAACTCCTTCTCATCCCGGTCGACGATGACCCGCATATTCGTCAACGCGTTGACCGATTCCTTTTCACCCTTCCGGCGTACGGCGACGATGCCTTCATAGACATCGATTATGGTGCGCCGCTTCCCGACCTCGATCCCGAGGCGCGTTCCTCGGATTGAAGCGACGGCTGTCGGCGTTTCGAATTCGAATTCCGACTGGGTTGAAGTCAATTTTTTGACATTTGCCCAGACCTTGCCCGTCATCACCTTGACGGTTGATTGTGACGATTTCGTTCCTGCGTCGGTTGTGAGGCGGGAGAGCGTGACGACGCTGTTCTCGACAATCCTGAGTGTGGTCCCGGTTTCAAAGGCCACCTCGGCCTCGGATTCCATATACGATCTGACATCCCAGTTCTCCCCGACCGTCATACCGATCCTCGCCGGCCGCCATGCCGCTGAGGTTTTGGCCCGCACATCGATCCTCCCGACCAACTTGGTGATGCGCGCGGCCGCCTCCGCCGCGACGGCAAATCCATTCAGTAAACAAATACCGATACAGACAACGGTCGTTTTTTTCATTCCACACGCCTTTCGATGTACGTTACCGTACCACCGTAAGATTTTTTACGCTTTCAAACTTGTCCGCCGTCAACCGGCAATAGTAATGCCCCGATGCAGCGATCCGGCCGCTTCCGTTTTTCCCGTCCCAGAACACCTCATAGGAACCGGGCGGCATTTTACGGTTGAGCAGATTGCGGATTTTACGGCCCATCAAATCGTATATATCTATGGATACGACATACTCCTGCATTACCATCTTGCCGTCGTTCAGCCAGCGGTACGGCAATACATATTTGATCCGTGTCGATGGACAGAACGGATTCGGATAGGCGTTGCCCATGCTGAACCGGAGCGGCAGCAGCTGCAGTGCGGCGGGATTGTCAACTACGAACAGCGTCCGGTAGCTGTCGGCAGTGCCTTCAGGTATGGTTACTTCGGTTTCCGGATCAATACTGATGATGGTATCCCCCGCAGTCATGAAAAGATAGAGCGGCATTCCCTTTTCAAAACCGTTGAACCTTATTTTCGCCGCACCCGGCCGCACCGAACCGGTAATACCTATTTCGAAAATATTGACCGGTGCCCACTCCCTGCGGAAATCGGAGGCATACTTTGTCAGTCCCCGTTTCCAGTCGGTATGCGGAAAGAACAGTGCGGGGAGGTCTGCCGGCCGGGGCGGTTCGGGCCTGTCGAGCCGATCATAGCCGTCTTTTGCATCAGGATGTATCCCGAAACGGTTTTCGGCATCCATTCCTCCGTCGGTCGTCAGGACGGCCTGCAGCACCCAGTTCCTGTTCCCGCTGAACCATGTCTTTTTTCTCTTTGCAAGCGGTTTCCCCTCCAAAACCGGGACGGTATCGATCATGACGCTGTCGGTAAGATCGCTTTGCACCCAGTAGCCGAACCATGGCTCAAGGATGCTGTCAATCTCTTCAAAATCATTGACAAGAGGATTCCACTTCCAAAGCACCGAGCTTTTTCCCCTCCACACCACCGGATACGGACACGGGGAGGCAATCTGGTTCCATCCCGACGCCGTCCGCGTCAGGGCGACCTTGACCGGCTGCACCGTCATCCGCTCCCGCGTAATCTCGATTGTATCACGCTTCCCGGTACCTTTCCGCCAGTAACCTTTTCCCGGTTCGAGCACGTCGATTTCATGCTTCTGCAGGTAATAATGGTAGATCTGCCGCTCCGAAATCGATTCGTCCCAGTGAAGCAGGTACTTTGTGTTCGGCAACCGGCCGGTTTCATACCGGACCGGCACTGAAAACATTTCCCATGCAGTATCACTTGTTATACAGCGCGAAGCGCCCGCAACGAGCAGCGTATCGAATACAGGCATTGTCTCGAGCCCGGCACGGTCTATCGCCGTTGCTTCGAACCGGTATTGTCCGTCGACAAGCGGATAGAATCTGAAATCGCCCGGTGACGACCGGTCCGACCGGGACCATGACGTATCATCAAGCGACCGCAGCCTTACCGCGTAAATCAATTCCGTGTCGCGGTCGTCCGAAGCGGTCACGGTATATCTGACCGCTCCTGCGACAACCTCTCGTCTGATCTTCGGCGGCGTGGGAGGATCGTCGGCGTCAAGCACCATAACCGTATCGCGCAGAACCGCCACAGCGCCCTCCCGATCGGTGAAGCGTAGAACAAACGCCGCCATGCCGGTATCCTTCTGCTGCGGCGATGCACGAAGGGTGATGCTCCACTGCCGCGAGACCGTATCACGCAACGGTGCTCCGGCAGAGAGCCAGGCGCATGGTTCTTCCCAGAAAACCGCAAGCGTATCGAAACGGTCGGGATCGGCAATAATGATGAAGCCGGAGGCAGTCTGCTTTTCGAATATCGTACCGGGCAGCGAATTCGACACCACCGCCGGGGTATCATTGACATTTCTGACCTTCAGCACCAGTTCCAGCGTGTCCCGTAAACCGCTCCGGTCGCTCACCACACAGCGCAGGGTATCGGTGCCAACGTGCTCTTCGGCAGGAGTTCCGGTAAGCGTGTCGTTGTCAATTATCACCCATGTCGGTTTCCTTTCGAAAAGTATCGAATGCTTTTCATCCTGGTCGGGATCAGCGACAACTAAGTGCGCCGCCCACGGCAGATCTTCATACGCCATCGTATCGCCTTCGACCGAGATCACCGGCGGCTCCTCCCGGTTGGAAACCGTCACCGTTACGGTATCGTAGCTTTTCCCCTCGCGGATATCTTCGGCAACAAGTACAATGACCGATTTCCCGATATCCGCATCATCGGGTGTCCAGCTCAGCAGCAGGCCGCTGAGGATCACCGATTTCGGCCCGTCGACGATCGACACCCTGACGGAGTCGCCGTTGAAATCGCCGACCGTAACCTGTGCATTCCAGACTGTATCTTCCCGCAGCAGCGTATCCGCAACAATTGAAATACGCGGCGGGGTATTTGCAACAGCAACACTGTCGTACCGTAATGCCGAGCGGTTGCCTGCCGAATCCTGCACGGCACTCGCCGCGAAAAACCAGCCGGGTTCGAACTGCGGAGCCGTCGTTATCACGGTATCCGCATACCGTATCGTGCGCACCGAATCGGCGGCCTGCAGCTTCGTCCTTCCGGAACCGATCACCGTCATGATGCCGGGTTCCGCCGAACCGTCAACGGTCAACCCGATCAACACAACGCTATCCCGTACCGATTGCAGGCTGACGGAAAGTGAATATGAGGGCGCCCTGCCGTCGGATAGTTTGACAGATACCAATGAGGTGGTCCCCGTGTCGGACCAGTTGCCCGCCCGATCACGCACGAACGTCCGTATGAACGCCACGACTCCATCGGGCGGCAGGCCGCGCAGGGTATCGGCCGTCTTCGTGTGGGGTAACCGTGTAATACGGTCGCCGTTAAGCGGTGATGCCGCGAAACCCGTATACGATACGTTGATCGACACGCTATCGGCGTCAGTGCTCGACGATTGATTCCAGGTAAGCACCATCGTCGAACAATTCAACGCGACAGCATTCAGGCCGACAAGCGGCAGTGGTTTTGTGGTATCCGAGGCCGTAATCGGCGTCGCGGAAGCACTGTCGGCGCCTCCCGGCCCCCATACCTTCAATGTGACCTGATACGTGCCAGCTTCGGTATAGATGTGGTGCGGGTTCTGCGCCGAATCGGTCCCGCCGTCACCGAATGTCCACAAACGCCCGATGATTGAACCTGTTGACGAATCGGTCATCTGTACCTGCAACGGTGCGGCTCCCTGATTCGGCGCCGATGAAAATCGAACCACCGGCGGCGGATAGCCCACCCGTAAAAGACTGTCTTTTGTTAACGTATCGCTTCCCCCCGTCCCGTGCACCTTCAACGAAACCGTGAACGCTCCCGCTATCTGGTAGATATGAATGACATGGCGTGCGGTATCTGTCGCTCCGTCACCGAAATCCCACTGTCGTGATCCCACACCACCGGTCGAGCTGTCGATGAAATCGACTGTCAATGGCACCATACCCTGCGTCGGCTCAGCTGAAAAACGGGCTGCCGGCCTGCAGTACCAGGCAAACGAAGCAATCGCACCTGGTGACTCACTGTTGCCGGCGCGGTCACTACTCTTTGCCGCAATCGTATAGCTGCCGTCATTGAGCGCGCCCGGAGGCAGACTGATCTGCCATGCGCCGGTGGTGGTAATGCAATTCTGATACGCAAAACTCTGCCAGGAAGCCCCGTTCCCGTTCCAATAGGTACCGTCGCTCTGCCTGACGACAGTGACAACCACCGTATCGATTCCCGAAAGATTATCGGTTGCAGAACCGTTGACGAAACCCGGCCAGGTCAGGTAATTGAACGTCCCGCCGGTCGCAATCGTCGTGACGGGAAGCTGATTGTCAAAGGTTATCGAATCGGACATCCATGCCGAGCGGTTGCCAATGGAATCCCGGAACTGAACAAAGATACGTTTTCCGCCCTCGCCGCCCGAAGAAATAACGATGCTGTCGACTGACGAATAGGCCTTCCATGATGCCGAGGCAGTGTCGGCCGCAAGCCCCAGCCGCATGCTGTCGGCGCCGGCGGCAGTGATGGCAAGCCGCGGGTCGGGGTCGGCGGTGAAGCCGCTATTGTCGGTAATAACGATGCTGCCGCCCGGAGCGGTCGTATCGTAGGTCGTGCTGTCCGAGGCCCACACGGAACGGTTCCCCGCGAGATCCTTGAACTGGACGAAGATACGTTTTCCTCCATCACCGCCCGATGAGATTACAAGGCTGTCCGGCGATACAACGGCCTTCCAGGTTGACGAAGCGGTATCGTCCGCAAGACCCAGCCGCATACTGTCGGCACCGGTGGCGGTGATGGTGAGTGCCGGCTCAGGGTCGGCGGTGAAATCGTTACTATCGTGGATCGTGATGCTGCCGCCCGGAGCGGTCGCATCGTACGTCGTGCTGTCCGAGACCCAAGCGCTGCGGTTCCCCGCAAAGTCTTTAAACTGGACGAAGATTCGTCTACCGCCCTCGCCGCCCGACGAGATGTTGATGCTGTCACTTGTTGCATACTCCCTCCACGTTGCCAATGCAGTATCGGCCGCAAGCCCCAGTCGCATGCTGTCGGCGTCGGTGGCGCCTACGGTGAGTGGCGGGTCGATGTCCGCGGTAAAGCCACTGTTGTCAACTATTACTATCGCACCATCGGTGGGTGGAGTGACATCAGGCGGGATGAAGTACCAGTTGGTATTGCCGCCATTATCGACGCAGGTTGCGGTTGCCTGGCCGGTCGCACCGTCTGCGTTACAATTGGCAATTGTCGCGTAATCAGCTTCAAGGGTGCCGGTGACGTTCAGATTCAATACTGTTGAAGGATCGAGGTTGAGCTGGTTGCCGCTCTGTCCGGCAAGCGAAGCGTTGCCGGATACCGATACCGTTACGCCGTCGAGCCCGTTAAATGTCGCGGGTGATCCGTTCACAACAGTCAAATCACCGTTGATTGTTGCATTCTTGCCGGCGAAATCGAATGTTCCCTCACTTATCGACAACCCCTTGCAGGTCAGATTATTGGAGCTTAACTGCACGGTTCCTGTCCCTGCTTTATTGATAATAGGGCAGGAGAGCGCAGACGGCGGCGTGAGGACCTGGGTACCGGCAGTTCCGGAAAAAGAAATCTCGCCGGTCCCGGATATGATACCGGACAGGCTGCTCAAATTTGCTTTGCCCACAGTAACCGTTACAATCGAACTGCCGAAATCCATTGCCCCGCCAATACCATCGAGGGTATCAACAGTATGCAATAATCCGCTCCCCCATTTGAGCGTACTGCTTATCTGGCGTAAACACTTCGCATTTAAATTAGACATCATGCGTACCGTATCTGCCGAATTTCCTTCAATTCTGATGACAGGATACACCTGTGCCGGATTCTGCTGAAATTCGAAAGTCGATACACCGGTACCATTGAAAATCAATAAACCGGTATCCGGAAAAACAGTGGAAAGTGCACTGAGCTGCACCCGGCCGGTATCGCCGAAAATGGTTAAAGTACCGGTATTAAACCGCAGGGTGCCTCCACTGCCTGTTACTTTTTTTGCATAGACCATGGAAGTTGACAGTTTCATCGTCCCGCCGGAGATACCGATAGTATCCGTAACCGTATCTATTCCAGAGTTGTACCAATCCCAGGTTCCCTCATGAATAAACATCTCTGTGCTTTTCAGAAGATTGTTGACCCTTACTGTTCCGGATCCCGACATTTCTATTTTCTGGAAGGAAAATCCTGTCTTCGGGGTAAAATCGATCACGTCGGCATTGATAAACGTGAGATTGCCCGTTCCCCCGACGCTATTGAATCCATTCAAATCAACCGACTTCGAGATATGCAGGTCCGTCTTGCCGAAGTTTATCGTACCATACCCTTGCAACGAATTGATCGTATCGATATTGCCTTCCGCTGTATCAAGTTGTAATGCCTCAAGGGAGGTCGACAAATACACGGTATCGGCGAAAAGCGCGGTATCCATTGTAACCTGCCCCGACATAATCTGGAGGCGGCCGGTAATTAATCGGTTTCCTGCTACCGTTAACGTTGTTGACGAGTTTTTAACAATATGAGGACTTGGGATCTCATTTCCCGGAATAAATAATTGCATCCCGCCCTGAAATACAAGAGCCCCGCCGCTACTTTCTAATAATGCTGTGGCACCACTGAAATCAACGTCGCCCACTGCCAAGAGCATACTGGTGTTAATATTAAGCGATCCGCCATCAACCTTCAGAAGTCCGTCAACCGTACTTTCCAGCCCCTCCCCGAAATTGAATTCACCAGCGGTAACATACAGATTACTCGCTCTAAATCCTTCCGTTACCACCGTCGTCGTCCCTGTTCCTTTCTGATGAACGGTCGGAAGCAATATCCCCGTTTTCGATCGAAACTCCCGCGATCCGGTGCCGTCGAAGCAGATGGTATCCGATCCGTTGCCGATAACTGTTTCCGAAATATTGATCGAAAGTCGCCTCGAAATGGTCAGTTTGTTGCCGTCAAAATAAAACGCCTGCGCATAATCCGGCTCGAACATCAGACATTCCACCGTATCATCGACGTCAAGGCTGCAGGGATAGGCTGACCATAAAAAGACCACCGAATCCGACGAAACCGGCACGGTTCCCCCGCTCCAGTTGGCTGCGGTGTTCCACCGATTATCTCCGGCTCCGCCGATCCATTGCTTCACCGTCAACGGCGTTACGGTAACCCGCACCTCACCGGCGGTTGCGGTGATCGTATAGTCATAGCCTCCCGGTGTCGAACCGATGGTCAGCCCATCATTTACCAATGTCAATGTTCCGACATAGGTGAGGAGCGTATACGTTCCCGGGCCGAAACCCGCCGCCGCCTCGATGTCGACTGTTGCGTCGAGAGTGAGATTGCCGTTGACGGCGATGGTGTCCGACAGGGTGCCGAGTTCGTACTTCATGAGCGACGAACCGCCGAGTGAAAGATTGCCTGTCGTTAACTTTCCCGCCCCGCTGAAACCGGGGGCCAGGCTGCCGCCGGCGGAAACGGTGACAACGCCGTTTACGGTTCCCTCACCACCAAGGATCGCATTGGAATTCACGGTAACCGCACTTCCGGCGGCGATGCTGCCGTTGACTATCAGCGTCCCCCCGTTGATTTCGGTCGGACCGGTGAACGTACTGGTCCCGGAGATAATGAGCGTGCCGGGGCCGTATTTGGAGAGCCCGCCTGTTCCGTTTATCACTGAACCGATTGCGGCGGTCTTGTTCGAGTCCACGCAAATGCCCGACGTGGTGCCGAAATCAAGGGTGCCGGTGGCAAGAGTATAGCCGTCGCTTTTAAAGGTGATGCTGTCCACATTCTGCGTGCCGCTGACGGTAATGGCGTAGGTACCGTCGCTGCCGGCGAACGTGGCGCTGGCTCCCGCTCCCGGCCAGGAGACCAGAGTGATGCCGTTAATAGTCCAGTAGTTGTTGATTCCCCAGATGCCGTTGCCGGTCTGGATGCCTGATAAAGTGGAATTGTCCCAGGAATAGTCGGCGGGGTATCCGATAAAAGTCAACAGAATCACCCATACCAGAAAAAAATAGTGACTCTTTTTCATGGATAATTGACTTATACAGGCCGGCACTGTCCGTCTGCTCTCGACCGTTGAACCGCACTTTACATTTTCTTCAGGCATGGCACATTCCTACAAGAGTCCGAAATATGGAAAACCACGTAATGGACACAACCTTTTAATTATCCCTCATACCGGTTTAAAAGAATGTGATGTCCGTCACAAATCTCCGACATCCACAGGGGAGGGATGTCATGATGTTGTCGGTCCCCGGTGCATGCGACAGAACAGTATAGTCTCGCATTTAAAATCAACCCGCCCGTTAACTGGTTAGATTTGCATTGAAAAAAACCGGTAGAGAAGAACTTTATAATTGTACCCCATCCGGATACAGGAGTCAATCATTTAAGCGTTTAACGGCCGTTCTTCCCAATGTAATGTTTTAAAATTCAACCGGTATGCCCAACAACGGAATAATACAAAACTGTACCTCTTTTTCATGAGTGTTTGTTGTTCCATGCCCATGGATATAAGGCCTGTTTTCAATTGCACCGATCGGCCGTAATGTGTATATTAGTCTTCAATTACGCTCTCACACTTCTTCCGAAAGGAACCGCACTATGTACTTCAACAGGAATCACGAAGCGATCTCGTCACGTCGACAGTTTATCAAGACTGCAACCGCCGGAGCGGCGGTTGCAGCAGCGGCGCTTGCAGGCCTTTACCGTCCGGCAGCTGCGGCGGAAAAAGCCATTCCTCTGCTGTTCCCGGTACTTCCCTACCCTGAAAACGCATTGGAACCCTACCTCTCCGCGAAAACGTTGCACATCCATCATGACAGACACCACCGTAAATACATGGAGGAAGTTATTGCGCGTGTAAAGGGTACCGACTATCAGAACGCCACACTCGAAAAAATCATCAAGGATACTTACGGCGGCATCACCATGATCGAGACGCTCCACCTGATGGCGGTCATGGCATGGAACCACGATTTCTACTGGAAGAGCATGAAACCGAAGGGTGGCGGCGAGATGCCTCCCCGATTGAAAAAGGCTGTCACCGAAGCTTTCGGCAGTGTTGATACTTTCAAGACGAAATTCAAAGAGGCGGCAATGACCTTCGGAAGCGGCTGGGCCTGGCTGGTGCTCGATAAGGGTAAAGTCGCGGCGACCTATACCTCCTATCATGAGTCGCCGCTGATGCTCAATCAAATGCCGCTTCTCGCCATCGACACGTGGGAGCATTCCTATTATCTCGATTACCAGGAACGCAAAGCCGACTATGTCGATGCCTTCATCAACAACCTGGCCAACTGGCAGTTCGCAGAGAGCAATCTGCCCGCGGCGGCGGCAGCGGCGAAGCCGAAGAAATAAGACGGGCTGCTGCGGGCCGCCCTTTGCCCGCCTGCCGGGGCGGAACCCGGCGCGCCTCAGCGCATCACAAAAATATCCCCCGCCGCGGTCGCTTCCAGCGTCCGCCCCAGGAGCGCCGCGGCGAATTCAAGCGCGGGCCGCGAGAAAAAATTTACATGCGTCATATCATGCGCGTACCACCAGCGCGACAGCTCACGGACGGCGGGGTAGACCTGCGTCCTCACCACGACGATCCCGCGTTCATCCAGCAGTTCCCTGATTTCCCGCAGCGAGCACTGCACGTCCCTGCAGTGCTCGATCACTTCACACAGTATGACGGCGTCGTAGCGTGCCCCTCCTGCCGGAGGCGCATAATCGTAGAGCGGGTCGTAGGGATCGCACGCCCTGCCGCGGTGTCGCAGCAGTGTTGTGAGCACGGCATCTCTACCGCAACCGTAGTCGAGGATGCGGCCCGGCGACAGGCATACCGTCTCGACGATATCCGCAACCTGAGTAAGAAACCGTACATACCCCGTATTGGTTTCAGTATTATCGTGCAGGTCGTACCGACGCCGCTCCTGTTCCAGGGAAAGATGAAATGCATTCGGAACAAAGATCAACCCGCAGTCGCCGCAGAGGAAAAAGAACCGTCTACGGTCTCCACCGGCTCCCCGGCAGCATTCTGATTCACAGAGGGGACATCTCATGATGCAATGGAACGGGCGATCTGTTCAGCGGTATGACGGCATGCCTCGATACTTCCGCGAACTCCGGCCACCGGGTCGAGCAACGGCACGCTGTTGAGGCGGATATTGAGCAGTGCGGTCCAGAATGCAGTGATTCCTTCACCTGATGCGACCGCAGTACGCTGCTCCTCGAACATACGCAGCATGCCGGGATTGCGGTCGTGAAGAAACGCCTCCAGTGTTCGCTCCATCTCCCTGCACCGGTTGGTAAATCGACGGGAACGGAGATGATCCGGCGAAGCGGCGATTGCCTCGCCCTGATTAATATCCGGCTCGAATGCCCTGCGGGTCATCGCGGCACCCGCCCTGTCGTAATAGGGGTGCGTCGGTCCGCCCCTCGAATCGAGATGAAACACCCCACCGGAGAATCCGGTTGTTAAGATATCACACTGTCCGCACACCGCCGTTGCACCTCGGATGCATCCGTAGACCGTATCGGGATCAATCGACCGCAGGCAATTCCGCGTTGCACAATCGGTAGCAAAACAGGGACGTTGCGGACATTGCCCGGCGAAAACGACATGTCCGCTCCCGTACGGCCCGGTCTCAACCGGATTGGTAGGGCCGAAGAGTGCATACACCCTGACTCCGAGACCCGCGGCCGCGTGCATGATCGCCGTATCGCCGCACACGACAAACCGGGTAAAAGGCAGCAGCGCCATGGTCTCCCGGAACGACAACTCGCCGGCGGTCAGCAGGCAGCGGCTGCCGATGGCACCGGCTACCGCCGACGCTCCCGGACGCTCCGATGCCGCGCCCGTCACCACGATATGGTAACCGTCACCGACGAGGCGCTTTCCAAGCGCGATAAAGGCGTCGCGCGGCCACCGTTTTGAAACCCACGCAGCCCCGGGCTGCAAAAGGGCAATCGGTTCTCCCGGCGTACAGCTCCGCGCGGCAAGGTAATGCGCCGCCCGCTCCCTTTCATCCGGGCAGATCGTTATCGCCGTACCGCCGTGCCCCGCCGTTACCGCGGCGATCCTGCAATAGACGTCGGTCGCATGAAGCGCATTGTAACGGCGGGCGAACGGGACCACGTACAGGTACTGGCTCCACTCGTCGGGAAGCGCATGGTTGCCTTCACGGAGAAACCGCCGGCCCGCGGTGCGGGGAGCATCGAGCAATGTCGCGATATACGACAGGTAGGGGTGCTGCGACAGATTGACTACTGCATCGCATCCGCCGGATTTTATTTCGTCAATAATCGACCGCAGGCGCGCATATCCCTCGCGCCATGCCGGTGAGGTGCCCGATGCCTTGATCGCCTTACGGGGGAATCGCAGGATGCTGTCGCAGTACCGGCTTCCCAGAAGGCCGCCTTCATAGCCCTCCTCGACAAAAAACGAAATGCGGGTCGCCGGCCGGGAGGCCTTGATCGCTTCGAGCAACGGCAATGCCATGATGACATCGCCGAGGTTGTTGGGGAGCATGACGATTAATCGCTGCATGGTCGATCGGCGCGGTATGATTGCTCCTCATACGTTGTCGTACGGGAAATCTCGTCATAGGCGAAAAGCAGCAGGTCGTCATCGCTTAAACAGGAGGTGCCCATGTTTTTACGGGTTACCGCAGCCGCCTGCAGCAGCGACATATTCCGTTGCCCGGTCACGGCTGCATGCCTCCCCACCGGACGATATACGCCGTCTCCTCCCATGCCGCAATTTGGTCCCAATACCGTCGCGCCCGTCCGTTTTCCGGCAACACCGTACCGGTGAACGGCGATGGTTGATGATCGTCCTCAATAAAAACGCGTGCGAATTGCTCATCGGTAACGTTATCCGACCCGGCCGCGGCAATACAGCAGGCGGCACGCGCCATATCGTACTGCAGATCGGTCCAGGAATAGCCGGCTCTGAAAAGATGGGCGGCGAACGGTGCAAGGCCGCGTATGTGCTCCGCAAGCACCGAACCGTCTTCACCCGTCACCGGCGGTTCGGGGTAACGGACCACCGGCCAGCAGCTCTCCAGCGTGTCGCGCACCACGGCGTCCGGGGTGAACGTTCTTCCCTGAAGTCGGCATTCAAACATCAGGCAGCTGGCGAAACTTTCGCGGATCTCCCGCAGCGGCGGGCGCATCTCAAGAAGCCGTGAAACATCGAAAAAATGCTTCAGGCGCTGGGCGGCCTTCCCTTTACCCACAGGAATCCCGAGCGTACGGGGCCCCAGGGTGAGGAGCTTGTCGCCGACGATGCTTCCGGGAAGCGGCACCTCGACGCTCACCCCGCTTTGAAAAAGCCTGCCGCAGGCGACCGGCCGCCTTTCACACCGGTACGGGCTTGCATGGAGCTGCGCATCAAGCATGATATTGACATCAGGAGAATCGGCGACCTTTGACCGGAAGTAACAACGATAACTCGCGAGCGGGATCCACGGTTTTGTTTTGGGCTGCCGTTTTTCCCAGCGGGTGAATACCTTGAACCGGTCGACAATCCGTGTGAGGACCTCCTCGATTTCAGCACTCGTGCAGTCGGTCGCGATATCTGCATCGATGGAGAACCGTTGCGGCGTATCGAGAATGAGCAGAAGCGAATTTCCCCCTTTGAACTGATAGGCCAGCCGCTCCTCCGAAAGCTCACAAACCAGCTCCAGACAATGGAGCGCCTGCTCGGTGAGTCCGGGCGAGGCATGAAAAGCGCTCGCTTTTATATGCTCGATTGAGAAAAGATGGTCCCGAGAGGTCATGATACTACAATTATTCCATTCAATTGATGATTCTGCAATATAATTTACCCCGGTAATTGCTGCGACCCGTAAACAGGGAAACGGGCCGGCGACGCCGTTTCAACGCGTCGTACTGGACAACCGAGGATGGCTGGCAGATGATCCGCACGACCTTTTCCTGCACGCAGGCGGCATCCGTCTCCGGGGAAACCCGTTTATGGATACCGGCTATGCGAATACGGAAGCGATTGCATGGAACGACCTGTGGTTCTAATCAAACCCGATTTTCGTCCATGCCCGGTGACGCTGTCCGTCCCGGTTTCAACGCCTTTCTTTCCCACTTTTCCACCATGGCGACGAGATCGGCCCGGCTGAACGGCTTTACAATGCAGTCATCCATCCCCGCCGCGACGCACTGCTCCCGCTCGTTCTTCGAAGGACCCGCGATCATTCCGCAGATCGGGACTGGCGGCCGCCCGGCACGCTGCGCCTCCTTGTCGCGGATCGACCGTGCCGCATCGCAGCCGCTCACGATCGGCATCTGGCAATCCATGAAAATGAAATCATACGCCCTGCGGCCGAATGAGTCCAATGCGTCAACGCCGTTTTCGGCGACCTCGCAGGTATACCCGGCTTTGTCAAGATATTTCTTTATTGATTTCCGGTTAACCGCATTGTCTTCCGCAACGAGTATGCGGAATTTCTTGCCGGCCATCTCCTCCGCGATCGTATGACGAGTGATGAGCGGCCGCCGGGCGGGGGCTTCCGCCGCACCCGCCGCTGCTCCTCTGCGTATCATCCGCATGCAGTCGATGAGCTCGTGCTGCTTGAGCGGCCGTGTCAGGTAGCCGGCCACACCGATCTCTTTCATCTTCTGCGCGTCGCCCCGCTTCCCTGTTGCGGTCACCATGACGAGGGGGATCGACCGGACCAGGTCGTCATCCCTGATCCTGGCTGCCAGCTGGTATCCCGTTTCACCAACCTGCTGCATGGCGATAATCATCGCGTCATACCTGACCGGGGGGGCGGTTGAATACGCGAGGTCCATCAGAATATCCTCCCCATGCTCGAATTCACGGCAATTGCACCCCATCGCCTCAAGATAGTGGACGATGATCCTCCGTCCCGACGGACTCGGATCGGCAATCAGAATATTCATCCCTTCGAGCGACTGTGCCGGAGCGCTTGACGGCGGTGCCGGGGGCGGACACCTGGTGAGTTCAACGGAAAACCAGAAGGTCGATCCCTTGCCGGCGACGCTCGAAAAACCGAT
>JAFGIW010000044.1 GCA_016929415.1 Chitinispirillaceae bacterium | reverse complement strand
CCCCATTTTCTGTTCGGAACCGAAACCTGGGAGTATGAAGACCTGTACGCGGCCGACCGGCTTGACATCACCTATATGTCAATAGGCGCCCATGTCGGAGTGAATTTTGTCAAACGGATCCATCCGCTCAAGATTAATGCGGGCGTTTTCGCCAACTTTACCTTCCCGATTATCTACTATGAATTCAGTGAAGAGGAATACGATTCATATTGGTCGAACAGCGACAGCGATGTCAAGTTCGCATTCAGGGTGATACCCGGCGTTCGGACCGGGGCGGAAATACTTGCCGGGGAGCATGTCGGTTTCAGTGTCGATTTCATCTTCCAGTGGCTTAACATGGATATGGACTATGATTTTGATGAGATGGATATGGATTACTCCGACTCCGATACCGAATACGATATAACTCAGCAGAATACCTTCCCCGCAATAGGCATAGGCTTCGGAGTCAATTTCTATTTTTGATTTGCGTTGATGCGCCTATCAACAATATCTCCCTCATTTAACGAGGGGGATATATATTTTACCGATAGTGCCGGATTGCCGTTTCATTCAGCTCGGGGAAGTATAATGCATCTTCGACGAACCATTATTTTTATTTCATTTCTCTTCATCGGCGCCGCCGCCTACAATCATCCTGAAATAAAGTGGAAATCGGTAACGACGGAACATTTTATCATCAATTTTTACGATAAAACCGAGCCTGCGGTCTATGCCGCATGGAAAATTTCAGAGGAAGCATATAAAACGCTTTCCAATTTATTCGATTATGAGCCTCATGACAAAATAGCCCTCTCACTTGCCGATTATGATGATTTCAGCAATGGTTATGCGGAATGGACCGCCGCGAATATCATGGTCTGGCTTCCCGACAGCCGGTTTGACCTGCGCAGCAACACGACCTGGCTGCGCAATGTCATTACCCACGAACTTACCCATATCATAACTCTTGAACAGAAAAAGCGGATCCAGACTCTCGACCTTTCCATCAGCCTGAGCGTCTCCACTCCCGACGAAGAGTACGGCATCCTGGAACCCTTCGCGAAGATTTCGACCTATCCCTCCTGGGTAATGGAGGGCATCGCCCAGTTTGAAACCGAACGCCTCGGCAACGACTGCTTTGACTCGCGCCGGGAGATGGTTCTGCGCGGCGCGGCGCTTTCCAATACGATGTTGACACTCGATGAAATGGGCAGTTTCAATCACGATGCGCTCGGATCGGAGATGGTTTACAATCAGGGTTTTGCCTTTACAAAATACATTGCCGGAAGGATAGGCCTCAAGCGGCTGCGCGCTCTTTTCACAACCTGCGCCGATGAACCCGAGGATTTCATGCGTCATTTTACCGGCCGGACCGGCATGTCCCTTCGCGAGCTGTACGATACGTGGGCCGATTCGCTCCGTTCGACTTTTGCCGCCCGGTTTGCGGACCGGACGGATACCAGCCGGATCATTTCCAACGACGGACGCTTCAACCTCCGGCCAACGGTCTCACCCGACGGAAAGTATCGGGCATGGCTCTCCAGCGGACGCGACGACGGCGGCAGGACCGATCTTGTCGTTGCCCGCACCGGAGAAACCAGACCGCTTTACCGGATTCCCTACGCCCATACCGCACACTGCTTCTCGTCAACATCAGATCGGATATTTTTTATCAAATCAAGGACGCCCAACAACCACGGCTCCTATCTCAACGACCTGTTCTCCCTCTCCCTTTCAAACGGCTCCAGGCGGCGGTTGACCACCGACGGCCGCATCTACGACGTTGCCGCCATTCCGGGGGAACAGGGGCTTCTCTGCATCAGCTTTCGAAACGGATCATTCGGTCTTTATCGCTGCACCGTTGACGGCGGTTCTCTCACCGAGCTCATTCCCGGGGAAGCCGGCGCTCCACTGGTCGCTATCGGCGTCAATCCCGAAGATCCAACAGTCATTGTCGTTTCCAAAATCGTCGACGGCCGCTCGCGGCTTTTCAGATGGACGGCAAGTTCCGGCAAGCTCGAACCGATCAGCCCGGGCAGTGCTCAGGAGGAGTCGCCTTTCTGGGCGCCTGACGGACGCATCTATTACAGCGCCGATTACGACGGCATTTTCAACATCTACTCCCTGTTTCCCGACGGGAGCGACCTGAAACGCCACACAACGACCGCCGGAGGTTTCTTCTCCCCGCAGATCGGGCCCGATGGGCGGATCATTGCATCCCGTTACAGTGCGAACAGGTTCTCTATTGTCGAGGCAGCACCCGCCGCCGATCCGTATACGATAGCTGATTCATCCTACTGCACCTTTGCGCCGCTGCCCCGGCCGCAGGGGGTCGTCACCATCAAATCCCGCCCCTACCGGCCTAAACTGAGACGCGGTATCTGGGAGATACATATCGGCGGGCAATTGACGAAAAACGGCAGCCTTCTTACCGGTCAAAAAAGGCCGTCGATTGATTCAATCGGCCTGATGGTTGCCGGAGGGTTCAGCAATTATAAAGCCGACGCCCTGCAGAAGCGGCAGCGTCTTGTCCAGATGCTGATCGGCATTAAAGAAATGGCGACCGGCGGAAGAACCTCCACGCTTTCCGGCAACGACCAAACGGGGGGATTACCTGTATCCATCCATCCATCCATGCCGGTTAGCGCTTTGGACCGTTTTTCCAAACGGGCGGTTTCAGCGGATCCGTGCCTGACAACAGCGAACTCGGCACCCGACCTGATCTCCATGAACCGCTACCGTCAGCGGCAATCGGCCGTCGATGAATCCGATTCGTCCGCAGAAGAACCTCCCTTTTACTTTGCCGCCCTGCCCACGCTCGCGTTCGAAAACCACTACGGCGTCCCGACTCTCGGTATTGAACTAAGCGCCGAGATGGCAATGATGTTGTTGCCGGGGTTCATTTCCATTGTTCCGTATATCGAGTTCCAGCTTGCGCGCGAGTGGTTCTGTGGCGCACATATCAATCTTGCATCGGCTCCGTTCAGCGGCTATCCGTTCTTCTGCAGTATGCCGTTTTACCTTGTATGGTCGCGCCCCGGGCATATCAATGAGGATATGTACTATAACTATGCCGATTACACGGAATTTCAATTCGCCGCCGGCCCGCGGTTCGTCCCCAGTTCCATTATCTCATTTGAAAGCGGTTCGATCGACACGACAACTCCCGTTGTGGGCGGATGGACGGCGCAGATCAATCTTTTTCACGGAATACCGCTTTTCAAATACGGATCGCTGCAGTTACGTTCTTACACATCGGCGACGTACCACGGTGAGCAGACCCTCGACGACCTGCTCTTTTCCACCGAAGGAACCGATGATCCTCTGCTCGACGGCATGTCCAACGGCAACCTTCTCTCAACGAACGGCATCCGGTTCGTCTTCCCCATTGCAAGGACCATCAACCGCGGCTCCCGCAATTATTTCGACGCACTTTACGGCCACGCCGGCTACCATCTTTTCGGGTATGTGAACAGCAGCTTTTTCGACCGGCCGCCCGACAACACACACCGTCTGTTAACCGACCCGGAGTATTCGTCCGAATCGGTTTTCCTGGACCATATACTGTCGACCGGCATCGAACTCGGGCGTTACAAATCACACCTTTTTTTCAGCACGCTCGCTTTCGAATTTTCGTATTGGATGCTCAGGTCGTCATTCCACCTCTCGCTCACCAGCGGATTCTGATGGGTAAACTATTCACCGCCGCGACGGTATGCGCAGTGTTACTGCCGCTGCCGGGCATCGTTGCCTGCAATGGAAAAAACGAACCGGAAGCCGAAGCGATCATCACCCCGGCGCGCTGCCTGCCGCGGATTATCCGCACGCTGCCGCACGACACGGCGGCCTTTACGCAGGGGCTCGTGTTCAACGGGGAAACGCTGTATGAGAGCACGGGATTGCAGCATCAGTCAAGTTTGCGCGCCCTCGATGCGAACGGCGTCATACATACGAACCGCCCTATGTCCGGCGCCGTTTTTGCCGAAGGGTGCGCGGTTTGTGCCGGCAACCTTTATCAGCTCACCTGGCGGGAGCGGCAATGCTTCGTTTACGCACTGCCCGGCCTCACCTGCATCGACACGCTTTCATACACCGGGGAAGGGTGGGGGCTCACCTCAAACGGCATACACCTGATCATGAGCAACGGGTCTGACACGCTCTATGTACGCGATCGCCGCTTTTCGATCATGGGAAAAATCCCCGTTACCCGAGAGGGTAAACCGCTCAGTAAGCTCAACGAACTCGAATTCGCGCGGGGACGCATTTATGCCAACGTCTGGTTCAGCGACTATATCTTTGAGATTAATCCCCGGAGCGGCATCGTCGAACGTATCATCGACTGCGGCGAACTGGTCGTACGCGAGGCACCGACTTCCGACGATTGCGTCCTCAACGGAATCGCCTACCATTCCGAAAACGGGCTGTTTTACCTGACCGGGAAAAAATGGAAGAATATGTTCGTCGTGGAGATACCGGTACCATAAACCGGCGGTACCCGTTTCAGGGTATGCTGCGGCCCCCGAGATCGTTGATCGCCGCGGCGGCGCAGGCCGCGCCGAAGCCGTTGTCGATATTGACTACCGACAGTCCTGCCGAACAGGAGTTGAGCATGGCGAACAGCGGCACCATACCGCCCAGGTGCGACCCGTACCCCACGCTTGTCGGCACGGCGATCACCGGGCATGATACATATCCGGCGATCACCGAGGGGAGGGCGCCCTCCATCCCCGCAACCGCGATAATCACCGCCGCCTTTTCGAGCACCTCGCGGTAGGCGAAGAGACGGTGGATGCCGGCAACCCCTACATCGCTGATTGCTTCGCAGGGATGACCGAGTATCTCAAGCGTCCGCTGCGCCTCAAGCGAGACCCGCAAATCCGCAGTACCGGCGGCACAGATGACGATTGTGCCGATGACCTTGTCCCGCTGCTTCCAATGGGTGGATTTTTTCCAGAAACAACACGCAAGCCGGTCGAACTCGACTCCATCAATCGACGCGGCAACGGCCTGCAGCACTGCCTCATTTGCACGAGTCCCGAACACGGTTTCTTCATGGTCGAGCTGGGCACGGGCAATCTGCACAACCTGTTCCGGCGTTTTACTCTGGCAGTAAATCACCTCCGGATAACCCTTTCGCAATGCACGGTGGTGATCGACCTTGGCAAAACCGAGGTCCTTGAAGGGCAGGTCTTTAAGCTGCCCGAGCGCCTCACCGATTGACATCGATCGATTGTACAGCTTTTCGAGAATCAGGGAAAGGTGCGCGTTGTCCATGAATATAAATATAGCTGTTATAATTCCCCGATGCTACGGTGGAGAACAGTGGTGAGATAAAAGATCCGATTATCAGCGCCGCCTGCCTCGCGTGCGGTTAAATTCCGGGGCCTCTCTGAGACAGGTCCCGAGGATCCTTATCGATTTACGCAGGCTCGGCATGCGGGACGGGTCAAGCCGATGGGCTGCCCTGCCGATATCGGCAAATCCTTTTATCGAAAGATCATCCGGCGGAACCGACACTTTTTCCCAATTGTGAAACAGCCGGCCCCAGTCGCTTTTCAGAACCTTGTTTACCCGTTTCAGATGAGTGGGATACCAGAAGAAATCATGGTAAATTACGCTGGCAATATAGGACCAGGGTGCGAGAAAGGTTTTCAGACTCCACTCGAGCGGTCCTTTCAGCGGCCCCCAATATATCAGATGCTGCATTTTCGAGGCAAAGGTCATTTTTTTAAAGGGGCCTTCAAAATTCCATCGTTTTTCCAGCAGATCCCGGTCACCGGCAATCTCGATCTCCCTGATGTCGCCGCACCCGAGCCCCCGCTCGTGGGCAAGCCTGATGAAGCGAATATCCTTGAGGGGATCGAATCCCATCAGGTACGCCGCCACCGCGTCGATCGCCACCTGATCGGCGGAGGCCAGAATAATGTTCTTCTGATACGGTATCATACAGCGCGGTCCCGGACCGTCGCCCGCAAAGGTACCGTCCATTACCGCAAAGAGTCCGGGATGGATCTTTTTCTGGATCATGAGCAGATCGCAGAGCGTTTCGTGGATGACCGGGTGCGTCCGGTGCCGGTGCTCGTTGAGAAGCCCTCCGAAGGCGTTCTTCATGGCGCCGGTCATGGTGGTGAAAATATGGGTCTTGATTGTCGGTAAATGGATGATGTTTTCCCCGATGAACCGTTTCGGGATGCCGAACCCTTTCGGAAAGACCTTGTTCAGGCAGATGAACTCCTTCGTCAGGTCGCCGACGGCGTCGCGGACATCGATCCACTCTTCGTTTTCGTAAAGGTGTACGTTGCGCAGCCCGTGCGCTTCGACCACCGCGAGCTGCTTGTTCTCCCGCTCCCCGAGGCGCGCGTCGATGACGACCGTCCGGTTATGGCACGCATGCATCCGGTCGGCGCCGAAACCGTCCCGCTTCATCGAACGGATGACCCCGTCAAGCTGCCAGGGGGTCGTCGAACTGCCGGGGTAGAAAAAATGCCAGCTTATGTTGACCTTGAGCGCCGTATCGTAGTGCATGTCGATATGGTCACGGTAACGCGCCAGGTTCATCACACGGTGATAATCGTCGAGAACCGTGGCGGGACCGGTACGGATGAGGGCGACCTTCGATTTGTTCATTGCTGCATCACCTGTGTTAGAAGTAAATGATTGCCCCGGCGGTAATTGCCCAGAGTAGTATTCCGGCGATAAAAGGCGGATCGGTTACCAGAATCGTTTCCGGACTTCCACCTTCCTTCCGGATATGGACTATATAGAGGTAACGGAAAATGCCGTAAACGACGAACGGCACGGTATACACAAGACGCTCGGTGCCGAATTTGGCGATTGTCTGTTCGGACATCGTATAGAGCGTATAGGCGAGCACCGTCGATGCCGTCGTTACCGATATCATCTGATCGACAAGAGGGATGCTGTAGTCGCCGAGTACGCTCCGGTGGGTCCCCGCGCCGTCACCGAAAAGCATCAATTCGTGACGCCGCTTGCAGAGCGCAAGAAAGAGCGCCAGAAGGAACGTGCAGACAAGAAGCCATGAGGAAATTCCAACATTGATGATAACGCCCCCGGCCAGCACCCGCAGCACGAATCCGGTGGTAATCGCGAGCACGTCGAGGATGACGATACGCTTGAGCAGCGTGGAATAGCCGAGCTGCAGCGCCAGATAGACAAGTGCGACAATGAAAAACCGCCGGTCGAGCGGCAAAGATAAACCCACACCTGCAATCGCGATAAGGGAGGCCGCAAACGCCGCAATCGGGACGGCAAGCAGCCCGGCAGCGACCGGCCGCTTCGATTTTTCCGGATGGATGCGATCTTGGTGGCGGTCGATAATGTCATTGAAAAGGTAGGTCGCTCCGGTAATCAGGCATAAAACAATGAATCCCGCAATCGTTTTACCAAGCATCGGGAGATGAAATGCGTTTTTTGAGAAGAGCAGTGCGGCGAAAACAAATGCATTTTTGGGCCACTGGCGGGGACGGGTGCTTAAGAAGAGTGCTGCTGCAAGGTGCATTTCACTAAATCTCCTCTATAAAAATATCTCTTACCGCTGGAGGAATTATCGATAATCGTAAGAATTGTCTCCCCCGCTACCGGGAACGGCTGCATTGATTTATCATCCCTCTTTCCCGACAAAATACTCCCTTGTTTCCCTCACAATAACCCCGCTCAACAGCAGCAATGACAGCAGGTTCGGCAGCGCCATAAGCGCGTTGGCGATATCGGCGAACGACCAGACAACGGGTACATTCACCACCGCGCCGACCATTACCGCACCCACCCAGAGACAGCGGTAGGTTGTAATAATCCGCTGCCCGAAAAGATACTCCGCCGCCTTTTCGCCGTAATACGACCAACCGAGTATCGTCGAGAACACAAACAGGAAGAGTCCCAGATTCAGAACGAACGGCCCGATATGGGGGAGATGGGCGAACGCGGCATTACTGAGGGCGACGCCCGTCCGGCCGCCGGTCCATTCACCCGAGGCGACGATGACAATCCCGGTGAACGCACAGATGACGACCGTGTCCCAGAAGGTGCCGGTAGCGGACACGAGCGCCTGCCTCACCGGATTAGTCGTCTGTGCGGCAGCGGCGACGATCGGAGCGCTCCCCATTCCCGACTCGTTCGAAAAAAGCCCCCTGGCAATGCCGTACCTGACGGCAGCACGCACGCCTGCGCCGGCAAATCCGCCGATAGCGGCCTGGCCGGTAAAAGCGCTGCTGACGATCAACTTGATCGATGGAACGATTTCAGAAGCGAACAACGCAAGAAGCGCTAAACAACCGATTAAATAGAAAAACGCCATCAACGGGACCAGTTTCTCACAGATCCGGGCAATGGAAGTAATACCCCCGAGAATGACCAGCGCTGTGAGCGTCGTCAGGACGATGCCGGTTATCCAGGGATCGAGATGGATTGTGTCACGCACAAGATTGGCAATGGAATTCGACTGCACCGTATTGCCGATACCGAATGCGGCTATTGCGGTAAGTGCGGCGAACAGCACTCCGAGCGGCCTGCTTTTAAGCCCCCGCTCCAGCACGTACATCGGCCCGCCGGCGATTGTCCCGTCCGGCATGACAACGCGGTACTTTACCGAAAGGACTGCTTCGGCATACTTGGTGGCGATCCCGAACACCCCGGTCAACCACATCCAGAGCACGGCCCCCGGTCCTCCGGCCGCAACCGCTGTCGCAACCCCTGCGATATTGCCGGTCCCGACCGTTGAGGCCAGGGCGGTGGCAAGCGCCCCGAAATGACTGATATCCCCCACACCCTCTTTGGTCCGCTGGAACGAAAGCTTTATTCCTTTAAAAATAAATCGCTGGATACCTTTCAACCGAAACGTCAGGAAAATATGGGTCCCGAAAAGAAGCACCAGCATCGGCGGGCCCCAGACGAGGTCGCCGATTTTTCCAAGCAACAGCTCCAGTGTTTGCATCTTACCTCTCTTGATGAAAACCTATCCGTCATACCGATGAAATCATTGCTTTAATGGTAAAATAGTTATATACATTGATATAATGGTGAACTTGTATTGACTACCGTTTTACGCAGATCGTATTTGTGTTTCCGGACCGGTCCCGCGTCGGACCGACACGTCGGGTTGACTATCGAGGCGTATCAATGAAGCCTGTCGTTTTTTGCATCATTCTGCTCCTTTCCGGTTCCTGCATTGCTCCGGTGGTGAGAAAAAACCTCGTCGCACCCGTGAAAGAACCTGACCCCATAGGCGAAAAACGTTTACCGGCCCGATTGCCGTCCGGTTCTCCGGCGGCATCAAAGGAGCGGCAAGCCCCTCCGTCGCTGCCGATCGTACCGCCGCAGTGGCCGGGTATGACCTTCGTCGTTCTTCCGAAACAGGAGTTCGCCAGGCCATCAGGGTATGAACTCTATCTATGTAAAAAAGCCGAATGCGATTCCGCCCCGACCGATCCGGCCTGGGAGCATGACAATCATCGTATCCGCTGTGAAGCGATCTCCGGAGACTCCCTGCTTGTCGAAACAGTGGAACCGGACGGAGACGAGTGGCTGGTTACCTTCTTCCACATACCGACAAACAAAAAAATATTCGGCCGCACCCACCTGCAGGCATTGCAGGATATCGCCCCTGCCGATGACCTCGAGGAGGCTCGCCGGCGCTGGCTCGGGATGGTCGTCTTCGCGCGACGGGGGGTCATTTCCACCTACGGCACCAACTCCGCTTCCTCGCTCACCGGTCTTCGCATCAATATACAGGACCCCCTAACCGTGGTGGACGTCAGGTGGGGAAAGACGCCGCTTCCCGTCAAACCGATCTGGCTCATGGTAACCTCCGCAGAGGGAAAATCGAGTTTCATCCCCGTACGGTATAGCTGGACAAATACCATCCCCGGACAGATCTCACGACGTAATCCCTGGGACGAAGAGATCCTCGAGGATGATCCGATAGCCGTTTATCATTGGGATGATGAGACCTGGGAGCTGATCAACAATCATCGCGTCATCATTGGAATGACACCCGACCAGGTGCGTATAAGTTGGGGCGAACCCGTGGCGACCAACTCGACCGGAAGGGGGCAGCAGGAACAACAGACAATGACCTATCTTTCCCATGAGCTCGTTTTCTCAGGGGGCAAACTCAATGCCATCAAAGAACGGCCGGCATCAAGCCGATAAATCGTAAGTCCCCGAACAACTGTCTTTTTCCATTTTCCTGTTTTATTTTTCTATTCAGGAACCGATAGACCAGTCGTCATACAGTACTTAAGGAGTTCTATGAAAATTGTCGTTACCGCAATTATTTCAATAATCATTACAGCTCTTCTGATGTTTCTCTTTATGAATGTTCAATTGAATCATGGTAAGAATGCCGCGGATCTTGAACGGTTGCATTTCGTTGAGCAGGCGGTTCGGAAACGTCTTGATGACCTTTCCACCCGGATCGAATTCCAGTTGAAAGCTTTTTCTGATGTTGTCGCCTCTCATAAGGAATTTTCACTGCGTCTGCTTGTCGAGAACGACCGTTCTTCACCGGTTGTCACGGAAATGGCCTCCCAATTTCTCAAACCAATGGGATTTTCAGTGCTTGAAATCACCGATTCATCAGGGTCGATCCTTTCCTCCGGCCATTTCCCCGCGAGCGCCGGCAACAGAAGCGTTCATACGGACGGCCGACTCTCCGAAAAGGCAGCCGCGACAATGGAAAACATCATGGGTACGCCGATCCTCACCCTCCAGGCCGAAACGGGTTTCTCCATCGCCGGATTCCCGTTCCATCTGACGGGTGGATTGACAATAGATGACACGCTTCTTGCCCGCCTGGCCCCGAACGGCAACGTCACCCTTCTGCTTAAAAAGGGCGGCGAATATACCGGCATGGAAAACATACGCTCCATTTCGGCGATCACCGACCGTCATATCATCATTAACGACAAGAAATACCCTGCTTCGGAAATCGAGATCCCGTCAAGGGGGATCGATGAGATGGTTTCGCTCATCGTTTTTCTCACCAAATAGCCGCCCTCGCGCACCTTCGCACACACAAAAATGGCCCGCCGGATTCCGGCAGGCCGTGGGAAATAGTGATTCGCTGCTGTTCGGTAATTCAGATGCGATCGACTACGGTGCGCTTTTTCTTATCTTTTTTCGCAGCTTCGGGCAAGGACCCACTCTTTTTGAACATCCTTCAGGGCGATCCAACGTTCGAGTTGTGACAAATCGATTGCGGATTCCGGCGAATCAATCATTTTTCTTATATCCGAAAGATGCTTCTGCGACCCGCCCTCCTTGAAGTATTGCAGCTTCCTGACAATAACGTATTCGGGAGGGGCAACCCAGATCTGCAGCGTATCCTTGAGTGCGATTCTGCGCCGGTTCTCGAACCCCCATATATGCAGCGGCCCCCCGGTAAGCGGATACATGTCCGCTTTATAGCCCGTATCGTGATGTATCAGATTGAAATGCGCAAACGTTTTCCGTGAGGCTTCGATGCGAAGCACCTCCTGCGGCGGGCAATAAAATTCCGCTGCAGGAAACAGGGAGGGGAATCGCGGGATATCGTCCGCCCGAAGCGCGATCACGAGATCGATATCATGGGTCAATCTCGGTTCCCCGTAAAAGGTCGAGGCAACAGATCCGGTGATCATGTACCCGATCCGGCTTTCCTCAAGCGGAAGGATAAAGATGTCGATCAGGTCACGTGGTTGCATACAGGAAAATATCTCTCACCCGCTCCCGAATTTGAGCGTCGGTCCACTCCGGATGGCATTGTTTCACCGATGCGTATTTCAAATCCCACGCCATCTGACGTAATTTATTCATTTCATCCCATTTCCGGGCAGGTGACAAATGAACCGTGACCGGATCGGCTTTATTACCGGGATTCGAATGATCAGGCGTTTTCATGACGGCCCTTATTTACCTTTCGGCAAACAATTCCTTTTCGACATACTCGCAGAGAATATGCCCGAGGAGAATGTGGACCTCCTGGATCCGGGGGGTGCAGGAGGAGGGCACCCTGATGACCGCCTCGCAGAGGGTGTCCAGCGCGGCAGGCGCCTTTTCTCCCGTGAAACAGACGTTCTTAAGACCGAGCCTTTTTGCCGATTCGAACGCGGCGATGATGTTTTTCGAGGTCCCGCTGGTCGTGAGGCCGATGAGAACATCTCCCGCTTTACCCTTCGCCTCCACCTGCCGGGCGAAGATTCGTTCGATAGAATAGTCGTTGCCGATTGCCGTAAGCGACGATGTGTTGACATTCAATGCTTCGGCGTCGAGCGCCTTGCGTTCGAGATAAAATCGACCGACAAGTTCGCATGCGATATGCTGCGCATCCGCCGCGCTGCCGCCGTTGCCGCAGAGGAGAAGTTTGTTGCCGTTGCGGAAGGCCGTCAGGGCCATTTCGGAGATGGCCGAGAAACCATCGATACTATCCGCCGAACTCCGTATATCGCGGAGTATTGACTGATGGTCCTGCATGACGCCGTCAAACAACGTTTCAATTTTCATGCGACGTTTCTTCCTTTAAAGACACCGTGCGAATATTCGTTTTTATCATCTTCATTCGTTATCTGCGCCTGTTCCAGCCATGCGTTCCACCACGCTTCCAGTTCCTCATACGACATGGAAGCGAGGTCAAGGTCTTCTTCGCTTAAAAATTCATCCCTGATTTCACTCATGAATCTCCCCTACAGAAAGTTTGAAGGGCAATATTCCTGAAGCCTTTTCCTTGATGATGGCATGTGCGTCCATCAGCGAAAGGCCGGCGGTTTCCTTCTCCACCTCATTCCATATTTCAGCCCAGCGCTCTGCAGCCGAGGAGTAGCGTTCAAGACGACGCTCGTTCGCGTGTATAAGCCGGCGCCGCTCTGCATCAAGAGCCGTTTCGAGTGTCTCGATACTTGCAAATGCGCTCTTTTCGATCCCTCGCTCATGCACAATCCGCATTACTGACGCCGGGTCATTCCGGTAAATATCAAGGATCTCACGGGCACTTCGGGAATACCTTATACGGTCTTCGAGCAGATCCATTTTACGGGAAAGCTCACCGATGATTGCATAATCTTTCTCACGGTTCGTTTTCTTGAGCTCTGCAAGGTCCGTGCAATTCATATACGGCGGGTGACGATTTTCCTGTTCAATCCATATCCGACCCAGACGCTCGACGCTGATTCTCGGCGGTCGGGAAACGAAGTCGGTTCGTATGCGCATATTTTCCTTCATGAACTCAAAATGAGAACTCCAGCCGCCTGCAAGCCATTTCTTGTCAAGAGGCGCGCCGAAACGATAGCGGGCGCCGTGGCGGTTCAGCACCTGCAGTATAAACAGAAGCGCCTCCTCATCCTCCCGTACGATCCAGTCTCCATCCTTACTCATGATCGCCAGCCGGTGAAGCACTACGGCCTGGCCGGAACTGATAATGGCCCGCAGACGACCTTCGTTGAATTGATCCGTCAGATCGATATAGATATTCATTGTAGGAAAAACAGATTCCTTTTAACTGAAATTCACCCTGTCCGCCGGAATAAAGAAAGAATCCGCACTGCATTGTGTCGACTTATTACTTAATGAAAATAATTTCGATTTGATTACCATGTCGAAGAAAAAGCATGGTTTCTACGTTTCACTATTGGATTCTCTGGGAAGAGGCGAAGCTTCCTGCATTGCCTATGCCCGTGCGCATTGCGTGGTGGCATCCGATGATAAGGCGGCCAGGGAAGGTGTGCGACCGATATAAAATTCCTTATACCGGGACAATCGGTATTCTGATCGCATCCTGCCGCGACGGCCAACTTACTGCAGATGTTGCTGATAGATTATTAGAAAAGATGGTAAATGCCGGCTTTTATTCCCCGGTACAGAGAATCAGTGATGTATAAGGAATCTACGATTTAATCACTTCAGCCCATTTCCGGGCCGGCGACAAATAATTCGTAACAGTGTCGGTTTTTTTGCCGGGATTCGCATGATCACGGGATTTTATGGTAGCGCCCATTCACCTTTAAGCAAACAATTCCTTTTCGACATACTCGCAGAGAATATGCCCGAGGAGAATATGGACCTCTTGGATCCGGGGGGTGCAGGAGGAGGGGACCCTGATGACTGCCTCGCAGAGGGAGTCCAGGGAGGCGGGAGTTTTATCCCCAGTCAGTTAGACGTTCTTCAGACCGATTCTCCGGCCCGCCTCAAATGCGGCGATAATATTTTTAGACGTACCGTTGGTCGGTTATGCCGATGAGAACGTCGCCCGGCCTGCCTTTCGCCTCGACTTGCCGGGAGAATATTCGTTCGATGGAATAGTCGTTGTCGATTGCCGTAAGAGAGGATGTGTTGACGTTTAGCGCCTCGGCGTCAAGCGCCTTTCGTTCGAGATAAATTGACCGACAAGTTCGCATGCAATATGCTGCGCATCCGCCGTTGTCGCAGAGGAGGAGCTTGTTGGCGCCGGCAAATGCATGAATCATTTTGTCTTTTATACGGGACAGTGCATCCCTTATCTCCGAAGACTTTACAATTTTACTAATAAGGCTCTGATGTTTGATAACCACTTTTTAATAAATGCTTTCAAACTTCATCTATAATCTCCGCAGCTTTTTGTTGTTTTTCGCCACATTTCCAAGATCCTGATATGCCTTGTCAGTCTGTAACACCCATTTCTGTTCCTTCAAAGTATACAATTCCTGTTCGGAACTGTGCCGTTTATTCATTGTAATATGCATCTACTGAAATCTGATTGTCTTATTCGTTTGTTTTAGATGAAAATGGAGAATTTCCAAAATCCGTTCAGATGTAATTGTGGAATTATCCGCGTCCGGTTTATAGCTACAATAATCTTTTGACATTGAAATGACCTTGACACCGGTTCCAAAAACCCCTATTTCAGCTGCTGAAGTTGGAGCATAAAAGCTTAAATTGGGAATTTTCTGAGATATTGCCAAGTGTAAGGCGAGACTGTCGCATGTAATTACATAATTACAACATGCGATCAAAGCGGCGAACTCAAGCAGCTGCATGGATGAAAAAGTTACTATATTCGGTGACTGAACGGCGTTTATAATGGAATTATTCCGATTTTCTTCTT
This sequence comes from Chitinispirillaceae bacterium, assembly GCA_016929415.1. Taxonomy (GTDB): domain Bacteria; phylum Fibrobacterota; class Chitinivibrionia; order Chitinivibrionales; family Chitinispirillaceae; genus JAFGNB01. Next base: position 2,067 of record JAFGIW010000044.1, on the reverse strand, counting down.
TTGGACCGCCAAGTAAGACCACTTGTATGTTTTTATCATCCACCATGCCATTGGATAAGACTCGCGCCAGTTTAATGGCTTCCGGCATGATAAGCTCTTTTGATGGCCAACGTCCTCCTGCGCCGCTATTGAGCCCGATCACGAAGCATTCTTTGTTTAACAATCGATGCATATTCGCCTTGAATATATCCGAATTCCAAAAACAAGAATCGGTTATTTCAATGTCAAGTATCTCACCGAATATTTCATTATGTTCGAGTTTGTTTTTCCGTTTGAAATCATCCGCGACCGATTTGCCGAATTTTGAAATGATCCCCATGTCAAACCATTTGGCGGAAGAGGAAGTATACGTTCTTTTGCCGTTTTCGAGATATGCCCCGATATGGTTTTTTGAGGAAACATCTGTTAAGCTTTCGAGTATTTCAAATTCATCATCGAAAGAAAGGAGTAGGTCGAATGCATTTTCTAACAACAGATGGTAATTGTAGCTTTTAGTCACAATCCGGGTTATATAAGGGTTGAACCTTAACAGATCAAAGGATTCATTTGATGTGAACCACCAGATTTCCGCCGGGTAATATTTTTCATACATTTCCGGGACAGCGTACGAAGTACGAATAACATCACCCAAACCCCCATGTTTAACAATTAATACTTTGTACATTTTTTCCTCTGAACAACGATTTGCTTAATTTTCGTACCATTGCTTTGACCAGCAACCGCGGGATGTACACCATGAAATATAGGTTGGTAACAAGGTATCTTCTCCATAACCGCTTCGGTTCCCTTGAAAGCCTATATAACCACTCCAACCCTATTTCCCGCATCCATCCGGGCGCCCGTTTTTGAATGCCTGCTGCAAAGTCGACAGAAGCACCGACACCGATTGCCACACCGAAATCAAGTGTGTCTTTATGTTGACAAACCCATAATTCCTGTTTCGGCGTCCCTAATGCTGCAAAAACGATGTTCGGTTTGAAGCCATTGATGATTTGAGCGATTTTGTTGCTTTCGACAGTATTTTTTTCAAATCCAAAAGGCGGAGTATAGAATGATATCTGCTTATAAATCAATTCTGCTAACCCTAAATTCGATATCGCCTTTTCAGGAACCCCGGGCATGCCTCCAAGGATAAAAATCTTTCCGCCGAGTTGTATTGATTTTATAAAAACATCTACAAACAAATCCGCTCCGGATACACGTTCCAGAGAACCTCCATTGAGTAGGCAAGCCGCCCAAACGAGTGGCATGCCGTCGAGAAATGCCCCGGAAGCTTGTTTGTAGACATTTTTCATTTCAGGATGTCTTTTAAACAAGAAAAAGCCGTGGGTGTTCGGAGTACATATCAGATGCCGCCCTTCAGATAGGGATAATTGGATGAGATATGAAACAGCAGCTTCATAGGATGACTGCAGGTAGGGTAAACCGAACAATTCTTTTTTCGGTAAGATGTTATGTGTCAATGCTTCTCCAGACTATTTCGAATAAAATAAAATTCATTATCCGACATGACTGATATTTTTCAATAATGAGATATGGTTTTCATCGAAGGATGTTGGTATATTCGAACCTCGCTAACGGTTTCCAAAACTGAAACCCATCAGGCAATCGCATTTCTTTATTATCTCTGCTGGACATATCTCTTCCAACGCTTCGCATGTCTTGAACCCTTTTTCGCATCTTTCTCTCGTGGGGATTTACGGACATGGATTGCAAGATATCTGTTTATGAACCGGATACTACCACTTCTTCGAATACCCCAGGCCGAACTGGACAACCCCATTTAAACTCGCCACCGCGGCATTATGCATGGGGCCGGAATCGTTTCCGACAAAGATCTCGTCGCGTTGCATTAACGCCAACAATTGACAGGTTGTTAATTCTCCGGAAAGGTTCAGAAGCTTAATCCCGTGCAGCGTAAGACAGAACGAATTAATAGATTTCTTTTTTTTTGGAGAACCGATAAATATAGCCTACTTCCCGCACATTTTAAAACTACCACTTGTCTAATTTAAGGAACTTGTAAAGACGATAAATACAAACGGGGTTACTTGTTGCTTATGACTT
>JAFGIW010000043.1 GCA_016929415.1 Chitinispirillaceae bacterium | reverse complement strand
TACGGCGCATCAACGGTTCGGCCTCGCGCGTAGACATGATGACGAAATGGGCCGACCTGCTGTCGCTGCAGGCGCACATTGATTACGAAAGCGGCAATTTCCGGCGTATGACCGAGACCAGGAACATCCCCGACAACAGTCAGATGAGCACCGGCCTGGGCGCTTCGATCGGCCTCGAAAAATTCCTGCCGCAGGAGTGGGGATTGTCGCTTCCCGCCGGCGTCACCTACAACAGCTCGGTGATGCGGCCGCAGCTCAAGAACGAAACGGACGTCTACCTTGTCAATGAAAAGGGCGACCCCGACGGATTCATGGATATCATCAGGGACGCGGCATCGACCATGACCGGGATCGGGCAGCGGCACAACGACGTCACCCGTTCGGAAGAGTACCAGACAAGCAGCGTGGGCCGTACCTATTATACCGGGTATAAAAAAACAAAACAGGAAAATCCGGTCATCGGCTTCCTTGCCGACCGATGGGAGGCGGACATGAAGTACAGCACGACCATCGGCGAGGTCCTCTACGGCGCCAACCCGGACGGCGCGGGCGAGGACGCCGTTTTCGCGAAACGCGACACCTCCGACACTTACAGCGGTAAGGTGCACTACGATCTCAAACCGTACAAGCCGCCGGAGTGGCTGACCTGGACGCCCTTCAAATCAATCAAACAGGAGTGGTTCCCTTCGCGTATGAAAAGTTATGAACTGACGCTGCTGCCGCGCGCCTTCGACATCGGTGTCGCCGATATCAACTTCAACAAACAGCGGCAGCGGGATACCTGGCGGGGGGTATCGAGCAATCCGAGAAGTTATACCGTGCGGCACAACACGCGTATCGAACATACCCCGCTTTCGCCGCTCTGCGACATGAACTTTTCGCTCGCCGTCAGCCGGGACCTTATCGATGCCGTTGGGGACGAGACGTTCGAAAAAGGGAGAAAAATCTTCAAGCGCAACGGCGAGTGGAAGAGTTACTGGGTCCTTTGGGGGGAAAGAGACCGCACGCAGCACGCCGGAATGAGACTCAATCCGCACTTTTTCGACTGGCTGAGCACCTCTGCCGATTATGCAAGCGACTACAACGCGGCGGTCGTCCAGTGGCAGAGGGAACCGGTTCCGTATTTGAATACCGGCGTGAAGTCCTCCCTTTCGTTCGAGGGCAAGATCATGTTCGACCAGCTTTTCGGAGAGTTCAAGACGGCTGCCGGGAAGAATGCGCTTGCCGGCTTTTTCGACATGATGAAAAACGGTTTCGACCAGATCGGGCTGCGGGATTTCGGCCTTTCGTACAGTGCCGGGTCCAACCTGAATAACGATTACGTGAGCACCGGACTGCTCGGCAGGGAGGGCATCGGCGGCATCAGGGACCTGCTGCTGTTCCAGCTCGGCGTGAAAGGCCGTACCCCGCTCGATATTCTTACCGGCGAGATGGACGACGACCGTTTTCTCGGCATGAGGTCGCGGCAGTCGTACGACCGGCCGGACCTCTACCGCAACGACAGCAGGACCGTCGACCGTTCCCTGCGGCTGTCAAGCGGCATCGCCATAAAAGCGCTCGATCTGTCGTTCAACCAGGTAAGCCTCAGCCGCAGCATCTCGTATACGATCTATCCCGACTCGACGCGTAACGACACGACCATCACGTTCCCCGATTTTTCGGCCGGCTTCTCGACGCAGATGCTCAATAAGGTCGGTTTTATCAAAGACAACCTGCAGGGTGTCGCCTTCAACTCATCCTTCACCTGGCGGCGGAGCGACCATTTCACTTCACAGACCGGCGGCTCCAGCCGCTCGGATAAGTTCGACCTGACGCCGCTTGCGTCGGTGTCGGGGACAATCAAGCGATGGCCGATCAGGTTCGACTACCGTCATAATTATTCCCGTGAAATCAACACGATTCTTTCTGAAACCGGGGAGAGCGCCGACACGAACAGGAACGCCACCATGCATTCCGACGAACTGACGGTGAATTATGAGATCGAACGCAGCAGCAAATTGTCGGAGATCAAGCTTCTCATGTGGACGATTCCCATCAAGGGAAGAACGACCGTCGGGCTGAAACTCAGCCGGAGCAACGAGAAGGAGGTCGAGGCCAACAGCAACAATAAAAGTTTTTCTCTTATACCGAACCTGTCATATATTTTTACCGATAATGTATCCGGCCGCATCGATTATACCTTTCGTCAGGAGGAGCACGGCGGCCAGAAGACCACCACCAACCAGTTGATATGCATTCTCAAGATCAGCTTTTGACCGGAGTTCTATGGAAAAAAAGATACTGTTCAACGCCACCCCGACCGAGAAGCGGGCAGCCCTGCTGGAAAACGGCAAGGTCGTCGAACTCGTGGTCGAACGGCCCGACTACTTCAGGCTGGTCGGCAACATTTATCGCGGCAAGGTAACGTCGATCCTTCCGGGTATTCAGGCCGCCTTTATCGACATCGGCCTGGAGAAATGCGCGTTTCTCCATGCGAGCGACGTCGATCCGTCGGTCCTGCTCGATGCCGGCGACACCCTCATGGAGCGGTATACCGGACAGGGGAATTCGACAAAACGGAAGAGAATCGCACGGATCCCCATCGAAAAAGTGCTGACCGTGGGGCAGGAGATCCTCGTCCAGGTACTCAAGGAACCGATCAGTACCAAGGGCGCCAAACTGAGCACCCAGATCAGCCTGGCGGGCCGTTTTCTGGTTCTCGTTCCCGACACGAACTTCATCGGTGTTTCGAAGAAGACGAGCGATCCGAAAAAACGGGCGCGGCTTAAAAAAATCATCGCCGACATCAAACCCCCCGGGGTCGGCTTTATTATCCGTACGATCGGCCTGAAGGTTTCGGAGACGGAGTTCGTCAAAGAAATCCATCAACTTCTTGACATGTGGCGCAAAGCGCAGGAGGAGGCGCTTTCGGGGAACGGCCCGAAGCTCATCCACCGGGAACTCGGGATCACCACCCGGGTCATCCGCGATATTTTTTCGGAAGACGTCGCCAAAGTCTTCGTCGATCAGCCGGAAGACCATGTGGAAATTCTCGATTACCTGCACTCATTTTCGCCGGCGCTCTGCGACCGGGTGGCGCTTTACAAAGATAAAACACCGCTCTTCGACCGGTTCGATATCGAAAAGGACCTTGAAAAGCTGCTCAAACGCAAGGTCTGGCTCCGCAGCGGCGGCTATATCCTCATCGACCGCACTGAGGCGCTGGTCGCCATCGATGTGAATACCGGCAGAAATACCGGAAAGTCGAACCTCGAGGAAACCATCTACACTACCAACCTCGAAGCTGCGGGCGAAATCTGCCGCCAGTTGCGTCTGCGCGATATCGGCGGACTGATCGTGGTGGATTTTATCGATATGCGGATAAGCGAGAACCGGCGGAAGATCGAGAACACCATGCTGAAACTTCTTGCCGTCGATCCTTCAGCCAATGCCAGTACCGGGCTTTCAAAGTTCGGTTTGATGGAGATAACCCGGAAACGTGTCCGGCCCGAGCTTCAGGAGTATTTCACCAATGTCTGCCCTGCCTGCGAGGGGTTGGGCTGGGTCTTCTCCCCCGAATCGGTCACCGCCCATATCGATCGCGACCTTCAGAGGAGCGGTCATACATCACGCGAGATCGATCTTTCGGTGCATCCGGCAGTACGCGCCTATCTGCAGAAAGAGGGCGAACAGCTCAAAAAGATGCTCGAAAAGGAACACCGCTGCCGCCTGATCATTCTTGAGGATGATGAGCTCGATCAGGATGAGTATACCATCAAACCACATGGTAAAAATCAAAAAGAGTAATGAATATTGCTTCATAAAGCTCCGATAGTTATTTTTAGAAGATTTTTCTCTTGAAAATGGTTGTTACGTGAAAACAGTGAAGGACGGCATGGCCGCGTGCGGAAGTCTCCCGAGCCGGTAAGCCTAGAGGAGTGATGATGTATTCGATTATCGAACAGGGCGGAATTCAGTTCAAGGTTACACCGGGAGAAACGATCCGTGTGCCGTTGATCACTGCATCTGAAGGGGCGGAAATCACGATTGACCGGGTGTTGCTCGCTTCAGACGGCGGAGCGTTGAAAATCGGCATGCCCCTGGTTGAGGGAGCTTCGGTGACGGCGAAAGTGGTCGGTCATATCAAAGATAAAAAAATTCTTGTCGTCAAGCGCAAACGGCGGAAAGATTATCGTCGTAAAAACGGTCACCGGCAGCCGTATACCCGGTTGCAGATCGTATCGATCAATATATAAAAGGGGGCAATAGTCTCATGGCACATAAAAAAGGCGTTGGAAGCAGCAGGAACGGTCGCGACAGCAATCCGAAAATGCGCGGCGTAAAAAGGTTCGGCGGAGAACTGGTGAGGGCGGGCGGTATTATCGTCAGACAGAAGGGCACGAAGGTGCATCCGGGTTCCAACGTCGGTCTGGGCAGAGATTTTACGCTGTTCGCCAAAGTCGACGGAACGGTGAAGTTCTCCTGGGTCAAAGGAAATCGTAAAAAGGTGGAAATCGTTCCCGCAACGGCATAGGTCCGTCATTTATTTCGACAATAGGAGGTCGCGGCACATCGCGGCCTTGTTTTTTTTACCGGGCGTTATAGAACAAAACGGGCGCGCGCTCTTTCGCATGGGCTAGTCCGTCTCTTTCCACGAGATTTCGTTGACGCTATTTTTGACCTCGTTGCCGCAGAAGTCGTTGAGGTGAGTGAGGATCGCGCTGCTGTAACAGATGGAGGCGTTTCCCAGCCCCTCGAAAGTAATGGCTGTCCCTTTTAAAACCACGACCGCGCCGCGTACGGTGACGTTGCCGTTGATTTTATCCATTTCGTCGCAGATGATCAACCCCCTGAACGTTCCGCCGTTTAACTTTAACTTCGCGGTTTTCGCGCCGTTGTGGACGATGAGAATGCCGCTCGCCGACGGTCCCAGATCGAGCGGGCCGACGTATGAGGCGGTATCGTAGCGGATGCCGTGGAAATCCTGATCGATCGTCGGGCTGGAAAATTTATAGGCGTCAAGCGATCCCGCCGGCACTCCCAGAAAGGCTTCGGGGGAATCGAACATCGGGTCGAGGGGCGCATTCTCCTGGACGACGGTTTGATGGATGGCAATGTCGTTGTCGTAGACGTGCTTGCCTACCGGTTCCTGCCCCCCCCCGCCGACTTTCGAGGAACCGTCCACGGTGCAGGTGCCGCACGTGCTTACCGCGTAGGTGCCGGGGGCGCCGGTGAGGTTGCAGGCGGTGTCGTGCTCTCTTCCGTCAATATCAATGCTGCCGCTGACCGCTACATTGGAACGGGCCGACACCGCGCCGCGGGCCGGGTTGCCGTTGATCGGGATGAGCGGGGGTATGAGGGCGATCACGTCGATGGTCACCGGTTTTCCGTTTGCGGTGGCTGCGCTGCTGCGGATCCAGAGCGTATCGGCCCACGGGTCTGCACTGTACGAAACCGTGTAGGAGCCGCCGCTGAAGGCCTCGTTGCTGTACACCGTCACCGGTGATGAATTCAATGCCGGCCGGTGAACGTCGCTCCGTATATCGGCGTACAGCTTCTCCTTCCCCGCCTCCGCAATGTTGAGCGCCGTCACTTTTTCACGCCGGTTGCCGCTTACTTTCGACGTATGCCGTGTCGCGAAAAAGAAGGCGACCAGGGAAATGCTGAGGATAACGGTTATCGCCAGAACGGCGACCATGGCGCTTCCGCGCTGGCTTATTTTCATAGGGCTCCCTGCTGTTGATTTTTCAATTGACATTACGGATGTTCACTTCAGTGCTGTCCGCAAGAAAAACGCGGTTTCCGCCGTTGCCGATATGGCCGCCCACCACGACCATGACGACGGCTGCATCCCCGACCGATGCCCCGACCGGATTTCCAGCCGCATTTTTCAGTATGACGATGATTGAATCCAGTTTTCCGCCCAGAGGGAGGGGCGCATTGTTTTTCAGACGCTGAATGGAAGGCGTGGGACTGCCCGTGAGTTTATAGGAGAATTTGGTTGCCGGATAGACATGTGTCGTAGTGTAATCGAACGGACCGTAATAAATCGCCCTGCTCAGAACCAGCGTATCTTCGCCGCCGGCATATATGCCGATGCGGGTGATCCTTCGGTAGCAGGTATCGGGAGGGTCTGCCAGGCAGACATACCCGTTGACAACGAATCCTGCGGCATCGGCGACAATAATCTTCGTATGGGCCGGGTCCGCGGTTGTCGTCAGTGTGGTCTCCAGGCGCTGTTCGTTTGAATAACAGGAGAGGTGGTCGTTTTCCTCATCGACCAGATGGGTGCTCACGCCGTTGCCGGGCAGTCCGCATCCCGCCATGCGGATATCGCGTTCGATAATGTTGCTGACCGTGATGATGTCGCGCTGCAGCTCAGCCTTCTGTTTCTCGCGGGTGGAACTTATGGTGAAGAACTGGTACGCCTGATAGGCGCCGATAGTCACTATCGAGGTAATGAAAAGCGCTATCACCAGTTCGATAAGGGAGGTGCCGGCAGTGTTCCCGATACTTTTTGTAGTATGCATGGTTTACGGTTCCGCGATTATGGTTGAAAGCGCGATGGCGTGATTGAGTACGGTGAGGGGCCAGCTTACGGTAAGGTCGATTTTGGTATGGGAGGCGGTGGCGGTAACTTTCCAATCGCGGACATAGCGCTCGCGTACGGTATCCATATCCGCAACCAGTGCGGAGTAATCGGCGCGTCGTAACTTCTCGAAGAGCTGGTTGCCGACCGTGGTCGCCGAGGTAAGTTCTTTTGAACTGATATTGGACTTGATGAGCGATACGACGCCCACGTTCAGTCCGACGACCACCAGCGCCAGTATCATCATGGCAATGACCACTTCGAGAAGCGTGCTGCCGTTCTGTTTACAAGGAACCATATCCGCTTTCCTGTACCGGGTTGCTGCATTGGTTGATGGGCTTCTATTCATTATACGAGTATTACCGTCTAAAAAACGGAAATGCAATTTCCGGTTTACCCGCAGTGACCCGTTGCGGCGCTTGTAATGGATTGTCCGGCGGATGAACGGCGGGGTTTCAGGACAGTATGAACGTGAGCAACTCATGATGCTCCTGAAAGTAGGCCTCAAGCCGCAGGTGGGAAAACCGCCCGGCGGCCGTGCGTTCCGCGCCGTTCCCGAAAAGAAGCGTTTCGTAATAGGCGAATGCGTTTTTAAGGCAGTGAAAAAGAAAAAGCACATGTTTTGCGCCGAAGCCGCTGCCGGTGTGCCAGAGGTTGCGCAGTTGACGGTCGGTGATACGCATCTTTTCGGCCCACTGCGTCACCGAATCCGGACTTGTTGTAAAGAGCGTGTCGGTCGCGAGGTTCAGGGTGTCGCCCGACCATTCATTGAAACGGTAGTTGACCACGTTGATAAGCACCATGCGGTTGAGGGTCTGGAAAAAAAGCCGGCTGTTGAATGCCGTCCCTTTTTCAAACACCGAACGGGCGCCCAGTTGAATGCAGGAGGCCCCTTTCTGCGGAGAGGGCGACCCGGTAAGGACGATGATGGAAGTGTGGCGCCCGTAGTGCCGCAGCAGATAGTACTCGTCGTTTTCGACGTCATTGATCCCGAGGTCGATGATGCAGGCGTGGAACCGCATTCCCGAGCGGAGGAGCTCGAGCGCTTTACTGTTGGCGGCGGCGACGTGCACCGCGTAGCATGCGGCCGGTCTGAGCACCTCGGTGAGCAGGTCGCGGCTGAGCGGGTCGTCCTCAACGATCAGGATATTGAGCATCCGGTCGATGAAATAAAAAGGGCGCGTTGCGGATTGCGCCGTTGGGAATGCCTTACTCCTGTTGTTCAAACCGGTACTTCTCCCATTTCCGTTCAAGATAGGGCATCATTTTGAGCAGGTGCGCGCGGGTGCGCAGGCTTACCTGCGGCCAGATTCCGTAAAGCGCCCGGAAGAGTTCGTCGCTGGTCGTGCCGGCACGGGGGGTTTGGTAGCAGGCGGGCAGCGAATCGTAACAATTCAGGCAATTACGTAGCTGGAGGGCATACTGGTCGGGATTGATCTTCTTCGCGGCAAGATCTTCGTTGAGCAGGTCGAGCGAATTTTTTACTGGTTCAACCGGGGCTTCGGCCTTCCGGTTGACAAGGCCCGGGGCGACCTTGCCGGTCATGATCAGCCAGGTGAGACTCGTGGAAACGACCGACAGGGCGATCGCGATATACACATACTTCATCGGTTTGATGCGGCGCCTGCGATGAGTGGTGATGGCCTTCTCGACATTGACGCCGTCGGCAAGCTTCTTCGCCATCGAGTCGACAAGCCGGTCGCGACGCTGGATTGATTTGGGAGTCGTTGTTTTCATGGCCATAAAGATTTAATGATTGGACCTGTGTAAGATGGTAAATGATCCGCTCTATCCTTCAGTTCTTTATTTCCTCAATTGTACCACCGGTGCGGGGAGGTTTTCAATTGGAAAACAGGAGAGGGGGCAGGGGGTGAGGTCGGAATGAAAAGAATAAATCGTTACTCATCCCTCTATACCGATATGTTCCCCAACCCGGCGGCCGCCGTCGAGTTACAACCACATGCTGAGCAACGTGGGGCGGATCTTGGTGTCCACGAGGATTAGGGTCCTCTCGGCAGGAGCTGTCTCGCCCGGAGCGAGGATGATGCCGGTATTGGCGATTTCCTGGATCGCCGATTGCGCGAGCGGATGCGTGAACAATATCCTTACGCTGTCGGCGTTCCCGGAGTTGATATTGAATGTGGTTTGGCTTGCGTGGTGGATCGCGCCGTAAAAATTCGAATTGCTGCCGAATTGGTATTTCATGTCCCAAGTGCAGGTGGTATTTACGTATATCAACCCCCGGAAATTGCAGTTATTCCCCGGACCCATGGCCGAGATGTCGCCGGACTCGTTGACGATAATAAGGGTATTCGATTCGTCGCTGCAATTATAGAAGTTCTCACATCCGTCAAGTTGATACTCGCCGGTAATCCAGATGGCCTTTCTGATAAAATTGCCGCCCGTTATTTTTACATCATGGGTCAATTGCATTACCAGCCATTCATTTTGATACAATTTCCCGGCATCACTTTTTGAAGTCCAGTAGCTCTCCACGGTTGCAGCGGAAACTTCGTGATCGGAACCTACACCGGCTACGTCCTGAACAACGCCCGACCCCCAGGAGCCCGGGAGATTCAGGCCGAAGCCGACCTCGTTGTTGGTTGTCATTCCAAGATTAGCAGCGATGGTGGCGGCTGTCTGGCTGGCTGGCGTTTTCGGATTAAAGCCGGAGAACCGGTCGGATGTTATAGGACTGTCGTAGTATACGGTTTTTCCGCTTATCCCGTTGACTCTGCCGGCAGGCAGATTGGATGGTGCAATGAAATATGCATTATCGTTCAGTTGCATGCCCACATCCCAGTTTTTATAGCCACCTGTAAATGTAAATCCGGCCAAACCGTCTACAGTGAGTACCCCCTTCGGCATCAAGCCGCATTGAAAAAATGCATTTCCCGTAATCCATAGTTGCTGGCTGAAGTCCAGAATGTTGCTACTCGAGGCTGTTTTCAAATTCCCGAATATTTTTCCGGCCTGATTGAAATGCTGGTTGTCGGGTCCCCAATCACCTATTCCACTCAAATACACATCGCCCTCGATGTGTATAGGATCATTGCAGTTTACCAGTTGTCCACCCAGAAACAGACCGTAAGACATATCGACGGGCCGGTTGCTCAGCCCCAGCCCCCCGAGCTGATAGGCGGCATACGCCTTCTTCTTCGCTCCGTTGGCGAGGTGTCCGGTGCCTTCGAGCATGACAAATGAATTCGCGTCGTCGTACCTGACGATTCTCGCGGAGTACTGCGGTGCGTCGGCGCCGCTCCCCAGGGCGATTTTCTGTTCTTCATCGGCGTTTGCGGCAGTACCGAGCATCCATTCGAAAGTGTTGTCGTTTTTATACTTCGTCAGAATGGCCAGCGCCTCATCCGGGTCGTTTAAAAACTGTCCTTCGCACGCCCTGAGCGCGGCCACCGCCGCCTGTGAGGCATTGCGCATTCCGGTGTAGTCCGTCGCCTGCATGCGATCTTTGTGCGTAATGAAAAGGAGCGCCGTTCCGGCGATGGTGGCCAGCACCAGGATCACCAGTCCGTAGACAACGGCGAATCCCCGCTGGTTGTTCATTCTGTAAGTCATAAGGTTCTCCACTCTTGCGATCGTTACAACCTGCAGTCGTCCGCCGCTCCTCCGGACGGCACGCGGCGTTACAGTTGCATGCTCACCAGCGTCGGCCGGATCTTGAGGTCCACGAGATTGAGACCGGGTGGAGGCAGGCTTTCAGCGCCCGGAGCAGCAATTATTCCCAGATCCATTAATTCCTGCACTGCCGCCACTCCCGTCGAACCGGAATTATACACCAGATTGAGATTGCCGGGGGAATTCAGGTTGAAAGTTCCCTGCTTATGGTGAATCGCGCCGTTGAAGGTCGTATGGTCGCCCCCGAACTGGTAATTCATGTTACCCGTGCCGTCCACATATATGTATCCCCGGAATCTTTTATTGTCCGGAACGCCGAAACCATTCAGCGTTGTATTGCCGGTAACGTAAATCATGGTATTCGATGCATCGTCACAATCGTACCAATTGCCGTTTGCATTGATGTTTTTACCGTTGGACATCCAGATTACCTTTTTATAAAATGTACCGTTGCCGTTCATGGCCAGGTCGCCGTTTAATTTGATTATCAGCCATTCATCTTTATATAACTTGTCATTGCCGTACTTTTCCGTCCACCAGTTGTTGACATCAGTCACGGAATAGTTGCCGCCGGCGACTTCCTTGACAACGCCGGATGCCCACGTGGGCATGGTTACACTGTACGGGCTTTCGTCACCCGGCGTCATTCCCAGTGAGTCGGCGAGATTCATTAACGTCGCTCTCCCGGCCGGCGAAGGAGATGCATTGGCAAATTTGCCGGTCGGAATATCGGGGTTGCCGCCGGTATAATAATAGACGGGATTGTAATTCATGTTAACGGAGTTATTCCAGTTGTTGGGATAACTGCAATTGAAAAATGCCTTGCCCTTCAACTGCATCTGCTGGTCTAGTGTTTTAATCGGGTTTTCAAAGCCGCATTTGTAAGGGCTCTTTACCGTGAAAGCGGCGCTGGCGGTAACTACGGCCCGCATGAATACATTGCCTTCGACGGTCAAGGCGTTGTTCACGTTAAATTCACTATTGGTTAAAGCGGTTTTGAGATTTCCTTTGATTGTTCCGCCCTGATTGAAATGCTGAGAGGTCAAGCCGCCCTGCAGACTCAGGTAGACATCCCCCTGGATATTTATCGGTTCATTGATGTTCTGCAAAGCCCCTCCCAGATAGAGCCCGTAGGTCGGGGGAGGCGTATGGGTAACAATCGCAAGCCCGGCGAGCTGATAGGTGGCTATTGCTTTCTTCTTGCCTCCATTATTGAGATATCCGGTGCCTTCGATCATGATCAATTGATCATTTTCATTGTAGCCGAGAATTTTCGCGGAGTACTGGGGTGCGTCGGCGCTGCTCCCCAGGGTAATTTTCTGTTCTTCAGTGGCATTTTCGGCGGTGCCGAGCAGCCATCTCTTGGTATCCGGATCTTCGATGTAGTCTTTCAGGATATCCAGCACGACATCAGGGGCGGTTTGAAACTGCCCCTCGCACGCCTTGAGCGCCGCTTTCGCCGCCTGTGAACTGGAGCGCATTTTGGCGTAGTCCGTGGCCTGGATGCGGTCTTTCTGCGTCATGAAAAGGAGTGCCGTTCCCCCCATGCTGGCCAGCACCAGGACCATCAGCCCGTAGACAACGGCGAATCCCCGCTGGTTGTTCATCTTGCATGTCATAACGTTCCCCCTCCCAACAATCGTTAAAACCCGCAGTCGTTCGCCGCTCCACCGGACGGCACGAGGCGTTACAGTTGCATGCTCACCAGCATGGGCCGGATCTTGAGGTCGACCAGCTTGAGTTCGGGATCGCCGCCGCCGCCGCCGCCCCCGCCGCCGCCGCAGGTAAGGGTGGGCCAGGTTGCAAGCCCTATATCTACTAATTCCTGGATTACGGATTCTTCATAGTTGATTTTCATGACGTTGGAGCCTGTCGTCGGACCCGTTAATTCAAAGGGATCATTACCGGATGAAGGGACATTTATACCGCCTATGAGCGTCTGGTTGTAATTATATAGTTTTATTAATTCATTTCCGCTTCCTGCAACATAAAAATAGCCGCGCAATGTTCCACTCCATACGCATGGCGCAATCTGACTGTTACCTGTGATGTAGAAAATGGAACAACACCCCGTTCCTGTTCCGCTGTTATAAAGAATCTTATTGTCTGTGGGGGAGTTGTAAATCGGGTTGAAGTACGTGTTGGATAACAGGAGCCAGATCACTTTGTGATTGAATGTTCCAGGATTTGCGTTCCATTGGGGACTGGCGCCGGTGGCATCGATGACAAGATAGTTGTTCCAGAGGTCCGATGAATGGTTCTGGTAGTAGGTATTCATGGGGCCTGCCGTCAGTTCCTTCCAGGTAGCTCCGAAAACGGTCGCGTAGCTTATTCTTTTATTAGCGGGAATTTGGGAGATATCGATCGTGACCGGGCTTTCGTTTCCGCTGCACATACCGAGCCTCGTTGCCATATCGTTGATTGTTCCGCCGTTGGGTTTTAGCGTTCCGCCGCTCAAATTTCCTGAAGGAAATGATCCGGAGTGCAGCAAAGTCTTCCCTGCCTGCATGGCAATTTTTCCTGATCCGCTTGCGCCGGCATTGGAGAAAACACTATCCCCCTCGACGATAACATTCTGATTCAATGTAACATTTTTTTCAAAGCCGGCTTTCCCGGTTATTTTACTTGATGAGTTTTGGAAACAGACAGGACTTTGGAAATATGCGTTTCCATTTACCGTCAATTGGCTTTGAATGGCCTGGGGCGATGTGTTCGTAATGCCTGTTTTCAAATTACCGTTGATGGTGACGGGTCGAGTTGGACTTTGCATTATGAACGTCCCGCCGAAATAGACATCACCGGTTATGGTCATAGGCCAGTTGAAGCTTTCACCATCCCTTGCAATATACAGCCCGTTTCTTCCACCGACAATGACCGCCGCCGGCGGCGTCACCATCATCAGCCCGCCGAGCTGATATGCGGCGATCGCCTTCTTCTTCCCTCCGTTATTGAGGTAGCCGGTGCCTTCGATCATGATCAATTGATCGTTTTCATTGTAGCCGACAATTCTCGCGGAGTACTGGGGTGCGTCGGCGCCGCTCCCCAGGGTGATTTTCTGTTCTTCAGTGGCATTTTCAGCGGTGCCGAGCAGCCATCTTTTGGTATCCGGATCATCGATGTAGTCTTTCAGGATATCCAGCACGACATCGGGGGCGGTTTGAAACTGTCCCTCGCACGCCTTGAGCGCGGCTATCGCCGCCTGTGAACTGGAGCGCATTTTCGCGTAGTCCGTCGCCTGGATGCGATCTTTCTGCGTCATGAAAAGGAGCGCCGTTCCGCCCACACTGGCCAGCAGCAGGATCACCAGTCCGTAGACAACGGCGAATCCCCGTTCGTTGTTCAGTTTGCACTTCATAATCTCCTCCCCTCCTGAATCTTCCTTAAAAAATCCCGTTGTTGGGTGTTTCAATCGTTTCGGTATAGAGACGCCACGTATATTCGCCCGACGCCGTATACGTTTTTTCGCCCACTATTATGTCCTTGTCCTCGGCTGACGAGGTCGCCTTTCCCTTGGTGCGGGTGAGTACGTACATCTTTATGGCCCGGACGTTTACTTTTTCGGCCGTGGCCGGATTGTCTTTCCAGTCATACGCTCCCAGTTCCGAACAGTGTACCTCGATACCTGATATCACCAGTGTTCCGGCACCGGTAGCGGAGTAATCCAGGTAGGCGTAGGCAGGCAGTGAACTGGTAACCGCAACGGTAAGCGATACGGTAGTTCCGGGGTAAGGCTTGAACTGTTCGGAACCGTACGTTGTGGTACGACCGCTGTTTTGAAATGAAAATTTCAGCCAGTTAAGATTGTCCGGAAAACCGCCTGAGGGTTCAATTGTCAGAAAGATAGAATATTTCTGGTTGGCGGTGATTGAAGGAGCGGTTCCGGTCTTAGGATATTTCAGATACCCTGTTCCTCCGCCCGCACCGAGAGTAAGGCTCTTATTGGCGGTGGTCCACGTTGCGGCGCCGCTGTGGGTCCAGCTCGCCGTAGTAAGCGGATCCTGGTCGAACACCAGGTCGTCCGCCCCCAGAACCCCGTACTGGAACTGGAGCGCGTATACGTTCTCGGCGACAACGCTGTTGGTATGTTTGGGGAACCCGACGTCGGTCTGAAAATCACGCCTGAGTGTCGTGCCTTCGACATAATATTTGATGGTTTCGGTGCGTTTATAATCGCCGTCATCGTCGACCTGTATTTTAAAGAATTCCAGGGCGTCGTTGTAGGCCCCGGTGCCCTGCTGGGTATGGTTGAACGACGACAAGTCGGTTGTCTCGTTGACGGTGATTCCGTCCTTGGTTATTTTTGTCATACCGCCGGCGCCGGTAAAGTATGTCTTCAAGCCCATATTTCTGATCTCCCGTACCATGAGGCCGAGAACATCGCGTATGTCGGTCTGCTGTCTCGAGGTCTGTTTGCCGCTGGAATAATTATTGATGAGCAGCTTGAACTGTCTGCCGATCAGCAGCGATATGATTGCGAAAAGCCCGATATACACAAGCAGTTCGAAGAGGGTAACGCCTTTTTTATTCAATTTATCGCTCCTGCTAAGGTGATTTGCCTGTTGGTGCCCTTCAATGAGCTCCAGCTTACCGTAACCGTTGCACAAACAACGTAACCGCTCTGGTCGACCGTCCAGTTTCTGGTAAACGCAATACCCTCAAGAGTAACTTCATCGCTTGAGGTTTCCGGGAGATTTTGGAATACCATTGTCCCCAGATCGGCTATTTTTTCTTCGGCCGCGAGGTAGGCGGTATCGTTTGCCCGTGCATCCTGACTCATCATGATCGTATTGCGCGAGAACGCCAGGATAATGAGCGCGGTAACGGCAATAATGACCAGGGTGATGAGTATTTCAATCAGGGAAGCGCCCGATTCCGTTTTCAGCGTTTTTGCCATGAGGTACCATTCCATTTAAATAATTCAAGCGACTGCATTTCGGTCGTAATGCCGATGCAGTAGGTTATTTTCGATAATCGTGGTGACTTCAGATAGATCCCCCCGTGGCAGTACTCCCCGCGTGAATCGGGTTCCACGGTCAACTCGGTTTTCCAGTTTTCAGCTTTGCCGTTTGTGGGGGGATCCCCATCGTCCCAATCGTCTCCGTACGGCCAGCTTGTCGGCGGGTCTGAGGAAAGGCCGATGGTGACTGGTGAGGGGATGTTATGAACTTTGCGTATATCCTCTGCGTCCTGTGTTTTGTTTTCGTTTGTATCGACATAGATGTTGCACTGAGATTCGGTAAAGTTTGCCATGACCCACGAATCATATTTGAACGACAGCGAACGGAGGGAGCGCAGCTCCAGGTAAAGGTCGTTCGCCGCCTTGTCCAGTTCGCTGTTGGCGACGGCGTCGTTGTACTTTACAACCGCCAATGCCGCCATGATCCCGAAGATCGCTACGACGATGGCCATTTCTAAAAGTGTAAAGCCGCGGTTGTTGTTCATATTTTCTTCCCTTGCGATTCAACTGCCTCTTTTATTATATCCCCTAGTTGGGGAAAGGTCAAGGATACCTTTTTGTGGGCTCTATAACTATATGATAAATAATGCGATACAAATTATTAAGCGATTAAGTATTTTTTCGTTTTTCAGGGTATCGAAGCATCCTGTTGCAATCCATGCTTGGAAGGCGTTCCGTCCGGCTATCCGTTCGGCAATGGAACGACTGGTGGTGCATTTTGAAATGGCGGCGGACGGGGGAGACCTGGAGTTGTCCGGTAATAAGGGAAACGACCCTTTGTTTATTATGGCATGCACATTGCAGATGATCCTTTTGACGACCGTTAATTATGGAGGAATTTTGCTATGAACATGGACAAAATGACAAAGAGGTCGCAGGAGGCGCTTACCGCGGCGCACTCGATCGCCGTTGAATCGCATCACCAGGAACTGCAGCCCATCCACCTTGTCGCGGCGCTGCTGCGGCAGGAGGAGGGGCTTGTTCCTATGCTTCTGCAGCGCATGGGAGTGCCGGAGGAGTCGGCCGTATCGGCGGTCAACGGCGAGTTGAAGAAACTGCCGGCTGTTCAGGGCGAGGGGTTGCAGACCTACATGTCGCGTTCGCTTACGGCGGCGCTCGCCGAAGCGCGAAAGAAGGCCGCGCAGCTCAAGGACGATTTTATCAGCGTCGAACACCTCTTTCTCGCGGCGATCGAAAAAGACGCCGCGTGTAAAAACGTGGTCCGGCGGCTCGGCATCACGCAGGACGCGCTTCTTGATGCGCTGCGCCGGATTCGCGGCAACCAGCGCGTGAGTTCTCAGGACCCGGAAGCAACTTTCGGCGCGCTCGAAAAGTATGCCCGCAACCTCACCGATCTTGCACGCAAGGGAAAGCTCGATCCGGTGATCGGCCGCGACGAGGAGATCCGCCGCATCGTGCAGATCCTCTCGCGCCGCACCAAGAACAACCCGGTGCTGATCGGCGACCCCGGCGTGGGAAAGACGGCGATCGTGGAGGGGCTTGCGCTGCGGATCATCCGCGGCGACGTTCCGGAAGGGCTGAAAAACCATGAGGTGGTTTCCC
Organism: Chitinispirillaceae bacterium; assembly: GCA_016929415.1. Lineage (GTDB taxonomy): Bacteria > Fibrobacterota > Chitinivibrionia > Chitinivibrionales > Chitinispirillaceae > JAFGNB01. The sequence continues at coordinate 332 of JAFGIW010000043.1, read as the reverse complement.
TCGACCTCGGCGCGCTGGTGGCGGGCGCGAAGTTCCGGGGGGAATTCGAAGAGCGGCTCAAGGCGGTGCTCAGGGAGGTCGTCGAGAGCGGCAACATCATTCTGTTTATCGACGAACTCCACACCGTGGTGGGCGCGGGCGCCGCCGAGGGGGCGATGGATGCCGGGAACATGCTCAAGCCCATGCTCGCCCGGGGCGAACTCCACGCCATCGGCGCCACCACGCTCGACGAGTACCGCAAGCATATCGAAAAAGACAAGGCGCTCGAACGGCGGTTCCAGACCGTTCTTATCAATCAACCGTCGGTCGAGGATACCGTCTCGATTCTGCGG
>JAFGIW010000042.1 GCA_016929415.1 Chitinispirillaceae bacterium | reverse complement strand
TTTACAGCGACAGCACATATTCGACCAGGTCTTCCATTTCGGTGCCGTTGGGGTCGAGATTGGTGCTGGCATTGCTGTGTCCTTTCAGCTCAAGGATCTCCCGCAGCCCCCAGTAGCTGCCCAGATGTCCGTACGGTCCGCTGCGCCACGCCTCCTGAAGGTGCGGCGTCTTCCACTGCGTGTTCGCATCGTACGGATCCGGTACCCCGGTGTTCCAGAATATAAGGTCGCTGGTCAGCGGCAACGGATGACATTTTGAACAGTCGACCTTCTCACTGTTGCAATAGATCGCCTTACCGCGCTTCGCCGCCTCCGAAAGTCTTCCCTTAACCAGATACGGGCTCATCATCGGCTTGAGATTCATATAAAACGTGTCCAGCGGCGCCGCAAGGTCACGCGTGGGAATACGGAACTGTTCAAGCTCGATTCCCGCCACGATCGATTGCTGCGCGTGTCCCCGCCGGCCCGTCCACGTCGTCGGCGGCGTCCACCACGAATACAGCATGCTCTTGGCGTTCTTCGGCGCAACCACCGCTCCGCCCCCCAAAATCCAGTTGAGCGCGTCTGGACGGGTAAAGGGATGGCACGAGTGGCACGACTGCCACTTCTGAAAGCACAGCGACGCATCAAAGAAATTATTCTCGCCGTTGCGCTCCCCGTTCCACGGCTGCGCTTCGCCGATCACATGCGTACCCAGCGGACGCGATCTGCTCATACTGATCTCAAACTCCTCCATCCCCGCCGCCGCGTCGTCGAAATATCCCGCCGTAAAAACGCTCGTGCCCGCGATCGCCAGCGCACGCGGACCCTTCGTACTAACCGACAACCGTTTGCGACAATCAAGCAGCGACGTGAACTCCTTCTGCAGGTCTTGCCCGGCGGCGGTGCGCGCAAGTACCGTATCGATCATCTTCTGCAGCTGGATGACCGACAGCTCGTTGGCGCCCGCATGCGCTATTATCATGTACTCACCGTCCTTGGTGCACTTGATTCCCCACGGGTTGCCCATGCCGACAATCGCAAGGTCCAGGCTCACATCATTAACGAACTTTTTCTCCTGAAGGTCGATCATCGCAAGGTTGTTCGTATGCAGCCACCCCTTCTCCACCGTCGACGCAACCAGATTGAACTTCCCGATAAGATGCGTCACGAACGCGTACCTCCCACTGGGCTCGACGGTAAGACCGTACACCGAATGGCTCCCCCGCGTCAAACGAATAGTATCCTGCGTATAGGACGGCGACGATACATCAATAATCGATACCTTGCACGAGACAAACATCGTATCCGTCGAACGGTCGTCGGGAAGCGAGTTCCCCACAACAAGCGTCTTCCCGTCGGGCGTGATGTCCATCGAATACGGCTCACGCACCACCGGAATGGTCTCCTTCACGGCGCCCGTACCCACATCGATCACCGAAACAGTGTTACCGAACATGTTCGCTATATACAGCGTCGTGTTGTCGGGCGACAAAACGGGAGAACGCGGGTAATGCCCCACCCCGATACGCTTCGTCACCCTCCGCGTCCCCAGATCCACCACGCACACATACCCCGTCGGCCACCACTCCGAGCCGATGGTGGCAAAAAGCTTACTCCCGTCCTTCGTTACCGCACACCCCGTCACCTCGTTGGGAAGTCTGATCCGCACCGGCTCAACCGAACCACTCGCGATATCAAACACCGATATCCGCTTCGCCGTCTGTTCGCAAATGTAGATCTTCGTCTCGTCGAACGACGTCACCATATCCGTCGGTGAACGGTACTTGGGCTTCTTGAGCGTCGGAAGGTCTTTGTTGAGCGCCAGCATCTCGAATATCACGCTCGGCGGCGCGGCCCTCCCAACCAGATCCTGTGCCCACGATCCAACCACCGCAACCAAAACCGCCACCGCAATGCTATTCAAGCTTCTCCTGAAAGTCTCGATCTTCATCGTACACCTCCCATCACACGATTCTGATGAAGATACCGGCTGCGCGATACCGTCACCCCGTCCACAGAAACAGTTACCACATAAACACCGCCCGCAACTCCACGCAGCGTGCCCCCGTCAAAACGAAACCTCCTCTTCTGAACTCCCTGCTCCATTCTCCCCCGCAACAGCGTCGCCGCATGACGACCCGAAAGCGTCACAAGCTCACAACGAACCTCCCCGGCACTGCGAAGGTTGAACTCCACCTCGATCATCGAACCTCCGCGCGTCTTCACCAGCGCCTGCGGCGAACTCTTCCCCGACGTCACACCACGCTTCACACCAACCCCCGGAGTGGTGAATAGCCCGTAATACTCGATCGCTCCGCTCTGGCCATACACCAACACCTTGATAAGGTGCCCCTCGTTGTCCTTCTCGTAGGCAACCCGTGCCGCAACCCCACCCGTCTTCTGATAGGTCAAATCAAAATTCAACGGGTCCGCATTCGAATAGTTCACCGCACCTCCCACATGGTCCAGCTTGAACTGGTCAACAATCGTAAACCCCGTCATATCAGCACCCGGCTGGTACGTCAGCACAAACGACGTGTCCTCATTGAAATTGTACGACACCTCGCTTATCCGCTGACCCGCCGGATTGTAATTGATCGCCACACGACGCATAAACGTACTGTCCGACATGAACACCTCTCGGCTGATGTTACGGCCCGCTGCGTCGTATTGAAACGTCACAAACATCAGATTGTTGTCCGATGCATCAAATAAATCCAACCGATCCGGTGGCTTCGGCTGCGCCAATACGGAGAACAGTATAGCGGAAACAGTCAGCATTGCTGTAAGAAAACTGAATTTCCGATGGAACCTCGAATGGTACAGCATATTTTCTCCCTTCGGCTTAGGGTAAATAGTATATGGTCAAAGCAGAAATGAACGGTAAATTCATATAACTCTCATATTTTCACTTATAGTAACAATGTATAGTTTTTCCTGATCCCTGTCAACCTAAATAAAAAGAAATCGTGTTCTTATTGAACACACATTATGCTAAAAAAATAATTAAAACAGCCTTACACCTCTTATTTTTGACTTACTTTTAAATGATTTTGAACACACTTTTATTGCTTCTCCTGGTTTGTTATAACGACAAAAAATGTCCCCTTTTAACGCTGCACATCATAACGACAGCACATATTGCAGAAGGTCTTCCATTTCTTCCGAAGACAAAGTCTGCGATGCATTGTTATGTCCAGGCAATTTTACCATCTCCCCGATGCTAGAAAAACTTCCCAGATGACCGTACGGCCCGGTACGCCACGCCTCGACAAGCGAGGGAGTGTCCCAATTGGTATTTGCATCATACGGATCGGGAACGCCCGCATTATGAAATTGCAGGTCGCAATACAGCGGCGCATTGTGGCAGTGAAAGCATCCGGCCCTTTCGCTGAGAAAAAGCGCTTTACCGCGGAGGGCTGAATCGGAAAGCCTTCCCTTTATCAGGTGTGGGCCGGGGGTCGGCTTCAGATACATGATAAATGTGTCAAGGGGAAGCGCCAGAGAATCCGCGGGAATTCTGAACATTTCCAGCTCGATTGCTGCGGGAATCGACTTCTCCGCATGCCCCCTCCGGCCCGTCCACATGGTCTGCGGCGTCCACCAGGTGTAGAGCATGCTCTTCGAATTCTTGGGCGCGACGACGGCGCCGCCGCCGAGAATCCAGTTTAGGCCGTCGGGCCGGGTAAAGGAATGGCAGGAGTGGCAGGTCTGCCACTTCTGGAAGCTGAGCGAGGCGTCGTAGAACAGCGCCTCTCCCCGGCGCTGCGAAGTAACAGTTTGCGGCTGATCGAGCTGGATCTGAAAAGCAGCCCTTTTCGTCTCAAGGGAAAGGTTGAAGCCCTCGACTGACGGGGCGTTGTCGGAGAAATACCCCGCGACATAGGCCTGGCTCCCGATGACCGCCACCGCACGCGGGCATTGCGCCTGAACTTGGACGCGTTTTCTTGTACTCAACATCAAGGTAAATTCCTTCTGGAGGTTCTCACCCCTCCCCGATCGGGCCAGCACCGTGTCGATAAATCCGGGATAATCGATGATCGACAGTTCGTTGGCGCCGGCATGTGTCACCACCATGAAGGCACCGTCATCCGTGCAGCGTATGCCCCACGGATCGCCCATGCCCAGAATGGAAAGATCGAGGCATACCTCATTGACTAATTTTCCGTTTTCAATATCAATCACCGCGACATTGTTTGTGTGGAGATGCCCTTTTTCAGTCGATGTCGCTATCAGGTTGAACTTGCCGATCATGTGCGTCGCAAAAGCGTATTTCCCGTCGTATGAAACGGCGATTCCGCACACCGAATGGCTGCCCCGCCTTAGACGGACGGTATCGACCTTGAGCGTCTTCACATCAATGATCGAAATTTGGCATGAGACAAACATCGTATCGTTCGACCGGTCGCCGGGCAGCAGATTCCCCACAACTACCGTTTTTCCGTCGGGTGTCATCGCCGCACAGTACGGCTCACGCACGGCGGAAATGCGTCCGCCTTCCCGCCGTGCCGCCAGATCGATCATTGACACATTGTTGTCGAACCGGTTGCATACGAATAGCTTCGACCCGTCGGGAGTGATCACCGGCGCACGGGCTCCATGGCCTGCGGGAATCCGGGTGGTCACCCTGCTGCCCGCCACATCAACCACGCACACCTGTCCGGCGGGCCAGAGGTCCGAGGAGCAGGTGGCATAGAGGTTCTTCCCGTCGGGTGCAACGGCAATACCGGTTACTTCGTTGGGAAGCCGGATTCTTCGCACCACGGTTTGCGCCGCGAGGTCGATCACATCGATCCGTTTCGCCGTCTGCTCGGCAACATAGAGGAATCTGCCGTCGGGAGAAGGCGCCAGGTCGGTGGGAGAAAGGTACTTCGGTTTTTCCAGGGTCGGCAGATCCCGGTTGAGGGCGAGCATCTCGAAGATCACCGCAGGTGGGGCGCTCGACAGGACAACAACTTCGGTAAAGGCTGAAAAACCTGTCAGAAGGACTAAAATGACGGCAGACAGAAAACGGGTGACCGTGCCCGACATCGGCAATTTGATATTATTAAAGAATTCGGTCACAATGCCTCCATACCTCACCCGGCCTGCCTCTTCCACCATGTACTTATCAAATGGATGCCGTCCGTCAGGCGTAACGGTAAGCCCGAACACCGAAAGGCTTCCGCAGGCCGGACGGACGATATCAAGTGCATGATCGCTGCAAAATAAATTGATTTCCCGCATTCAATTAACCACGAATGGTTGTTGGAAAGCGAATTTCCCGGTACCGGAGCCACCAGCATCCTTTTTAGCAAAACGTTGTTTCATGGGAGACCAGCTTTCCGCTAAGGGTGAGCAACCTTAAACGTATTATTCACTTATACAGGCAACTTCAGATGTAATTCTATCTGATAATGTACCGCTAACGGAACAGGATGTCAATGCCAATAGAAAGATAATGTATTCAGACTGAACACAGTATGATTAAAATGTGGCGATATTTATACAAATTAGGCTTAATTTCAATCATTTTATAATTTATATATTATATGTTTGAACACAATGTTTGGCAAATCCGAGGAAGCGCCCTTACGTCGATACCCCTATCCCAAGGCCGTTCGACCATGCCGCTTCCCTTCCCCTGTTGATGGGAAAAGGGAACTTTTGGTGGAGGCACCCTCAATCGCCCATTTTCATATTGCAACAAAATATATAAAAAAGTATATTTATTGTCATTATGAACAGCACTATCGAATACTTCAGTCTGATCGAAAGCAATGCAGAGAAAATGGGCGGTATCTTCACGTTATCGGATTTACGCATACTTTTCCACATTGACAATCCGGTATTATTACATCGCCGCATCGCCCTTTTTGAGGAAAAACATGTGCTCACACGGTTCTGCAGGGGGTTTTACACGACCCGGCAATTCAACCTTGAGGCACTCTCGGCCCGCATCTATCCCGACTCCTGCATTAGCTTCGGCAATGTCCTTGCCCGTGAAACGATGATCGGTTCCATACCGTCAAAAACGGTTCATGCCGTAAGGTGCGGACGCAACCGTTTATTTCAAGGTGCGGGCGAAACACTGGTTTATTACGGCATTGCACCGCACCTGATGGTCGGTTTCCGCAGCGAAAACGGCCTCCGCTTCGCCCTCCCTGAAAAGGCGTTTCTCGACGTCTTGTATTTTTACCAGAAGGGCCGCCGTTTTTCGTTCGATCCGTTTTCAGACATCAATCTGACACGGATCAATCCCGAAACCGTCGAAAGTCTGCTGTCGAACTACCGCAACCCGAAATTTGTCGCTTTTGTCAAAGGAGTGCTTTCCAATGGCTGACACTACCGTTGAAAAGCTCACCAATGCATCTTTTTCCCTCGAACAGCAGGCTGTCGAAACCGAACTGCGAGACTACTTTGAGCCCGATATGCTGCCCGGCCTCGCATTGAAAATTAAAACAGGAGTCGGGGATATAGTCGATTTTTTAAGGCGAGAAGGGCACCTTTGAGGTTCCGCTGCTTCAACAACCATTCACCTCCCGGTAAAAATTTACTGTTTCCGTAAAAATCGAAGTATATTTTATGGATTACTTGGGGAGCAGGGTATTCCAATCAACCAATCATCGAACAGCGATGATGGTCGTTACTATTGTATTAGAGGATTACTATACTATTAACCTTTGTTCCAAGGATCCACAATGAAGCAATTTCTCTGTTTAATCGCTTTAACTGCCTTCGCCACCACACTCCTCGCAACACCGAAATTCCCGTTTCCGCAGAATGCTAAATATGCGTATGGAATTAAACCCGCAAACGTCGACAGTGCGAAAGTGCAGAAGGCGTTCGAGGATTTCATGAAGCTTTATGAGGAGAGCCCTGATAAAACCATGGCGAGGATTATGCATGACACAAAAGCTAATACTGTTAGTGAAGGTATCGGATATGGTATGATGATTCTCGTATATATGGATAATGCGACAAATAATACTCAGACAAAATTCGATAAGTTATGGAAGTATTATAATAATTTTTTAGACCCCAAAGGTTTAATGAATTGGAAGATCGTTGGTTTTACGGGACCTCCATCGGGTTTTGATGGTAAGAATTCCGCAACTGATGCTGATCTTGATGTTGCGTTTGGCCTCATGGAGGCATATAAACAATGGGGAGATGAAAAGTATCTCACCGATGCTAAAGCAATCATAGATAAAATTTCCAAGTATGATGTTACATCAGACGGATATTTGAACCCGGGAGACTCGTGGGGCGTCGATCCGACATCGTTTAATCCTTCCTATTTTAGTACGGGTGCACTTCAACTTTTTAAACAGGCAAGCGATTTCAATTGGGATACGGTGATTGCAAATTCTTATAAGTTAATTAATAAAGCACAAAATGCCACTACCGGCCTGATGCATGATTGGTGTACCAAAGAGGGGACAATAGACGCGATTCACAAAACAGACCAGTATTCCTATGATGCGGCGCGTACTCCCTGGCGTTTAGCGTGGGCATACTGTTGGTATGGTCATGAGGACGCAAAAGGCATATGTTCAGAAATCGCAACATGGATTTCAACATCTACAGGGAATGACCCATCAAAAGTGATCAATGGATACAATAGAGATGGAACCCCTTTATCTGCTGATGCTAAATACAACAATGCTACCTTTGTTGGGCCTTTCGCTTGTGCTGGCATGGTGGACACTAAACATCAAACATGGGTTGACACAAGTTATTCGCGTCTTACTGTCCTTACAGATACTTATTATTATCAAATTGCCCTAAAAATATTAACAATGCTCCTGCTCTCCGGAAACATGCCCGATCTCTGGACGACGACTAGTATTGCACCGGCCGCAGGCCGGACCGGAAATATCGAAAACCATTCCGCACTCTCTTTCAAATCATCTTCAAACCTGGAAGTCGCCTTTTCAACGAAATCTTCCGGCAATGTCAACATTACCATCTGCACCGTTTCCGGGAAAGCGGTTTCGACACTGGCGAACGGTTCCTATTCCGCAGGCAGTCACCGCATTGCCGTTACTTCTTCACTTACCGGAGGAATGTATATCGTGCGGATGCGTACGGAAGGCGGGGAGTTGACGGAACGGGTGGTTGTGACCAGATAGGTTGGGTGTTTAGTCTTAGCCCCACCCGGCGGCTTATCCTGATACGAAAAGGTGGTGAATGCGGAAAATCGATGTCTCAATTGCCCGTTGATGGTTCGTTTCTTTAGTTCGGCAGTCATCGGGTCGGATAGTTGAGGTGCGAAGTCCGTCATTATTGTTCATTCGGAGTTTTGAAAGCCGTTTGAAAATGTTGTTTTGAATGTTGTGCATCGCCCGCTTGATATCCCCATCCAAAACATACGCAAGCATCGCGCCATGCCGGACAGAGCGAGCATATTTACCGTCCACAAAACGCTGCATTCCTTCCTTGACATACTCGTCGGCAAGAGAGCGACAGACACCTGAAATAATCGCATTGAGCCGTTTCGCTTCAATACAAAAGTAAATTTCCTGATCTGGGAGTGGTGGATAAAATACGATATCTTTTCTTCCCGTTTCCTTTGCGAGGTCCATATCAAACTCTAAATCCTCACGGCTAATATGAAAAGGAAAGTAGCTTCGTTTTTTCGAGTTCAACAATGCGCAATATAATCTGTTCGAAATAGCATCTTCCAAATCGGAGGGCCCTGGTTTTGACATCTGCTCCCACGTTGACAAGACGAGTTCAATAATAAACGGAACAAATTGGCATTGAAATAAATCGTCCCAGTTTGATGAATCGCCGATTACCATATTCAATCCCGTTCCGACCGGGTGAGTATGGTTGCGGCGATCTCGTCAGCATCGTTGAGTGCTGCCGTATAGGTCCAGAAACGCTGTCCAAGTGGTTTGGTGATATAGAGGTGGTTTTTATGGAAGACTTTCAATCCGCGTACCAGTTCGTATGTTCCGTGAGTTTTGGCAACGACACGTTGCAGTGAGCTGAGTGTCTTGATGATTTCTTTTGACGATTCTTGATCACGGGTAACGGGCTGGGAATCGCTGTGGACTTTCTCCAGTACCACCATCCCAATTCCGAGCGATGGTGCGGTTACTACATTGACATGGATTTTATAGTCCTTCCGTGCCCAACCATTAAGTTGACCGGTCAAGCATCGGAGATAATTTTGACGTTGCCTTTCTGTACTTGGCAGGAGAGCCGGAATTTCCTGGTTAGTACGAGGGTGAAAGCTCGGGATAAGCACATTCACCGTATCGGCGATAACCATCCGCTCAGTATCGTCGATTTCAAAATACGAATAAATCATCTCTTCAACGGAAGATTGGGCATCATTTTCGATTTCCTCCCGATTGCTTAAAACGTCAAGTTTACAAAGTGCCTGATTAAATATTTTTGCGGATTCCCGGACCAAACGCCACGCATCTTTCGGTTCCTGGCATTTTTCAGGGAAAGGAAACGGCAAGCGTAATAATTCCTGGTCTTGGACCTCAGCCCGTGTTACTCCCCAGTTTGATGAGGTGTGGAATTAAAAGTATCGGGCCAACGCAGTTCTTAGATAAAAAGAGAAAAAAATCAACAACTCTCGATGTTCATTTGGGCCATGAATACCACGTACTGAGCTACGAAATGTTAACGGAAAATCGGTATAAGCACAGTGGCCGGATGAGAAACCTCGAGTGACCAAAACATGTGGTGCCTTAAATGCAGTAATATTGACACCGGATCGACCGCGAACTTGTATCGTTTCAGCTGGTAGCTGTTGGCAAAACTCCGGAATCAAAAACGAAGAGACGTTTTTCGCATCAATATATAATTTTGTTGGAAGCTTGATCGACTTGGTCTCTTTTAATAAATCTCCAGGCCCTGGCGGTTGAAAACCTTGTGAAATGAGCCAGGGTTTATCAGATTTTTTTTCTTTAATTTGACTAGTATGGTCGCGAAGTCGAGGATATAATAAAAGCCGCTCAATCAACCTCCTGTCTCTCGGCGTCGCCCAAAACATTTTCTTCCAGATAAGCGGTGCATCAATACCCCTTAAATCTTCAAGCACATCATGGAGAGTAACCCTATTACGGTCTTGCGGTAAAATGCTTATTATTTCAGCCTGTCTTACCGCCCAATCTGTTTTCGGAGCCCAGTAATCAATTTTCAAAGCGCCATCAGAAGGTTTTTCCTTTTTGTAACGCATGACAATTGAAGCAGCTAACGACTCCTCAAATAGAAAAAAACGGAAATCCGCAAGATTAACAATACGTTCCACCGAATGTGAACGGAAAAATGTCTGCTGAAACTTGACGGCAGTCGTACTATGGTGGAAAAGTATCCCATGCGGAAGGACAAAGCAAACCCGTCCCCCTTCGCTTAAATGAGAAGCAACTTTCCATATGAAAGCTCTCGCCATTTGCTTATCCGGCAGGGGGTTGTTTCGTTCCATACACCAGCGTACGATTTGAGCATTATCTTCTTTCTCGCTACCCCATGGAGGGTTACCGACAACAACATCCACCGGTCCAACATTGTCGGCATCTCCGGTAAAAAAATCGGCACAACGTATTGTCCCGTTGTTCTTCAGATTCTGGGTTGCTTCACCGGGAACGAAAACCAGGTTGGGAAGATGCTCCTGTTTGACAAGCAGCTTTCTGATATCGGGAGGTGACAATTGATCCAGGAAGGCAAGGTAGAGGCTGAAAGCAGTGATGTTACATGCGCTACGATTTTTGTCCACGCCAAATATGTTGCTAGTGAGTATTTTCATCAACCCTTGCGCCCTGCATAAGTAACTAGCGTCCTTGTTCTTCAATTTCCATTCATGCGCAAGGCGATTGAACAGTCCGACGAGGAAAATTCCCGAGCCGCAGGCGGGATCGAGAAACCGTTTGTCGAGTAGCGTTGTTTCGCCTTCAAGCGCCGTATCAAGAACAAATTCGGCAAGAAACCGGGGAGTATAATAAGCACCCGCATCCCTTTTCTGTTTTGCTCCGGCCACCTTTAAAAAGTGCTCATAAATAGCGCTAATGGTTTCAATGGGAATAAACCTGAAATCATATAGTGAGAATAGTGACTGCTGCCCGGTTTCAACATCTTTGCCATTAAAACAATCATCGAGAATGGTCATGTGGTCCGACTTTATCTGACGGTTTTCAGCATAAAGATCGCTGGTAAAAAGATCGCCGTTGAAATCATTCTTAAGTCTGCGGAATAAGGTGTAAAGGTCGGCTATGGCAATCGTGCGCGACTTCTTTGCAAGAATACCTTTCAAATCCGCAGCGTCATGAATTTTGATATCTTTAAGATAATTCTGATCGATAATACCCCGATCGAACAGATAACAGGTAAAAATCAGTCGGCAAAGCAATGCATCCAGCGTTTGCGGTTCAAGCCGTGCCGCCTTCTCACCAAGCTTCTGACGTGTAGCACGAAGGTTATGAAGCAGACTACGGTCAACCCGCTTGTCTGGATTGAAAGATCGGTAATGAACATGGAAATATTCACCTGATTCGACAGAGAGAATAAAGGAACGAAGTTTTTCTTCAACACGCATTAATATCTCAACACATTCCGGTCTTTCTATGCCATTTTCAGGTTTTTCCTGTGGGGGAATCAACCCGGAATATACATGAACCTCTTCTGGTGTAATAATCGTCAGAATCGGCGCGATACCCTGATTCCAGAAATCTCTGTGTAATTTCAGTATCTCGTTAGTATCGCATTTCGGCATCTGCCGGAAGTAGATAGTTGGGTTTCTTTCCAGACAGAGAACACCATCAACATGCAGTTGCTCGAACGCACTGCGTAAGGTTTGCGATTGCGGCACATTCAGTGCGGGATTTTCAATCTGGTCAACATTTGAAATAAAATAAGGGGGTTCCCGACTTTCGAGGCCGAATTCACTTTTCCAGTCTTTATGGGTAATGGCGATCATAATAATTTGATTTAGGCCCGAATATTATCAATAATTAAAACTGTCACAGAATATATAACGAAGGAATCATCATAAAAAACTATAGTTGATTATACCCTTTTAAAATTAGCGCATACCCCTTTGTTTAATATAACTATCGCCTTTATATTATACCATGTTACCCTTTCGGGTTATGGTGTCGTTCAATAATCCCGGATCAATTGTATCGAATATCCATTAGCTTTATATCTACCCTCGGTTTGAAAGTCAAAGGAATCGTAATTAATAATCTCTTATAAGTCTAATAGAACTCCATTGATACGGAAACGACCCTCCCATTTCAAAACTTGCCAAATCATAACCGATAAAACAGTAATACTTTACATAAGATTCAGTGCCTTCGGGTATAGAAGTGCTCCACCAGAAGGTACTTTGACCAAACCCGCCATAAGAAGAACCCGTCGGAGTTGAGATAAAGGCTCCCGCCGGCTCTGCATTAAAACCTGACTTGTTATTTGTAGCTGTGCTGTTACCAACATTTCCAGGTGTACTGTTGTTGTCCCAACCGGTAGTTGATGCCATTGCCTTTCCGATTTTATTTCCTGAAGTAGTCCCGTCATAATTATAACCATTTGCTATCAAATAATTTTTTAATATTAACCAATCATTATCATCTGGTACATGCCATCCCGGGGGTGCAATTATGTTTTGATGTGTTGCGTCAATAGCTGAACCGTGGTATAAAATTCCATACTTTTCTTTATTTGAAGCAAGACTATCAGGAAAAAGACACCCATCAATAGCAGTCCCATCATTATAATGAATCACTTTAAGATTCTCCGCCATCCACGTCTGCGTCCCGATCGTTACGTCGGTATAGGTATTGCCGTCATAATCCTTGATGATCCATTTCGCATACAACGTAACGGGACCTGTTATTACGGACGCGGTGGTAATTGTATCTCCGGTGCCTTTTCTGCCTGTCCACCAGCCGCTGAAGAAACACCCTGTTTTCTGAGGGTCAGTCGGTAATGTCCCTATTGCCGTACCTTCCGCAACGCTTTTTAAAGCGGGAGAAGGCGCAGTTGTTGCTCCTTGTCCGTCGAAGGTTACGAGACACGTCACCTTCCATTTCGCATACAGCACGATATCGTCCGATTCGATGGTTATCTTGTTTCCTTCATTATATACCATCCCGGTACCTTGATTATTCAGACACCATCCAGCGAATTCATATCCGCTTCTGGTAAGCCCTGTATTGGCAAGCACTGTCAATTGCTCGCCGCTTTTGTATGTTTTACCGTCAACCGGAACACTCCCGCTCCCACCGTTCCGGTCATATGCAACCGTGTAGACCGGCGCCGCGATGACCTTCAACACTACCGCCGCACTTGTATCCTTACTGAACACGTTACTGACGATGCAAGCAAAGTTCTTTCCACTATCGGTCGTTACTACATTATTGTAGTTGTAGATTGTGTCTGTCGCCCCGTTTATTACCTGCCCGTCTTTGAGCCACTGGTACGAAAGCGGTGCATCTCCGGCAGCGTTCACCGTGAACGTAACGCTTTCCCCCTCGTTTGCAGTGGCCGCCACCGGATCATTAGTGATGGTCGCCTTGATACGGACAGTGACTACCGCCTTTGTCGAGGTAACACCACTGCCGATGCCATTCGAGACCACAACGAAGTATTCGCCTGCATCACTTGCGGTTACATTGGTCTTACTGAATTCCGCGGCGATCTGTCCCGATAGCGGCGCATCGTCTTTATACCACTGATACTTCGGAGCAGGGGTTCCGCTCGCTTCGATCTTCAGTGTCAACGTCGCCCCTTCGATGACCTGAGCCGTTGGCTGGAGAGGCGTCGTGATTACCGGGGCGCTGCCAGAGGTTTTAAATGATGCAACAGTTGATTCCACCGTATCGGCATACGTTTTTTTAGTATATGCCGTCACATTCCAGTAATAGGTCGTATTCGCCGTCAGCTTGTTCGTGGCGGATACCTTGACACTGCTTTCCTTTGTCTCGGCGCTTTTTGCGTTGAGGCTGTTCAGCGCTGTTCCGTAAGAAACGACGTAATATACCGTATCCCCGTCGGCATCGGTACCGCCGGTCCATGAGAACGTCGGTTCGACAGAAATGTCGGCGGCGTTGTTTTTCGGTGTTTCAGTGGTTACCGCGGAGAGGAAGGTGTTGTAATTGATTTTTAATTCAGCAGTTCCATCGTTCTTGTTCGGTGAACCATCTTGTGCATGAATGACAATGGTATGATTGCCGTATGTTGCCAATGCATAGGAGAATTGATACGTCCCGTCCGCCTGCTTTACGAATCCGCCCGCAGGCGTACCGTCAAGCGTCCACCACACTGAATCGACCCCCGAGTTGTCGCTGATTGAATAGGTAATGGTTCCATCGGCGTTCTTTACCCGTTCTCCGTTCTTCGGACCTGCCACATACACTACTACCGGAGGTTCCGCGTCGAGCATCGTGGAGTCGTAGGTAACGATGAAGGTGACTGCCCGGCTGTTCTTGCGCATTGACTTGTCCGTCGCGGTAATGGTGATCTGCGTAGGCCTCCCGCTTACAAGGCCGGCCACGACAACTGAGTACCGATCCTCGTGCTGTAAAGCCGCATCGCCGGTGGTGCCTCCGTGAGAGATCGTTACTTTGCCGACTCCCGCCTCGCTGTCGCTGGCGATGCATTCGACGGTGATCTGCGACGAGCCGACTATTTTGCCGTTGAGCGCCTTGTCGACAAGCTCAAGTGTCGGTTTGGTCGTATCACCGGGAGTAACATCTATCGCAAGTTTCAGTCCAAGTGATGACGTATCGTCTTTTATGGCGGTAACGGTCGCTGTTACCGAAGCATCACTGCCGTAGGCAGGAGTCCATTGCCAGGCGGTGTCGCTAACCGTCCCCATATCTGCAGTAAAGAATACCAGCCCGGTTTGCGGCTTGATGAAATACGGCCGAAGATCGTGCTGTATCGGTTTTCCTTCGACCGCAACGATTGCTATTTCAGTTGTATTCCACAATGCTGATTCTTTATCGATGAACGTCAGGGGATACCAGGAAGTATCGCTTAATAAGCCGTTAGTCGTGGCGATTCCGATTCTGACCGTACCGGCTGCGTTGTGCTCCGTTGGAGCAGTCCTGATGAGAATCGAATCGGTTCCTGTCGGCAGCACCGTGAATATGGTCGGATCGAGCGGTGTCTCGGTCACAAGCCTCATGGTTAGCCTATCGCTGCGGCCGGTATTGTCAACAACAAAGATGAGCGTGTCCACTGTCCCGGCAACGATCGTTTGCGGAGCATCGACTATCGACGGCGCCATATCGTCTGACACGATTATTTCGACTGATGCCGTGGCAGTTACCGCTGCAGCTCCGGTAACCGGTGAGGTTGCGGTGATGAAAACGGTGTAGGTGTCTGATGCAGCCGGGTTGAATATGACCCGGGCGGTGTCTTTTATCGTTGAATATAAAACGTAGATTCGCGTTGCATCGAGTGGCGGGGTTGCGCTTATCCCATACTCCGGGATTTCTGCTCCGCCTTTGGTTTTCGTCACAAAAAGCAGCGTATCGGTTTTTCCGGCTTGTGTGGTCAATGATTGCGGGACAGTGATGAAATCGATTCCCGGTTGTTTAGTAAAAATGTATAAAGCGAGGGTGTCCGACTTATCTTTGAAATCATTTCTTGTGAGAGATGCATTTACGAAAACGGTACATTCGCCTGTCGTGTTGAATTCTGGTGTAAAATATGCCGTATCGATGGATTTGGTTGTATCCGGGGTAATGAAATTTTCATATACACCGCACGATGTTGTGATCCTGATAGTTTTGAAATGTTTGGGATATATCATCTGCAACAGGATTTTTAACGAATCGCCAAAATTGAGATTCACGACACCGTTGCCGACAACGCCTTTTTCAGTTAAAAGAACGACCTCTGCATTGGTTGGATCTACAGACGGATCTAGCGGTAATTCGCAATTAGAAACCAGTACGGCAACAACAGAAAAAACGTTAATCAAACCGGTTGGCGACAGGTGTTTCATATGTCCCCTTCTTTCGTGCATTTCAGGGCTATGAAATTGCATAATCGATGATATTTTTAAATAAGTAAAATAGCAGGGTTACAATGCTGCTTCGAGATAACTTTGAATGCAATATACTTGCTTGTTTTGAAAAAATATGTGATGAATATCACGTTTGTGCATTTTTAAAATATCTTGGGATAATGTGTATGGTATTCTCCTTCAGAAGCGGCAATCCCTGTTACAGTCACTCTGGAAGGGGCTTTGCCCCCTTGGTCGTAAACGGATAAACATCCGACCAGTTCGTATCGGGAAATTCTTTCGAATAGGCGATGACCTGCCAGTAGTATTTCGTGCCCGGTAAGAGTTTGTTCGCGGCGCTGAGCGTTACGCTGCTATCCGTTACTTCATCGCTCTGCAAACCGAGACTGTCGTCGGAAGTGTCGTAGAGCACCCGGTAGAAGACCGTATCGCCGTCCCGGTCCTCCCCGCCGCTCCAGGCAAAGGTCACTAATGTATCGACTTCAACAGTATCGTACGACGGTTCTTCGAGCGTCACCGCCCGGGGAGTGGTGTTGTACACGAGCGCTACCACCATGGAGTCGCGGTTGTGGCTGCGCGAACCGTCGAGCGCGTGAATGACAATGCGGTTGACGCCGTAGGCGGTGAGTATATACCGGAGCGTGCAGCTGAACTCGCTCTCCATGGTCAATTCCTCCTCCTCGCTGCCGTTGAGCGTCCACCAGACCGAATCGACCCCCGAATCATCGACGATCCTGCAGGTAATCCGGCCGGACGATGTCGTGACCCGCTCCCCGTCAGCCGGCCCGTAAATCAGGGAGACCGCCGGCGGTTGTTCATCTGTCACGGTGGAATCGTAGGTAACGTGAACTATCAGGCGACTGCTGTTTTTTCGCATGGACCGGTCGCAAGCGGTGATGGTGACCGGTGTACGGATGCCTGATGCAAGGTTGTCGATGCGGGCGATATAAATGCTGTCGCTTACTGCCACGACATCGACGGTTTTCGCATCGACAGTGAAGGTCACTTGCCCCACGCCCGACAAGGTGTCCTTCACCTTCGCTTCAATGGCGATGTGCGGCACAGCGATTGTTTTTTCGAAAAGGGACGTATCGACAAGCCTGAGTTCCGGAGCAGTCGAATCGGCGGGTTGCACCGACAATTCAATATAGAACAGGTAAATAGCCTCCTCCCGCTCCGCCCTCACCATGACGGTTATTGCCGAATCGCAACCCCACGGCGGCATCCATTTCCACAGGGTGTCATGGGAGACCCATCCGGAGTCGGCGGAAAAGGAGAGTCCGTCGGCTGCCGTCGTGAAGAGATACTGTCGCAGGTCAATCATCAGCGGCGTATTTTCGATTGCCTCTATCTCCCCCGACAGAGCGTTCCAGACCGCGTATGCCGGATCGACGGCCTTTACCGTAAACCATGAGGTGTCGCTCACCTCGCCGTTGGTGATCCGCACGACGACCGGCAACGTCCCCTCAGCCGCAGGGCTGACGGCGATGAGGAGGGAATCGGCGGCCGAGGGAAGGACCTTGACCATCGCGGCATCGGTTGCCGGACTGTTGATAAGCTCCAGCCAAAGCAACTCGGGGCGCCCGGTCTGACTGATCGTGAAAATGAGGGTATCGGTATCCCCCGCGACAATCGAACGGGGGACATGAACCGATGCAAAGACGAGCGAATCGTACACCCGGATTCGGATTGTAGCGGAGTCCGATAACGCTTCGGAAGAGACAGAGGCCGTCACCGTAAATGAACCGGTGGTGTCGGGCGCAAAAACACACTGACCGGTACTTCCCGCGGCTGATGAGATAGCGTAAAAATGTTCAGCATCGAGCAATGGCTCACTGGTAAACGAAAACCGCATCGACGATGAATCGCCGCCGGCAGAGGCGATGAAGAGCAGCGTATCGGCCCGCCCGACAAGCGTGGCGAAATCCGGCGGGACCCGGGTTAAGGTTAGCTCCGTCGGTTTGGGGAGTACGCGGACCGGCAGCGAGGCCGTCCTGTCCTCGAATTGCCTTTCGTAAAACATCGCGTCCGCGTAGATCATGCAGGACCCTTCACGGGTAAAAACCGCATCGAAGAAAAGGGTGTCGGCCGTTTTAAACGGGTCGGGGTGAACCGTGGTATCGAAACCGCCGCAGGTCGAGGTGAGATGGATGCTCTCCACATGGACCGGATAGGAAACCGCAAGCTTGATCGGCAGCGGTGCACCGTTGACAACCGTCGTGTCCGCATCATCGACCAGAAGCTCGAGCTTCGCGTTGTTCGGGTCTTCGGCGGGGTCGGAGGGCTGCTTAGCGCAGAGAAGCAGGGTTGCAATTGCCGTACAGGTGCAGAACAGTGCATAGTTCAATGCAGGTCTCATGGGGGTCCCTCTCCTCACTGATATAATATAATTGTAATCCCCCCCGGCAGGCGTGATCGTGATGAAAAGAAGGAATGAGTAATGCTACTTTGTTAAAATACAGAAAAGGTGGATTTTTTGCGCTATTTTATCTCACCCTATTACCCCGCCCTTCGGGCAGCACGGAGAGTCCAGAGAAGGTTTTTGCTGAAAAACCCTCTCTGGCCGGGGTGCGGGGGTGGAACTCCCGCTCCTGAAATCAGAATTCCCGTAGATTGAAGAAATGGAATAGGAAAGAAATGGATACATGTGAAGACACATTTCCTCATGCTGGGTCCCAGCCTCCGCCGAAGCGGCAACTTCATCAGGTGAGATGTGTTCCGTCACCCCACCGACGGGAATCTCCCTAGCTCCGTATGGGACAGGAAAAGCGCGGCGACGTAGGCATCCATGTACCCCGACTCGCCGCTCAGGTCGAAGGAGATCGGGCCGATGGTCTGCACTTTAAGAAATGTGGCTGCCGTTTTTTTCAGCCGCTCCTCAAAGGCGGGAATACCTGCGGAGAATGCCGGTGATATGGCGAACGCCGACCAGTCGTCGCTTTCTTCAGCCGCCATATACGTTTCGTAAAACTTCCCCATCGCCACAGCGCAGGCTTCCGTATCACCGGTATCGAAAAACATGCGTTTTTTCGCCTCGTCGATCACCACGCAGGGAAGCCCCTCGCTGTACTGTATCTCCATCTGCTCGCGCCAGTCCCTCTTGGGGAGCTGCGGCCAGATCGGACAGGAGGGAATAGTGGAGAAGATCACGTCGAGCGCTTCCGCCGCCGAGACGTGAGGTAGGCTTCCGATTGCCGTCGCCAGAAAAGTGAGATCGTCACGCATGGTTGCTCCTTTGTAATAAGGTACGGTTATCCCCTGTTTATGGTAAGTTGTATTTGCGTTTCCTTTTGCCCTGTTCCTCTTCGGAGCCAACTCATCAACCCTCTAACTCAACATTTGCGATTTATCAAAAAATGTTATATGTGGAAGAAACGGTTTTAGCAGATAATTGAAGAACCCCGCAGTAGAGCTGTGAGTTCCTTCGATCCTTAAAACCGCAGGTGGGAGGCGTCTAGTTCAATGCAGGTGCTCCATCGCAGCGACTCGGTTCCCGCTTTGAAATAAATAACATAGCTGCCCTGCGCAAGAGGTGAATTGTTTATTCGTAAAGAGTGCTTTCCTTTGGGCAGAAACTGCGAAGTACCGAAAATTTCACGACCGTTGAGGGTAAACAGGCGACACGTTACATCGGCAGCATTTTGAAGGGCGAAGCGGATGAGGCCTTTGCGGGAATCATAGGTGCATGCGGGTGGTAATTTTTTGACCATATTGGGTGATTTAACGTGCGCTTCGTTGATTTTGCATCGGGCAATACACGGTGAAACCTTTCCACCGGCAATTGAAAATCTGCCGCCTGCATAAAGTGTATTGGCACTATCGATTGCAAGAACACTCACAACATCATTCATTCCACTCCCGATCGCATTCCAGGTGCTGCCGTCCCATTGAGCGATATGGTTCGCCACGTTACCGCCGGCCCGATCGAAATAGCCACACGCATAAAGACGACCCGACCGGTCAACGGCAAGGTCGTAGACGTGATCATTTACTCCCGTACCCAGTGCACTCCATGAGGTACCGTCCCATTTGGCAATAGCCTTGAGGGAACCCGAGACGTCTTCATCGCCACCTGCATAAAGGGTACCGGCATTGTCTGCTACAAGTGCCGAAATTCTGAAACGAAGGCCTTCAGTAATCGAACTCCATGAACCGCCATCCCATTTGGCAATACGTATCAGGTAAAGTTCATCGACAGGTTCATAATAGCCGCTTAAATAGAGATTTCCCTTACCGTCCATCGCCATTTCCCCGATACCCCATTCCTCCCAACCGTCAATTCTGCTCCCTATCGCACTCCATGTGCTGCCGTTCCATCCGGCTATATTCTGCACTGCTGCCCCGCCGGCCGTATCGAATCTCCCGCCTGTGTAAAGATTGCCGGAATCGTCCAATACAAGGGAAGATACAGGACCATTAGTACCGCTGCCCAGAGCACTCCAGGCACCGTCATCCCATTGGGCGATATTTCTGGCAGCTATACCGCCGATACTATCGAACGATCCGCCGGCATAAAGATGGCCCGACCGGTCAACGGCAAGGTCGGCTATGTCACCATTTACCCCTGTACCCAGAGCACTCCATGCACTGCCATCCCATTTGGCAATACCATTCGCGGCTGTTTGGCCGATAGTAGTAAAATATCCTTGAGCATAAAGGTTGCCGGTACTATCTACTGCAAGTGATGTAACTCTCCCGTTGGTTCCGCTACCCAGAGCACTCCATGCACTGCCATCCCACCTGGCAATGCCGCATTCAACCCCGAATCCTCCTCCATAACTACCAATATAAAGGTTATCGGAAGGGTCTAGTGCACACACGTAGGCAAAACGAAACATGCTGCATTTGAGAGTACTCCATGCATTGCCGTCCCATTTGACAATATACGTATCATCAACAGCGGCATACAGGCTGCCTGAACCATGGATCGCAAGTGATGTGATAGAGTACGTCGTTACACTGTCCAGTGCGCTCCACGTGTCGCCGTTCCATACGGCAATGCGTTTGGCTGCGGTACCGCTTACCGTATCAAACAGCCCGCCGACATACAGGTTACCGGAATCGTCAAACGCCAGGGCTTTGACATAAGGATGCGATTTTGTTCTCAGGCTCACTCCGCTACCCAGTGCACTCCATGTTTCGCCGTCCCATTTGGCGATACCGTTCACGACCACTGTTCCCGCCGAATCGAACCATCCGCCGGCGAAGAGGTTCCCCGAAGCGTCCGTTGCAAGGGAGTGGACATACGGCACCCTTGTATTGATTCCTGTTCCTCGGTCGGGGCGGTTCACTCCGCTGCCCAGTGCACTCCATGTTTCGCCGTCCCATTTGGCAATATTGCCTGCGGCAACGCCGCCTGCACTATCAAAAAAACCGCCGGCATAAACATTTCCCGAATCGTCAATGGTTAACGCGGCAACGCCGAAAGTAGTTCCCCTGCCCACACCACTCCCGAGCGTACTCCAGGCAACGCCATTCCATTTGGCGATATAGCTTGCAGGTGTTCCGCCGGCGACGGTAAATTGTCCTCCCGCATAAACGTTGCCCGAATCGTCAATGGCGAGGGCTAAGACAACACTGTCCATTCCGCTGCCCAGAGCACTCCAGACGGCACCGTCCCATTTGGCGATACGATTGGCAATCACCTCCCCCGCAGCAATAAAATCTCCACCCGCATAGACGTTGCCGGAAGCGTCTACCGCTAGGGCAAGCACGCGGCCATCAACCCCCGGATACGCTCCCATACTCAGCCAGTCCGCATCCGTAATAGTCGGATCGATACGAACCGGGTAGATTGCATCCCCGTCCTCAACCGACACAATGACGTTGCAATGTTCCCCATTTTCGAATCGCGCGGCAAGATTTCTTCCCACCGCATCCACTACATTCAACGCATTATAGATAAGTTTTCTGCCGTTATGCATCAGTAGTTCGACACAATCGTCGGTTTTCCCGAATTGCGCCGTCGCACCTTCGATTGCAAGCTCCAACAGTAGATCGCCGTTTCCGCGAGGTCTGTCGATAATAACAAAATCCTGCCTGATTCCGGTGCTTGAGATCGAGAATTCTTCGATAACATTCCCACGCTCAATGCTTACTACGGAACCATTCGCCACCACTCGTTGCAGCTTATTCGACAATCGCTGCGCTGCATCGCTCCGCCCGATTTTATCAGCAGCGATGGAAAACGATCCGATACCTTCACTTTCGGATGTTGAACGTAGCTGTGCGCCATTGATGGTGATTTCTGCTTGCAGGTCCTGTGTGCGACACTCTAGCAGATAGCCATTCCAGAGCTCGGTTATACCGGTACTGAAAGGAGCCCATACCATGCCTCCGTCGATGGAGCGAAGTACGCCTGCCGAGGTTCCCGCATACATGGTGCCATCCACATCTACCCCGAGCGTATTCACTCCCATGCGACTTTTGCCTCCATTAGCGGCTGTCCAGCTCGCACCATAATCGGTAGAATAATAAATTCCTTCTTCGGTTCCTGCTACAATGTTTCCCGTATCGCCGATAGAGAGCACACCGGCTCTTTTGTCCCCAAACAGATCGGAAGTTACCGATGTCCATCGTGCGCCGCTGTCGGTGGAGCGAACGATGCCCTTATATGGTTCATCTGCCCTGATAAGCACCCCGTTTCCTGCCACGACCATCGGAAAATTATACGGTGCCAACGCGCTGACCTCACTCCAGGTTTGTCCGCCGTCGGTGGAACGCGACAGGCAACAATACTCCTGGGCAAATATTTCTCCGTCACTGCCCGCAGCAACCGACAAGGTTTGAAAGTCTGCACCTCGTATAGTGACCGACACCCAGTGAGCTCCCTCATCAGTCGAAAATAATTTACCATGGCCATCTGTATAAACGGTGAGACGATTTCCGACAAGGGTAAGTGCCGTAATCGTCACTGCCGACAAATTGGAGTCGGTCGGGGTCCAGGTGGCGCCGCGATCGGTGGATTTGAAAATACCACCGGAAAATGCTCCGGCAAAGACCGTCCCATTTTCACTGCACACAATCGAGGTTATCCATCCGCCGGTAGGCCCGAACCCCGCGGTAAAAAATGCAGTTAGGTACAATTTACCGTTTCACGAAACCGCTCACCAAGGTGCTAATGCCGGGCCTATT